>JBAQGH010000092.1:0-14889 GCA_049287685.1 Solirubrobacteraceae bacterium | reverse complement strand
CGCTAGAGGTCAACCTGTCGAAGTTCATCGCCGCGGTGCAGCGCGGCCGCGAGCGCCTGCAGGGCAAGGACGAACCGGCGGAAGTTTCTTAGGGACCATGCCGCATGCGGCATGGTCAGCAGGGCCGCATGCGGCCCTGCTCCGAGGGCGCGCATGCGCGCCCTCGCCGGGCGGTGCATGCACCGCCCGGCACAGCATGCCGCGCACTGTCACAAAACAGATCGGCATGGTACCGTCCCGGCTGGTTGAACCCGCGGAGAAGCCGTGGCACAGACCGCGACCGTCATAGGAGACACACGTGACTGAGTTGAAGACGAAGTGGGAACAGCTGGAGCGCCCTGTCAGGCTCGCCATAGTCGTGGCAGCCGTGGTTCTTGGTCTCATCGTCATCGTGAAGATCCTGCCGGCGCTGGTCACCGCGATGGGCATCGGCCTGTTCCTGGCGATCCTGTTCGTTCCCTACTGGATACCTACCATCCTCGCCTTCGTTCGCAACCACCCGAGCAGAGGTGGCATCGCGGCCCTGAACTTTTTCTTCGGGTGGACTTTCCTCGGATGGGTCGTGGCGCTGGCCTGGTCGCTGAGCGACAACACCGCGCGAGGCCATACGATCGTCGTCAACACCACAGTGGCAGGCACCCCGGGCACCGTGGCCCCACCGCCCCCGCCACCGCACCAGGTTGGCGATATCGTCAACGGGCATCGTTTCGACGGCGTGTCCTGGACCCCGGTGCAGGCACCCCCCGCCCCTCCGCAGAGCCCTCCTCCGCCGGCAGTCGGCACCGGTCAGAGCGGCACATAGGACGCTAGCTCTCCAGCGGGGCAATGGGGACGGCGGCCTCGGGTGTGAGCACGCGGAAGCTGAAGGACTCCTCCAGATAAAGCGTGACCACGTCGCTGTCGTGAGACTCGTAGCCGACCGACAGATCCTGGCCGGACTCGAAGCTGAAGTCACCGCCGCGCATGCTCAACACGACCGCTCCCCTCACGCCCGGCGCCCACACGATCGGGCCCTCGAGGATCTTGCGCAGGTGATCGAGCAGCGGATAGCCGCCGTGCTCGGCGCTCTCCACGACGCGCGTGTATTGCTCGCGACCGAGCGCCAGGCCGTACGGTCCGGAGATCCCTTTACGCAACAGCAGCTCCACAGCACGGGCGACATGCGCCGGATACCTCTCGACACCCCCGTCGCTGTGAATCGCATCGTGCGGTGAGCGCTCGCCGATCCCATCGTTTCCTGCCTTTGGCCAGGAGTGAAACACAGCGAGGTTCTCGGCTTCGACAATGCTTTGAGCGGCAACGTCGAGCGCGTCGAAGTCGACATCCTCGGCGCCACGGCCGCCGGCTCTGAGCTCCTCGCGAGAAACTGTGAATCGTGCGCGCAACTCAACCAGCGGAAGGACGACGCGACGATTTGCCTCCACGCCCTTGATCGGGCTGACGTCGACGCCCTCGACACGACCAAGGTTGGTAGCTGAGTGCTCCCAGCCATGGGGTCCGGAAAAATCGACCAGCCGCCGGCCGGCGAGCCCCGGTAGCAGGCGCTCGCGGGCCTCCTCGTCAATCCTCTTCCAGCCGTCCTGCGTGATCGGTGCGTGCTCTCGCAGCAGATGGCTCATCGTTCCTCCTTGAGACTTCCAATGCCCAGTGTGCCAGCCACGGCGAGCGGCTCCGAGGAAGGGTCGTCAATCGAGGCGGAGTCTCCGGCGGCGGCCTCCGCGGCCTCTCCGTGCTCGACGATGTCGCCCTCCCGCAAGAGCACTCCTTGGGCGATCTCTCGCCACTTCGGCTTTTGGCGGAGTAGAAACTCTAGGTCCATGCAGAAGTGCTTGTACTCCTCGCCGACGGCATCTGCCATCACGGCCCGCGCTTCGGGATCGCGCTCGACCGCCAGGCGCTGCTCGTACCAGCCGATCGCCTCCGCCTCCTCGGTCAGCGACGCGCACAGACGCGCGAACGTCCGCGTCTCCTCAGGGAGCTCCTGCGGCGGCTCGTGATATTGGTCAAAGCCCATCGATCTCCTCCTCAGCGGATGTGGTTTTCCAGGGGGGAAGCTGTCCGCGAGCGTCACCATGGATCATGACACTTAGATGCTCGAAGGAGCCAAGCGCAAACAACCAGGGCGCAGCTTCACCGTCCAGACACCGGACTGACCGTCTGACGCTGCCCGACCACCAGTGCCCGAGTCCATACCGCCGGCGTGCGGTGCTACCGCTTCCTAATGCTCGACCACGCACGCGATCGAGTTGAGGAGTCCGGGGGCGCCCAGCTCGTGGGCTACACAACGCACGTGGGCTTCGGTTGTGCCGCCCCAGATGAACGCTGCGATCATGGCGCAAACGCCCAAGACGCCTGCAAGCCTCCACAGCCCCGACACCAGCGCACCCACGAGAATGAACGGAATGGCAATCAGCGTGATGGCCCCAGAGCTCGCGGAGCCGGTCGCCGCACCGCTCGCTTTGCTCGGTGGCGTTTGGCGAGCGGCGGCGCGCCGCACCGTGCTCGGTGGCGGAGGCGGCGTGAAACCCCGCGACTCCGACGACGCCGACGGCAGACCCCGTGTTTGCTCGGCGCGCGGCTGAACACCCGACTTAGGCGCATTTGATGAAGGCGAAGAACGCACCGTCAGCGATGCTGGTCGCCATGGCGTCGCTGGGGGCGCCATCGTCGACATCTTGACGATAGTCCGATCGCCCGTCGCCCGCATCTCAGGAGCGTTCCCCTGATCGGATACGGTCGTGTCGCTCGGGAGCTGCTCGGCACCACACTCACCGCAGAATCTTGCGGAAGGCGATGTCTGGGCTCCGCACTCTGTGCAATACACGGTGTCAGTCATTTATCCCTCAATGTAACTCTGAAGCTTCGAGTCCCCCAGCCAAGCGACATAACCCTAGCTGAGCCGGCTCCTTGGTGGGTTCGCACGTCCTCCTCGAGCGCAGCATGACGAGCCGCACGTGTCCGAGTGGGCCCCCCTAGGTGGCGACGTGACCACCCTGAGCGCCACCAGACGCCTGTTGATCGGTCTCAGGGGCCGGTCGCAGGGTCGGTCGCAGAGGTCATATCTCTAACCCCTAGGGTGCCTAGACGAACAGCGATCTCGGAGCGATGCTTGCGCCAACTGCAACAGAACCAGCAATGCGAGTCGCTCGCATCGCGCTATTCGAAGGAGATTCAGAATGCAGGCTGCCGCAACATCCGCAGAGTCACCACAAGGTCGACATCACGGCAAGCGAGCGCATCGCCACACCCCACAGACCCGCCACCAGCGCTTGCGTGTCGCGCGCGCCGCGGCCGCCTTCCTGCTCAGTGTGGGCGTCTGCGCCGCCGGCGCCGCGTTCGCCGCGAGCACGGCACTCGCCGTCGGGAGCTACGAGAATGCCGCCATCGCCACCACGGCCCTCCGCTACGTCGGCCAATGGGGCGGCAACGCATGCCGAGACGCGCACAAGCCTGGCGACACCGGAGGGCAATGTCGCGAATTCGTCAACTGTGTCGTCTGGATGGCAAGCGACCACAAGCAGAACCTCTCCACAGGCGGCGGAGACTACTACCGCCCGTTCCTGAGTGCGGGAGGCGAACGCATTACCAACATCAACGATCTTGTAGAGGGCGACATCGTCCAGGTCGGCGAGGGAGGGCACACGTTCATCATCGTCAAGAAGAGCTCCGTGAAGGCTAGTGGCGTAGGAACCTTCAACGTCGTTGACTCGAACCATGAGTACAACGAAAAGGTGATGAACTATAACCGTACGTTCTCACTCAGCAGCACCACACGCGCCTACCGGATGGGTTCCGAGACATCGCCCACAGTATCCGCTCCACCCGCACCCGCTCCGGCGCCTGCTGCGACTGAATCGGGGACGCCCGCCGCGGCCAGTCCGACCCCCAGCGAATCCTCAGGCGGAAGCACGCAGGCACCTCCGGCGCCCACGTACGCGGAGACGTCGGGGAGTGTTGTGCACACGTGGTCTGACTATGCAGACGCCGGCGGTAGCGAAGGGCCAGAGATCCCGTCCAACGACACCGTGCAGATCGCGTGCAAGATCAACGGGTTCACGGTCGCCGACGGCAACACGTGGTGGTACCGCATCGCGTCGGCACCGTGGAATGGCGACTACTACGGCTCAGCCGACGCGTTCTACAACGACGGTGCCACGTCTGGGAGCCTGCTCGGCACCCCATTCGTCGACCCCAACGTTCCCAACTGCTAGGGACTCCATACTGTGCTCCGTCCGGCGCCCAAGACCCATTGGGCGCCGGACCGCACTCAACTCGGCGTAGGTAAGCACGTCGGATCTATTTACCGTTCGGGCATTGGTGACGCCGGAGTCCCTCGTATGAGCTAGCCGCCTTGCGCGCAGCGGCAAGCGACCGCTCGTCCTTGCGCTTGGCCCGCCTGGACAGATGGCGCGCTCGCAACTTGCCCTCGTATCGCCGGATGAGGAGCTCCTCGTGCGCAACACCGCCGCGATCCCGCAGGCACTCGGCCGATGGCGCCGGCGGCGGTGGGGGCGGAGGCGGAAGCGGAGCTGCGACGGTGAACGTCTCGGGCTGCGGTCCAGCTATCGGTGAGGTGTCATTCGGCGAGCCGGCCAACCACAGGCAGATTAGGTATGTTCCCGTCGTCGCCTGGGTTGTGGTCGCCTGCTCAGTGAACGCACCGTTGACTTCGTCTTCATCGATCAGATTGCTACCGGAGTCCGCGTTGTAGGTCTGGGCGCACGGGGCTCCACCGCTGGGTCGGATCTTCGCAAACACCTTCTCCGGTGCTTCGCTCGAGCCGGTGACAGTGATCGTCGCCTTCTCGCCGGGAGTCGGCGTAATGGGGTTGACGATGGCGGTAATTGTGCCATTCGGAGCGCGAAAGGTAATGGTTTGCGTGATCGGCGTAGTGATTGCGCTTCCGCCGCTGGCCAACCAGATGCAGAACACTTCGGTTCCGGGCGGCCCCCACGTAAAGACCTTTTGGAAACTAAAATCGCCGTTTACTTCCTCGCCGTAACCCCAGTCACCGTACTCTTCGATCGTCGATCCCGTGTCGCTGTCGGCCGTTGGCGCGCATGGCGCACCACCCGGGGCACGCGACTTGACGTATACGTGCTCGGGAACCGACGCGACGCCACTGAGAGTGAAGATCCGTGGAACCCCTGCAGCCGGGTCAGACTGACCGGATGTGGTGGTTACGCCGATCGACGCGCTGTCCGCGAGCGCTGTCCCCGACCACATCAGCACCGCGACGAGTGCGAACAGGCTCCCCAGCACGCACCCGCGGACGGTCTTGGAGTGTCCGCGTCGCGCTCTTGGCGGCCTGCCATGGCTAGCTCTGGTCTTATGAGCATCTGGTTTGCGATCGATCATCTGAAATCTCCTCAGCTCAGCAGTCGGCACGATGGAATTGGTGTTCTGACGTCAGACAGCTGACGCTCATGCTTGCTTCGTAAGCGGATGAGTCGGGATATCCTAACGGGCCGGGTCCGGCGCGAAGCTTGGGCACGCCAGCCGCTGCGATCGCAAAGACTTCCCACCAGGTTCCACAGAGTGTCCTCGTACGGACCGACGGCGTCTTCCTCGCGCGGTCATCTCAACCACCCCAGGATTCCTGGGGTTGAACTGACAGGCTACCGCTGAAGCGCGCCCGCGCTTCCTGCGTCACCGTGCCGAGCAGCCGGCGAATGCCCGTGCTGCCAAGGTGGTTGACGAGCAGGCGGGCGTATTCGAGCACGGTGGCGATGGGCGCCAGCCGTAGGCCCCCTGCCGCGTGTTCGGCGACGACAAAGTAGTTGCCGACTCCAAGCAGGCTGTGGATATGGGAGAAGCATTTGTTTGAGCTGCTCGTGCCAGTATCGGTGGTTTTCGACGCGTTAACGCACGGTCCGTTGAGCGTTCCGTCGATCGTCTGGCTGCTTTCATCGCCGTCGATAGACACGTTGAAGCCGGCATGGACGAGGTTCAAGCGAACGAGACCGGAGTCAAGCGGGGTTTCGGTGAACTGTGGAGCGCTCACCTGCGCCTGCAGCGAGCCGCCCGCGCGCCCAACCAGTTCCTGCAGCGCCGCGCTATAAGGTTGCACCGCGCTCGCTTCGCGCTCGGAAGCGAGACTGAGAACACCATTGACGTTGCTACCGGAGACCGCTTGTGCGAGCGCGCTCGCCAGCTGCCCTGGGCTAGAGGCGCCCCCCTCGGCTTCGTTCCGCGAGTCGAGCGTCGAGAAGTCGGGCTGCGCGAGACCGTGCAACTCGACGATGTACTGCAGCACCGTGAGTGTGGGGCTGATGTACCAACGTCCTTCCTGCTTGCGGATCATCAGGAACAGCCCCGCGCCGCCAGGCCCGCTGGCGCTGCCAAGATCAGTCCTCGATTCTGAATCTGTGTTCACGCCAAACACGGCGGGTAGCACTGAAGCCTGCACCGCCGCGCTGAGCGTCCCCCCGCTGATCGTCACCTTCGCGACATCCGAGCTGAGCTCCTCCGCGTTCAGCTGCAGGCCTTGGATGGCTACGTGAGTCCCTCTAACTGTCCCTGTGGACTGGATCACGCCGGAAGGCCGAAGGGCATCTCGCACCTTCCCGTATACCGTGCCCAGCGATCTTGCTTCGTCGGGATCGATGAGGGCGATTGCCGCCGCCGGATCCTCGACCCGGGCAGCCGCCGCCAATTGTTCAACCGCCGCCGTGGGAGAGTCAGCGCCACCGCTCGCGCCAGAAAGCCCCTTCGCCAGCAGGACCACCACAACCACCAGCGCCACCGCACCGATGCCCACGGGGACGAGGATACGTGCCCACCGCCCGGCCGCGCCAGCCGGAGACGCCGCTGTGGGAGACGCCGCTGTGGGAGGCGCTGTGAGAGGAGGCGCTGGCGTAGACGCCGCTGTCACTGCGGGCATGGCCGGCACAGCAGGGACGGGGACGGCAAGGACGGCCTCACCCTGCGTAGGTGTTCCACATGCCGGACAAAATCCAGACTCAGCGCTGATCTGCTTGCCGCACTCGCTACAAAACGCCATCAGTCCTCCTCAATCGTAGAAACGTCGCACCCTCAATTCCGACTGCCGTCAGCACAAAGGCCGCCCCCGCGATCGCACACCACGAGCCTGGACCGAGTCTCGCCCAGTTAAACCTGGTGAGGAGGCCCGCAAAACCGACAGCAGATACGGCTGCTAGAAGTGCGGCAACCAAGCGCACAAGCCGTGCCACGATGCCGTTCAGACCCAAGGTGGCGAGCAGCAACGCGGCGCCGATCGGCATCGTGTACCAGATCGGGCCCATGATGCGTGGAATCCTGCCACCGACGGCCCCTGAGCCGACCAGATCGGCGAGCTTGTGCCCCGAAAGAGCTGCCCCCACACCACTTGTCGTCGGGGCAAGCACCATCGCGATCAGCCAGAGGCACGCCGCGACTCCAAGCAGGCCGCGCGAGGCCAGTGCCAATCGCGTTCCCGGAGGTTTTGAGCTTGAAGATGTCTTTCTGCTGAGCCCAAGCCAATCTTCAAAAGCAGACATCGAGATTTGCCGGTTCATACTAAGCGGAGAGCAGGTCGATTACGAAACACGAGTGGCGGAACGGTCGATCCGCAGGCACGACAGAACTTGGCGTCGCCCCGCAGCCCGGCGCCGCGGTGGGGGCAAACCGGATCGGTGTCTCCTCCTACTGGCAAAGCTGCTCACCCTGTAGATATGCGCGCAGAGCGCGGAGCACGAGGCTTATCGCTTGCGGCGCGTCGGTGAGCCCCGGATCGTCATCTGGAGGTTGCGTGTATGGGTGAACGGCCACGGCGAAGTCAAGCTGATGTCCTCCTGCCAAAGCGACGCTGCCGATCTGACTCGCCAGCCACGGGATGTGCGCTTGGGCCCCTCCCCAACCGGCCTTGTACGCGACATTCCAGCAGGGAGCCGCAAATACGTCACCAGCTCCCCACGTCGGAGGGGCCGTGAGGTGACCTGCCAAAGGCTCGTCGCTCACCTCCTTAGTTAAACGCATGAGCCCCAGCACGCGGGCGGAAAAGCTTGGATGACCGGAAACGTCAAGGACCCCAGTCTGTAGCCCGTGTACGAAGTGGATCGCGTCGTCGATTGTCCAGGTTGCCGTGCCTGCGAGCAACGCGCGCCTGTGTGCAAAGCTCGGACTGAGGCCTGCATAGGTCGGCGATATGCAGACGCTTCCTTCGGTGTCCGTTTGAGCGTTCGCGATTTCGACGGCTGCGCCGCCTAACCCCACCGTTTCCTCGATCGCTGCTCGCGCGCCCGCGATGCCACCCGTCTCTTCCTGCAGCTTGATCGTCAGCTCGCGCATGGCGCAGTTGTCGGAGCGACGCATTGCCCGTTCCAGGTAGAGAGCCAAATCAGTGGTCCCGCTACCGCGCTCCTCCCGCTGGCGAAGAAGGGTCATCGCGACGACGGGCTTGCTAAGGCTCCAGAGTCGCATCGGGTTCGCAAGCTGCTCGCCAAGCAGCAGTGGTTGCGTCCATGAGTCGAGCATGACCGCGACCTGCGCCGTGCCGTAGCGTTCCGTCACCTTCTGCACGGCCCCGCTCAGCGCCGCCCGCAACGCGCTGCGATTAACCGGCGCTGGAGAGCTGTCGCCGACAGGCGGGCGTGCACGTGCCGCGTCTTGTCTGGTCGATAGCGATCGGCTGGCGCGGCGAGCACCGGTTCCGCAGGCAAGCAGCGCCACTCCCGCGCCCACACACAACGCAACAGTGATGGTTGTCCTAATCGCGTGCGAGTTTAGGCGCATCCGGACCCGAGCAGCTCGGACTGGCGGGGTTCCCACTCCGCCCGGCGTTGCGGACTGATCGAGTATCCCGGCTCGTAGTACCAAGATCCATTTTCGAAGTGCATCCAAGTTATCCCCTGCCAATATTTGCAAGGTGAATTTGGCGCAGTCCATCTCATCCCGGTGACCTTTACGGTCGCAACCTCAGGCCGTTCTTCCCAGGAGACGATCGACACTTTCAAGCCGTGTGGCACGAGATAGTGCCGCAGCGTCTTTTGGTGTTCGACCCATGTGCCGTACCCTCCCGGTTCCCCTTCCTTCTCGTGTCTGTATCGAGAGCTGGTCAGTTCCCACGCACCACGAAAGTTGCCGCCCACGATGTCTTCGTGAGTCTGTAGTAGGACGGACTGTATGGCGCTCACTTCTGTATATGGATCACCCTGGGATGAGGATGCGGCCGGGGACGCATTCGTACTGGTCGAAGACGAGGCGGCGGCAGTCGCCCCAGTGCTCGTGCTGCCAGGCACCGCTGAGCTGGAAGTCGTTTCGTTTTCGGCGACGACCGTAGATGTGGCTGCGCCAACGAGCGCATGACGCACCGCATGGCCCGATTTGCCGCCGGCCACGACCGCCAGCGCGACACCCGCGCCACCAGCGGCCACAATCACAGCGATCACCGCGATTAGTATTGCCGACGGCCCTTTGCGAACGCCCGCGGAACCCCCAGGCGGCGTACCCGGCGCCGCAGCCGTTGGCATCCGTTGGGTCGCCTCCACGCTCACAGGATCCGTCAGCGCAGTGGTGCCAGCCGACGCGGTAGGTGTGAGGGCCGTTCCGCAGCCGCGACAGAACCTGCTGTCAGCCGGGTTGACGTGCTGGCATCGCGTACACGTCACACCCAGCGAGGGTGCTGGCACAGCCGAACCGCAGGCACGGCAGAACTTGACGCCCACACTGAGCGGGGCACGGCAGTGGGGACAGGTGCTCACGATCCGCCCGTCAGCACGGGATCGGCAAGGACAAAAGTGCTTCCTTCTTCCGGCTCGCGAGCCTTGTGGGTCCAGACGAACAACAGGTCAGTGGCGCCCTGAATAGCGATGCTCATCTTGTGCACGGTGCTCGGTCCACGGAAGTCTGCCTGGTAAAGAACGATCGAGTTGGGGGAGCTATCTTCGTTCTTGTAGACGACGAGGTGATAGATGGTGCTCGCGTTTGAGCTCGTCTGCAGCCCGACCGCGTTCGACGTCAGCTTGGTGAAACCCGGAGTGGGAATCTGGTAGCTGGCAGTCAGTCGTCCATCTACCCCTTGTTCGTTGAGATCGAAGGCGACCGCGTGTGGGTAGGTCTGCCCCTCGAGCTCTCTCTGTGTGGGGATGGTGTCCATGGCCGCGTTTTCGGAGTTGTGGTTGAGTGCTTCGGCTCCGCCCTGGCTTTCGAGATAGTCAGTGAGATACTCTTCGTCGCTGTTCCCAGAAAGGGATGCCGTCTTCGAGCTAGTGGTATTCGAGGGCGTCGTTGCAGTCGTGCTCGTAGGTGTGGTCACCGCGGTGGTTGTCACCGCGGTGGTTGTGGTCGTGGGTGGAGGAACGGATACCTTCACCTTCCGCACCACGGTGACGGTGTCCGTTCTGGTTGTCGTCTTACCGCCGATCGCGACTCCGACAGCCAGGCCCGCTGCCACTACAAGCACGGCGCCTAGGAGGCTTGCCTTCCAGCTCATAGGTGGCTTCCAATCAGATACCCGGCGACCCAGACCGGCACATACGCGGCGACGTTCAGCAGTGTCGCGCCGAGCAGCGACCAGCGCGCCGGCGACGGCAGAGGTGGTGGTGGTGGCTCGCTGGGCGCGCGCGGCGTGCGGACGATCGTGTCCTCGGTTGGGCTCTCGTCGGTGATCGACGGCACGCTTGCTGGCGCAGTGTGTAGCTGCGTGGAGGCCCAGCGCATCAACGCGCCGGCGGAGCGAGCGCGCCTGTCGGGATCCTTCTCCATCGCGCGCCGCACGACGACATCCAAGGGCGCGGGTAGGCCCGCGATGACCCTGCTGGGCAGTGGAATCGGGGCGTTGGCATGGGCCACGATCGTCGCGGTGCGCGTATCGCGCCGGTAGGGAAGCTCGTCGGTGAGACAGCGGTAGACCATGCACCCGAACGAGTACACGTCCGCGCGGCCGTCCAGCGTTTGCCCGTTGATCTGCTCGGGTGCCATGTAGTCGATCGTGCCGAGCATCTCGCCAGGGGCTGTGTGCTCGCCTGCCTGCTCATCCGGCTTGGCCAGCCCGAAGTCGGTGAGGTACGCGTGCCACCCGGACTCGCGTGCCTCGAGCATCACATTCGCCGGCTTGACGTCGCGATGGACGAGTCCTTGCTTGTGAGCGGCGTCGAGGGCCTCCCCGATCTGGGTGAGCACAAAAACGGCGTGCTCGACGTCCAGCGGTCCCTGTTCCTTCAAAAGGCTGCTGAGGTCCGGGCCATCGACGAAGCGCATGGCCAGGAATAGGCGACCGTCGGGTAGTTCGCCAGCCTCGTACACAGGCAGGATATGAGCGTGATCGATCGCCGCTGCGGAGCGGGCCTCGCGACGAAAGCGCTCACGGAAGCGCTCGTCTGCGCCGAGGCCACCGGAGACGAACTTCAGTGCGACGCGGCGGTCGAGTGAGAGCTGGGTCGCCTCGTAGACCGCGCCCATGCCGCCCCTCGCCACGAAGCGCTCGACGCGGTAGCCCGCCAGTTCGGTTCCAGGCCGCAGCAGATCCTCAGTCATCACGTGGCTTGCGTGGGAACGGCTGGGTCGACGGCCTGCGCTTGCGGCGATTGAGTGCTCAACAGGCCGCCGATCGCGCCCGCCACCAGGCCACCTAGGAGAAAACTTCCGAACACGCTGTCACCGACAGCTCGGCCGAAGAAGTCCTTGGCTATGAGCGCGTTGACGATCACCATCGCGGTCGCCCAGATCGGCCCCACCAGGCAACCCCATCCTGCGCCGATCCACTGTGTCCTGGGCCGGCGCAGACGAGCCACGGCGAAGCCTGCGTTGAGTGCAAGCAGCAGCAACATGCCGATCAGGAAGATCAGCAGCGGAATGAAGGTGTACACCGGCATCGCTTTGTTGAAGCCGAAAACACGGTATTGGCCCTGGCCGTCGGTCTTGATCGCGGCTGGGTCAGCCACCGGCACAGGAGCGTCAAGGGGCGTGCTGATTTCCCCGCTGAGGGCGGCTCCTTCGCCTCCAGGACGGAACTCGGCAAGACCGCCCAGCTCGGTCCAGTGCACGCCGTGCTCGACGGCATAGGCCGCATGGTCAACGGTCGCGACCAGCGTCGAGCGTCCTTCCCGGAGGTTCGACTTGAGCAACGTCTCGGCCGTCCAAGCGATCGTGCCGACGACCGTCGCCACTGCCAGCGCCAGCGCCAGCGGTCGCAGCGCCACAAAGATCGTCTGTGATATGTCGCTTGCTGTCGTGGGTAGGAGTCTGCCGAGGAAACCCGGTTGCAACTCTCCGCGCACGACGTAGCAGGTGCCAAGCAGGCCGCCGACGGCTCCCCAGAGGATGCCAAGCAACACCGCGCCCAGCACGTCTGGGTCGATCCCACTCTGACCGCCACCCAACCCTCCAGCGGCAAGCGCCGGGATGAGCATCAACATGCCGAACACGAGACCCACACCGGCGCCACTGGCAAGCCTCGTAGTCGAGGTCAGGCCGTGGGTGCGCCTCGCCTGGGAAGCAGCCGCCAGCGCGCACGCGCCGATCGGGAAGACGAGAAACAGGGCGGGTCCCAGCTTGCCCACATGGTCGCTGTATCCGACCTGCAGGAAGTTGAGCATCTGAGCAAACCCGGCCGTGATTGCTCCCTTGCCGATATCGACCGCTCCCAGCAGCGACTGATCGGGGAGCACCAGCGCAAGCACCACTCCTACCGCGAAGACGGCCGCGGCCGCAAGCGCGCCGGCGGCGAGCGCGGTCGCCACAGCAGGTGTCTTGATCTGCTCGGCCAGCTGTGAGGCCAGCTCGGTGGCTCCAGGCGTAAGTGCCTCCAGGCGCTCGGCCGCCTGCTGTGGGGTGAAGCCTGCATTCATCTGTCCGCCGGCCGGCGCAGGCGCAGGATCGGCTGTGAGACTCGCTGGCTGTGGCGTGGGCACAACACCGGAGTCGGGCCTCCCAACCAACACCGTGCCACAGTGCTCGCAGAACGTGGCATCAGCGGCAACTGACTTGCCGCATGATTCGCAGAAGACCGCGTCGATCATGACTTTCTGTGCTCCGTTCGGTTGCTCATTGGATCGCTGCCAGTGCTCACGACGACGAATCTACCTGTCGGACTCGTCGTCGTGCCACCACGAAGGTGTTGGATCTATGACCCTGCTTAGGCTCCCATCGCCTGTTCGCACTGTGAACAGAGCTCGGTCGACCCTGTCGTAGGGGCGCCGCACACCTTGCAGCGGGCGCCGTCCGCGACCGCCACCGGGGAAGGGATCACCGATTCGCCGGGCATGGACAGGCTCCAGCCGCAGTGACGGCAGAAGCTTGCCCAGGTCTCTACCTGTGCCCGGCAGTTTGGGCACAACGGCGGCGACAGACGCAGCGGGATAACCGTGGCAGGCGATGCTCCGTCCAGCTGCGCGCCACACGCGCGGCAGAAGCGCGCCCCGGCCGAGACGACGGCATGACAGGAGGGACAGATCGGCTGCTCCGGGGCAACGGATGTCGGGGGCGGATCGGGCTCGCGCGAGACGATCGTCGCCGCTTCGCCGCCCTCCGGCACGAGCGGCACGGATGGGGCCGCCGCCGCTTCGCCGCCCTCCGGCGCAAGCGGCACAGATGAGGCCGCCGGCGTAGCGATCTGACCTGCGAGGGTCCCTGTCGTCTCTTGCCCCAGAACCGTCGTGGGTGCATCCGCTGAATCCAACGGCGCGGTCGCGCTGCCACACAGGTGGCAGAAACGAGCCTCGCTGACTAGCGAACCACCGCACGAGCCGCACATTCTGGCCGTCGTTGGCGCGGCAGGGACCTGCTGCACTGGCGGGACCACAGGTACGGCAGCCCCGCAGCCGCGGCAGAACTTGGCTGTGGCCGACAGCTCCGCACCGCAGGTTGCACAGGAGCGATTCACAGGTCGCGCTCCGACACCAGGCCCCACTGGAAGGCGCACTCGACCAGCCGCGCACGCTTCTGGTTCTGCGGCAGGTCCCCGATCTCAAAGCGCTGGAAGAGCGTGCGTAGATGGGTCTTGACCGCATCCACGCTGAGGAACACCTCGCCGGCCACCTCGTTGTTGCTAGCAGGCGTAGTAAAGCCGCCGCCGCGCTTATAAGGACGACATAGCGCGACGAGGATCTTGCGCTGAATGTCCGTCAGGCTCTCCACCGTGGGCAGATAGGAGCCCGAAGACGTCATCACCGTCGAGCCTTCTGTGGGACAGCGGTACTCAACGATCGTCTTGCCGAAGCGAACGACGTCGCCATCGCTGAGCCGGCGACGACCTGAGATGCGCCCGCCATTGACGAACGTCCCGTTGCGGGACAGGCCGTCGTCGGTCACCGCCCAGTCCTCGCCAATCAGCTCCAGTTCCGCATGGGTGCGGGAGACCTCGCCATCGTCGGCCAAGACGAGATCGCAGGCGGATCGACGCCCCACGGAGGCACGTTCACGATCGCCCAGGCTCTCAATCCGCTGAACGCCCTCCCCGTCGCGCCAGAGCAGGAAAGGAACACCCGCACGCTCGGCTTCGATGATGTACTTGATCTCGCTCGCCGATCGCGCATGCGGCGCTGGTTGGACAGTCATCCGTACTCCTCCTCTTGCCCGTTCACTCGACCCTGTTGGGCTGGCTTCGGGGCGACGCGTGGATCAGGGTACAGCAATGAACGTTTCGAGAGGTGGTCAATTTCTACCCCTTGGGTGCCTGGCGCAGGCCGCCGAGTCCGCGATCATGGCTCGACAGGAGCCGGCGAGTAGAGGCCCCCACGGTGCGACCGACACTACGCGGACATGCGCTAGCTTTTTCGCGCTCGTACAACGTGTTACCAAAGCGACAACTATAGTTAAGGGAGGGCGGTGTCAACCGGTGGGCGCAACGGATCCTGTGAGATGACCCAGGAACCGAGACCGGAGGTTGTGGATGCGTGGGTACTTGAGCGAGGAGCAGAAGCAGCTTGCTTTCAAACTGCGAGCGAGTGG
>JBAQGH010000091.1:0-23757 GCA_049287685.1 Solirubrobacteraceae bacterium | reverse complement strand
GCCCAGCCCCCAGGCCGCGCCTTCACGGCCAGCACCATGAAAACACGCTCAGCCCGACGCGAGACCTATGCCCCGACTCACCAGAGACCCATCACCTGAAACACATGTCCTGAACCCACACACCCCCCGCGGCATTCGCTTGCTTGGCGTTGCACATTGACTAAGGCCCGGTCTCCTTGAACACGATGCCACTGCTCACCGCGATGCGGTTCCAGGAGTTGATAGCCGTAATAGCGAGGATCAGATTGGCAAGCTCAGCACAAGGGAACTCCGCCTTCGCACGCTCGTACACGGCTTCGGGCACACCGTTCTTTCCTATCTTGGTAATTGTGTCTGTCAACTCCAGGGCGGCGCGCTCCCGCGCCGTGAACAGCGGGCTCTCCCGCCAAGCCGCCAGCGCATAGAGACGCTGCTCGCTCTCCCCCGCCCTGCGCGCGTCGCGTGTATGCATGGCGATGCAATACGCACAACCGTTGAGCTGCGAGGCGCGGATCTTCACACAAGCTCACGCAGCATTGGATCGAGCTCGATCGAGCGGTCGAACGCCGCCATCGCACGGTAGCCCTCGGGCGCCGCGTCCTTCAGGTCGATGCGCTCGCGGTGCTCGGTTGTTCGATCGTTCACGAAGCTGATGCTAATCATCCAAGCCTCACGGGAGCTGTCGCCGTATGGAACAGCGCGTAGCCGTCCGCTCCGACGGGACCCATAGTCTGTTACCCACGACATGACTCCAATACGAACGTCGATCTCTTGCGCCGGTCGCGCGGCGGTACGGATCCTGCGATCTGCGTCTCGCGCGGCGAGAGTCTCGCTGCTCGCCACCGTTGCTCTGGCAAGCGCGATCCTCGTGGCAGGCGCACCGGCCATCGCGAGCATTGCCGCCGCCGGCGTCTCAGGCTCCTCTCCGCGCGCCCACGCAGCTGATAATCCAGCCGCCGTCGCCGCCCAGTCCGCACTCCCGGTGACCGTCGCTTTCAATCCACTCGATCCCGGCCGACCCATAGCTCAGCGATTCCTCGGGCTCTCCTTTGAGATGGCAGCGCTAAGCCAGCTCGTTCAGTACGCCAACCACGGCAACCTGGTTGAGCTGTTGCGCTCGCTTGGGCCGGGGATGCTGCGCTTTGGCGGCATCACGGCCGACGAGAACGTTGCCTGGACCGATTCGCAGACGCCGCGGCCTGCCTGGGCGACCAGCACAATTGGGCCGGCGCAGTTGAATGAGCTCGGGACGCTTGCCCGGCGCAGCGGCTGGCAGGTCTTGCTCACCGTCGGCATGGCCCACTACGAACCGACGGCCGCCGCACGCGAGGTGGCGGCTGCCCACCGCGCGCTCGGACCTTATCTCGCCGCCGTGGAGATCGGCAACGAGCCGAACTCTTACGGCAGCCACGGTTTCCGCGAACTTCCCTGGATCGCCCAAGGCTATGAGGAACAGGCGAGCGGCTACCGCGAAGCGATCGAAGCGCTCACACCGGGCGTGCCGATCGCCGGCCCCGACGTGTCCGGTTCCGGCGCCTTCAGCGAATGGGGCGAAGAGGAGGCGCTCGCCCAGAGCCCGGTGCTGTTGACCGGCCACCACTATCCGCTTGGCTGCGCCCAGACGCCGCCACCGTCGATCGAAGCGCTATTGAGCTCGGCCGGTCGTGGAGCGGCGGCGCTGTCGCTGGCCAGCTACATGGCAGTGTCGGGATTACGCGGCATACCGCTGCGCATAGACGAGGCCAACACGGTCTCCTGCGGAGGCGTAGCCGGCATCAGCGACACGTTCGCCTCGGCGTTGTGGGCAACCGGCTACATCACCCAAGCGATGGCGGCAGGGACCGCCGGTATCAATCTTCAGGGCAACCCAACGAACTGTGTGGGATACACGCCCCTATGCGCGCCCGATCCGACGGCCCTGGCCCAAGGAGATCTGCGCGCCCAGCCCGAGTGGTATGCGCTGCTGCTGACGCGCACGTTGATCGGCGATCGCCCTTTGCCCACAACCATCTCAGCCGAAGGCGCGCCCAATATCGTGGCAGCCGGCTTCTCCGGGCCTGGCCATTCGCTGAAGGTCGTGCTCTGCGACAACGAACCCGAAGGCACGAGTCCGCTGGCTGTGCAGCTCGAGGTGGGCGCCGGCATGGGCGCCGCACAGATCCAGCGTCTCACCGATTCGTCGCCTAGCGCCACCAGCGGTGTGCTGCTTGCCGGACGCGCGGTCGTGGCCAACGGCTCCTGGCGAGCTCCGCTGCGAGCAGAAGGAGTCCTAGCCCATTCGGGTACGGTGACCGTCGAGCTCTCGCCGGGCAGCGCGGCGCTCGTGACCGTAGCTCCGCCAAAGCCCGCCTCGAAATCTCATAGCCAAAATAGGCACATTGAATAGGGACGAAACGACAGCCTGTTAGTTGGCCCAGGCGTGCGCTGGTCCGCTGGCCCGCACCCAAACCTCCTGTCCCTGCTCGAGCACGAGCTCGCCTGACACACGCGCAAGCACCGTCTCACGGTTGGGATGGTCGAGCAGCACGTGGGCCAATCCGTCGTGCCCGTGGTAGCGCAGCTCGAGCACCGTCGCGCGTGTCGCCTCAGCTGTGGCCTGCAGATGGAGCGTCAACTGCTCGGGGCGCAGCAGCAGACTGGCGGGCCCGTCAGCTCGACGGTGTCCGTTCGTGCGCAGCGCTATGTCGCCAAGCGCACAACGAGCGCGATCACCATATGTCTCGCCCACCAGCACATTGGCCTCACCGATCGAGCCGGCCGCGAGCAGATCCGGTGGATCGAGGTAGAGAGAGCGAGGATCGTCGCGTGCCACGACCCGCCCGCCCTCGAGCACCGCAATCTGATCGGCCAGTGCCAGCGCCTCGTTCTGGTCGTGGGTCACAAGCACGGTCGTGGTCGCCGCGGCGCGCAGGATACGTGCGACATCGCGGCCAAGCTCTGCCCGCAATGAGGCATCGAGTGAGCTGAAAGGCTCGTCCAGCAGCACCACGCTCGGCTCGATCGCAAGCGCGCGAGCCAGCGCCACACGTTGCTGCTGGCCGCCGGAGAGCTCGTGCGGATAGCGGCGCTCGAGGCCCTCCAGCCCGACAAGCTCGAGCAGTCTGCGCGTCGCGCGCTCGCGTTCCTTGCGCGCCAGCCCGAAGCCGACGTTGCCGAGCACGGTCAGATGAGGGAAAAGGGCGCCGTCCTGGGGTACGTAGCCGACGCCGCGCTGCTGGGGGCGCACACTGCGCTGCCCATCGTCGAGCAGCTGCCCGGCGATCGCGATTGTGCCACTGTCCAGCTGCTCAAAGCCCGCGATCAGCCGCAGCATCGTGGTCTTGCCGCTACCAGAAGCCCCCAAAACGGCCGTGATCGACCCTGCCGGCACCGTCAACTCGACATCGCTGAGCACCCGTGTCGCACCAAAGCTCTTACAGACACCGAGCAGCTCGATCGCGCTCATAGCGGCGCCAGCTGGGGCTGGAAGCGACCACGATCGAACCACAGCGCGAGCACCACTGCAGGCAGCGCGGCAAGGACGATGATCATCAGCGCATAGGGCGCGGCGGCACCATATGAGACCTCGCTCTGATAGGCCCAGAACTGGGTGGCGAGCGTCTGCACGCCAATCGGCGCGAGCAATAGCGTGGCCGTCAACTCGGTGACGGCGAACAGGAACACCAAGCAGAAGCCGGCGAGGATGCCGGGCAGCAGCTGCGGCAACGTGACGCGCATGAAGACGACGAGCGGCCCGCGCCCCAACGAGAGCCCGACGTCGGCCAGGCGCGCCGGTGCTTGGGCGACCGACGCCCTGATGCACACCAGGGCCAGGGGAAAGTGCATGATCGCGTAGGCGACGATCAGCAGGAAGCTGGTTTGGTAGAGGTTGTAGGCATAGCGAGTCGCAAAGAACACAAGGCTGAGAGCGATCACCACACCGGGCAGCGCTAGCGGGATGTACGTGCTGCTTTGCAGCATTCGCCTTGAGCGAGTGGAGCGCCAGAAGGTAACCAGCGCCACCGGCAACGCGAGCACCACCGCGGCGCTCGCCCCAAGGACGCTGTATATGAGCGAGTTCCAGGTGGCCTGCCCGAGCGTGGCGGCGGCAGGCAAGGTCGTGTGCTGGCTTTGCAGCATCCAATAGACGACGATCCCCACCGGAAAGCCAATCGCAAGCACCACCAGGGCCACCAGCGCGCCAAGCGTCGGTGCCAGGAGCCAACGCAGCCGGGCTCGGACCGCGGCGCGCGAGGGCGCAATCCTGGTGGCAGCCCGACTTGGCACGATCCCATCCACTGCGAGCACGAGCAACGCAAGGCACACAAGTGGCACAGACAGGGCACTGGCAGCGCGACTGTTGAACTGAAACTCGGTGAATACCTCGGTGGTGAAAGTCTGGTAGCGCACGATCTCAAACGTGCCGTACTCGGAGATCGTGGTTAGCGCAACCAGCACGCAACCACCCATCACGGCGGTCCGGATCAACGGCAGGGTCACTCGCACGAATGTACGCAACCTGCCGGCCCCCAGGCTGTGCGCCGTGTCCTGCATAGCGGGATCCGAGCGCCTGAGCGCGGCAGCGACCGGCAGGTAGACAAGCGGGTATGTCCCAAGCGTCATCACCAGCGTGGCCGCCACCAACCCACTCATGCCGGGGAAGGTGGAATGCCAGGCATAGCCCACCACGTCGTCGGGAATCGCTATAGGCAGCACCAGGAGCACCGTCCAGGCTCGCCGCGCCGGCAGCCGAGTGCGCTCTGTGCACCAGGCAGTAGCCACACCGAGCGCGGCCGCGAAAGCGGCGACCAGCAGTGTCAGTACCACCGTGTGGCGCAGCAGCAAATATGAACGCGCACGGAAGAGCACGTGGTGGATTTCCACCCAGCCGGCACTGCGGGCATCGAGAGCTAGAAGCGCAAGTGGAGACAGGAGCAACGCCGCGATACACAGACCAAGGAGCATCACGGCGCGACCGCGGCCGAGACGACGACGCAGCTTCCGGGATGCGGGCGCGGCCAGGATGCTCGGTGTGAGTGCCTCGCTCATCGTCAACCGCCGCCTATATGAGCCCGGCTTCTTCGAGTAGTTCCTTGGCATCGAGCCCGGTGCCAAGCTCTGCCGGGGTGAACGCCGTCGGTTGCAACTTGCTGAGCGGGGTGAGCTCAGGATTCGCGGCCACACTCGGGTGGATCGGGTACTCGAAGCTGTCGCTTTCGGCAAGCACTTTCTGGCCGGCCGCACTCGTCATGAATTCCACCAGCTTCTCGGCGGCTGCCTTCTGCTTGGAGGACTTCAGGATGCCCACGCCAGAGATGTCCTCCACGTAGCCCGGATCGTGCGGCGCGAAGTAGGCGATGTTCGCTTTGACCGAGCTCTTGCCGATCTCGGCGACCAACCGGTAGTAGTAATAGTGGTTGATCAGACCCAGCTCGCTGACTCCCTGGCTGACGTCTCTGGTGATGGTCTCGTTGTCGGGCACATTATCGTTGCCGGCGGCGTTGATCTCGAGTTTGATCAGCCAGCGCAGTGCGGCGCGA
Organism: Solirubrobacteraceae bacterium; assembly: GCA_049287685.1. GTDB lineage: Bacteria > Actinomycetota > Thermoleophilia > Solirubrobacterales > Solirubrobacteraceae > Palsa-744. Next base: position 18,259 of record JBAQGH010000091.1, on the reverse strand, counting down.
TGCCCCTTGGCCCGCTCGATCGAGCTGATGACCGGCCACAGGTCGGTCTCATCCGGAGCGATCTCAATCTTGCCAAGCCACCTGGGGTCACCCAGTTCCATAACCGACTTCGGCAGCTCTGAGGGCTTCAGCTTGCTCGTGTTGTAGATCAGCACGCTGATGCGTGCCGAGACCCCGACCCAGTTGCCGTTGGCCGCGCTGTCCTGCTTGGGCACGTTGGCAAGCGTGGCGGGAACGATTTTAGCGAGCAGACCTTGGTCGTTGAGCTGTTCAAGCCAGTTTGAGTTCTCCGTATAGAAGACGTCGGCGGGCGAGAGATCGCCCTCCTGGGTGATCTGCGCGGTGAGCACGTCCTCGTCGTTGTTGGCAACGCGCACCTTGATCCCGGTCTTCTTCGTGAACGCCGCGATCATGGCATCGGTGGTCTGCTCGTGCTGTGCGCTATAGAGCGTGAGCGTGGTACCCGAAGAACCCGACACCGCGGCGATTCCGCAGCCCGATGCCAATAGACCGCCCAGCACGGTCAGACACATTCCGAGCACAGGTGCCCAATGTCTGTGCTCGACCGCTGAGGTGCGACGACGAATCACGACTCAGCCATCTCTACGTATTCAGCCGCAAATGCCTCGCGATGCCCCATTTTCCCTCCGAAGACCGTGATCGTTCGGTCTATCAGACCTATTGCAAGGGCAAACGCTAGCATCGCTCGGGGGCGACCAGACCCATTGCGAAGAGCGCCTCGTCGGCAATAAACCTTGCAACCCTTCCCATGTGATGCATCTTGCAAGAGGACCTGATACTTTGATTCGCGTTCGTGCCGAGTCCTAGTCCCCACGGGGGCTGGGAGCGGGGGACCCAGTGCAGCCGAGAGGCTGCGGGGGCGAATCGTCACAGTTTGTGGCGTAGCGTAAGTACGCGAGCCCGACAGCTAACCCCGTAGGCGCCCTGAGATAACGAAAGGACGCTTTTCACATGCCGGGATTCCCGCGTGATCTCGCTGTTGCCGACCCCTGGGAGCACTCGCTTTCACGTTCTCGTGCCCGCCGCGCGCGAGCTGAGAAACGTGCCGCCCGCTCCCCCATGCGCCTCGCCAACCTGATGGACGCACGCAACCGCCTGCCCTCGCCGCGCAATCTCGCCGACAGCGAGCCGTGGGAGCGCTCCACGCTGCGCTCCCGTACCCGCCGGCGCGCCTCGGAGATCCAGTTCGTCCCGACAGCAACACGCGCCCGGCGCGTCTCGCTTGGCACGCTGATCGCGCTCGCCGCGGGGCCGGCCGCGGGTCTAGCCGATGCGAGTGGCACGCCCGCCTCCACGCCGGCGCCTACGCCCGAGCCTACAACGACGACAACCCACTACATCACGCTTGAAAACGGCGAGGAAGGTCGCCAGGTTCGGCTGTTGCAGCATGCTCTGGGCATCCGGGAAGACGGCGTATTCGGCCCGGAAACCGAAGCTGCCGTGCGTGCCTTCCAAGCCAGCCACGGCCTGGAAGTTGATGGCGTCGTGGGACCAAAGACAGGAGCGGCTTTGGCCGACAACGCGAGCCCGATCGCAACGAGCGCGGTACTCGATGAAAACACACCCGTGCTTGCGACGAGCGCCGACGTTGTGGACACAGAAACGACAACCAAGACACCAGCCACAGACACGCCAAACCCTGAAACCATTAAGGCATCCACGCCTGCGGTCAACCCGATCGGGCGCCTGCAGGAAACGCTCGGCGTTCAGGTTGACGGCACCTTCGGTCCCGAAACCGAGGCGGCCGTCAAGCGCGCCCAAGCGCAGCACCACATTGTTGCCGACGGGGTTGTCGGGCCTGAGACTTGGCGTGCACTGAGCCTGCACGGACATGGTGAGCTCAAGCAAACGCTCTTCCCGGCACGCCACCGGTCTCTTCATCAGACAGCACATGCTTCTAGTGCTCATATCGCCAGTGGCACTACCGGCACCGGTGGCGAAGCGGCCACAAACGTTGCCGACCAGACCGCCGGGGTGCCGGCATCCGCCGCCACCCCGAGCGGGAATCCGGTTGCTCGCCTACAGGAAGCGCTGCACATTTCGGCCGATGGCCAGTTTGGAGCGCAGACGGAGGCCGCGGTCAAGCGGCTGCAGGCGCGTGACGGCCTGACGGTCGACGGTGTCGTCGGACCGGAGACATGGCGTGCGCTCGGGCTCGATGAGCACGCAACCTTGCATCCCTCGCCCAGGTTCTTGCCCTCTTCGACAAGTAGCACCGATTCGACTGGGGGCGGCAGCCAGAGCAATAGCACCGGCAGCGAAGCCTCGGGTGTGATTGCTCGCGTGATCGCCGCCGCCGACGAAATCGCAACCCGGCCCTATGTCTACGGTGGCGGACATGGCTCGTTCGAGTCCGACGGCTATGACTGTTCGGGCTCGGTGTCCTACGCCTTGCACGGTGGCGGCCTGCTCAGCTCACCAGAGGACTCCTCGGCACTCGAGTCCTATGGCGAACCTGGTCCGGGGCGCTACATCACGATCTACGCGGACGCCGAACACGCCTGGATGACGATCGATGGTCGACGCTATGACACCGTCGCACTGCAAGAATCCGGTTCGCGCTGGTCTGACTCGATGACCTCCACGGCGGGCTTCGTCGTGCGCCACCCGGCAGGGTTCTAGGCTACGGAGAATATCTTCGAAAAGGCGGTGCCCCCCGCGCGCGCAGGGGGCACCGCCGTTTTGTAGACAATCCGAGCGCACGGATCTGCGCGTGAGATAAGACTGCCGCCACTGCAGATCAGTCTCAAAAGAGGGGGATCACTCGCCCCTGCGCCGAGTACCGTCCCAAGCGCGACGTAGCTTGATGTGCCTCGCCTGAAAACCGCGAAGGGAGGCATTGGATGCTCGCTCGAGCGCGCACGTTCACGCTTGAAGGACTCCACGCACGCGCAGTGAGCGTGGAGATAGATATCAGACCCGGACTGCCGGCGTTTGCGATCGTCGGGCTAGCCGACGCCGCTGTACGCGAGGCGCGCGACCGCGTCCATGCAGCGCTGCTGAACTCGGGCTTTCAATTCCCAGCACGGAGGATCACGGCGAACCTCGCCCCAGCCGATGTGCCAAAGATCGGACCTGGCTTCGACCTGGCGCTGGCGTGCGGCATACTCGCCGCGAGCGGACAGATCCCGAGCGAGCTGCTCGATACACACGCACTCTTTGGCGAGCTCTCACTCGACGGCGAGGTGCGGGCCTGTCACGGAACTCTTGCTGTCGCCGAGGCGACCAAGAAGGCCGGGTTGGCAATGCTCGTCCTGGGCCCGCCGCGCGCACGCGAGGCGACACTCGTTGAAGGGCTCTCCTTGGGCGTCGTCGAGCGCCTCACGAGCGCCGCGCGCATACTGAGCGGTGGCTCTGGCGACCGGTTGCCAGAGCCGAGCCGAGTGCAGGTCAGCACGCCTCGACAAGGCCCCGATCTGAGCGATGTTCGCGGCCAGGACGAGGCTGTCCGGACACTCCTCGTCGCAGCGGCCGGAGCCCACAACAGCCTTCTCAGCGGGCCGCCGGGGACCGGTAAGACAATGCTCGCCGGGCGCCTTCCCTCGATCTTGCCCCCGCTCGAGCGCTCCGAGGCGATCGAAGTGATGCGCATCCACAGCGCCACGGGAAAGCTCACGGGCGGCGAGCTGCTCACAGAGCGGCCTTTTCGGGCACCCCACCACTCGATCACGACCGCGGGCTTGATCGGCGGCGCACGGCGTGGATGGGTCGGGGAGGTGGTGCTAGCCCACAATGGCGTGCTGTTCCTCGACGAGCTCTCAGAGTTCGCGCGTCCGACACTCGAGGCGCTGCGCCAACCGCTGGAGGACGGTCGCGTGACAATCGTGAGGGCGCGCCATTCGGCTGTATATCCGGCGCGCTTCATGCTGATCGCCGCGACCAACCCCTGTCCATGCGGGTATGCGGGCGAACGCGAGCGCTGTGCCTGTCGCGAAGTGGACCTCGCGCGCCACCGCCGCCGCTTGAGCGGGCCGTTGCTCGACCGCATCGATTTGCTCGTGCACGTAGAGCGCACAGCCGCCGACCATCTTGCCGGAGACCCTCCGCTGAGCTCCGCGGAGGCACGCGAGCAGGTGATCGAGGCACGCCAGCGTCAGGCCAGGAGGTTGCGGGCAGAGGGCATCCTCGTAAACGCGCGGATGGACGCACCGATGCTGCGCAGACATCTCAAGCTCGACGGGCGGGGCGAGCAGATGATGGCTCGCGCGCGCGAGCGCGGCCTGCTGAGCGCACGCGGACAGCATCGCGCGCTGCGCGTCGCGCGGACCCTGGCCGACTTGGACGGCCGCGAGCGCGTCGGCGGCGATCAGATCTCACGAGCGCTCTTGCTGCGACCAGAGGCCGGCCTCTCCGAGCGCCGAGTGGCATGAGCGGCATCTGCCGAGAGTGCGCACGACGGGCCTGGCTGCTGGCGAAGCTCGGTAGCCGACTGGACCGCGAGATCGAGCGCCACGAGCAATCGCGCCTTTGGAGCCTGCTCGAACTACCGGATCTGGAGCTGATCAACGCGATCGGCCAACAGCGACGAGCCGAGCTGCAAACCGCCTACGCCGAATGGCAGCCGGCGCCGAGATGTCGAGATGAACAGGCTCAGGCGCTTTGCCGCCACCACGCCGCGTTTCCACGGAACCTGCGCGAGGATGCACTAAGCCCACACTCGTTCGAGCTTCGCGGCGGCGTCGAGCACCTACGAGATCTGCTGGAGGAGAAGGTCGTGGCGATCGTGGGGACGCGCACGGCCAGCGACTATGGCATGGAGGTGGCTCGTGAGCTTGCCCGGGGGCTCGCCACGACCGGCATCACTGTCGCGAGCGATTTTGCCGAAGGCATCTCAAGCGCCGTCCTTGCCGGAGCGCTCGAAGCCGACGGTGCGCCACTGGCCGTGATGAGCGCAAGCGTCGAGCGCTGCACACCGGCATGGCGTGCCCCGCTTTATCGTCGCGTCCTGGAGCGTGGCTGCTCGATAGCCGAGAGCCACCCGAGCTCGCGAGCGCGTCGTTGGTGGCAACACGCCGGCGTCCGCACCTTGGCGTTGCTCGCCCAGCTCGTGATCGTCGTCGAGGCGACAGACGAGCCGTGGGATCTGGCCTGCGCAAACGTGGCATTCTCGCGCGCAAGACACGTCGCGGCGATACCCGGGCGCGTCAGCTCACCTGGTTCCAGGGGTACCAACCGGCTGCTGATGAACGGGGCGCGACTCGTGAGGGGACCCCAGGATGCACTTGACGTCCTCTACGGCGTCGGCATCTACGAAACCGTCGACGAGTCGCTTGGCCCGGTGGATCTTCAACCGCGGCTCGCAAGTGTGCTCGAGCTGGTGAGCCGCGGACGAGACACGCTGGCAAAGCTCGCGGCTAGCGACACATACTCCGACGATGTTGCCGTGGCGCTCACCGAGCTGGAGTTGCGCGGACTGCTATCGCGGGGCGACGGCGGTCGGTATGTGCCCAGGCTCCGTTCTCACGGGGTGAGCGATCTCACCAAGAGCTGAACGGACCAGACGATCCGGCCAGACCCTTAAGGTGCCCCCACCCCACTGACCGCTGGCGGGCGAGATTCTGCTCAAGCGGCAAAGCTGACGGTATACCTGGGCCGCCATGAAAGAGCAAGGGCTCGTCACCAGCGAGCTCGTGCCCGCCAGCTCAGCGCTGCACAGCGCCCCTGGTCTATAGTTATGCGCCCGCGCGGCTGTAGCTCAGTTGGCTAGAGCGTCTGCTTGCCATGCAGAAGGTCGAGGGTTCGAGTCCCTTCAGCCGCTTCGCAAAAAGCCCGCTAGTCGCTGGGGTTCTTTTTGGTCCTAGCCACTGGTATAGGACAAATGCCAGAATATTGGTCATGGAAGATGCCCTGATCACCGGAGGCTGCCTGTGCGGCGGCGTGCGCTTTGTGCTCAGCGAGCCACCTCACGGTGCCGGCTACTGCCACTGCACTCGCTGCCAACGCCGAACCGGGACGGGCGCATCGGCGCAAGCGCGGATCGACGGTCGCACGCTGCGACTCTTGCAAGGAGAGGATCTGCTGAGGGGCTGGCAGCATCCAGACGGAGGCCATGAGAAGCGTTTTTGCAGCGTATGCGGCTCACACTTGTTCAGCCGCAGCCCAGAGGACCCGACGCAGGTGAGTGTGCGCATGGGCGCCTTCGACGAGGACCCAGGGATACGGCCAAGCTGGCGCACCTACGTCGCCTACGCCGCGCCCTGGGAGCCGATTCCCGATGACGGGCTGGAGCGCTTCGCCGAGGCGAAGCCACAGTTCCCATAGCCTTAGATTCACGTATCCCGCAACGCATAGAGGAGCCGCCAGCTCCGAAGCACTGGCCCAAGCAATATTGCCAGCGGCCCACCTGAGCGAAGCAGCATCCGACTTGTGGGGTCCATCTCAAGCGTGCGGACGCTGTCCTTGGACAGGTACAGCGCGATCATGGACGCGACAATCACCGCATGACGCTCGCCATCGGGCAACGAATTGGCCTCGTGAGTAGCACGCCTCAGAAGTCCCTCGATACGTTGCACTACTACATCAAACGATCCATAACGAGCGAGGTAGCTATCTGTTTTGTTGGCCCTATCCTCAACCAGATCGTCGTAACCGTCCAGCAGAGTCGCCGCTAGCGCTATCCAAGGAAAATAGGCTAAGAATACGGTCTGCGCGTGAAGGGTCGTGGAACTTGGATCAGCGGCCACGGCCATCAGCGCGAGAACAGTCAGCCAAGCGCTGGCTGCTCCCGCGCTCTCGTACCAGTCCACGCCAATGTCGGCACCGGCTTCTCTCGCCGCCCATGCTTCCAATACGACCTGGCGTAAAATCATGTCTGGCTCATGATTTAGGCCTTGAACCTGCGCTAGGGTCGCAGCGCGTATCAGCAGAGGGCGTAGGCTGCCATAGGATGGAAGTCTTGCACACCCCGATCTACAAGCCTCGACAAGTCGAGGCAAATATCCACCATCGTCACGCCACGGGTGATGGCAGTAATAATCGGAAATTGGCCGGTCTACATCAACAGCCTCGACAAGCGCCAGATGAAGCTGACGCCCATTTATGACCCCGACGTGGGCACCTCGCTCCACCGTGCTGTCCAGAAAGTCCCCCATTATCTCGTAAGCCACCAAGAGGCGCAGGAGCCTAGGAGATCGCTGTGCCGGAATGATCCAAAGAAGCGCCGCGCCATCCGTGTTTGGGCGCTTGTGCTCCAGCGCCGCAAGAGCATCGCCCCTGATCGTCGAGTCCGGAATCGCCGCAGCGTAGCCTTCCCACTTTTCAACCTCTCGTAAGACCCGCCACAGTCCCCACACCAACTCGCGCATTACAGCTACTGCCAACGCTAATGCCTGCCTTGGCGAGACCAGGCTGGTGTCGAATGCTCCCCCAAACATCACAGTCTCCGGAGGATGCGCTTCGGTTAAGTTTATTCTTGTAGTGCTGGTTTCACCTGTACCGCTAGGTACCCAGGCAATGCGACGACCAACAGAGCAATCGTCGTAACGATCGCGATACATAGCACAGCCACGGAAATTCCCATAGAGAACACCACAGGAAAACCTGTCACGCTAACGAGCGCATGGCTTAGTACGAGTTGACCATATAGACCGAATATCGCACCAATAGAACAGCCGGTTCCAAGCAGCAATGCGCTCTCCCATAGGAGCGCTGCCCAAAGCTCTCCTTGACCAAAGCCGTCTACCTTCATTCCAGCTAGACGGGGACGCCGTTGCCAAAGCATGGCGCCCATCGCGGTTGCCATCGCCAATGCCGCCGCAATCAGAACCAGGGCCGCGATATCAGTCAATCGAGCAAGCCCCTGCCTTTGACCTGCTATCTCATTTTGCTCGTGTTGCGCAGCACTCTGTACCACGAGTGCCGTATTTGTCCCGACGGCAGAGCTCACTTCTCGCAGACCTTCCTCGACTGGAACTCCGGGCTTTAGGGAGACCTGGTAGGCGCTTACGTCTTGACTTTGCCATGCCCGAGCATAATCTTCCGCATTCATTATAATTGTTCCCGGCGACCATCCAAAATTCGTGGTTGTCGCCGCCACCCTAAAGATCATTGGGCGTGGAGCCGGCAAGACAAGCGAGTCGCCCACGCTCAGATGGTGTTCGTGCGCCAGTTCCTGCGACACTGTCACCCACCGACCCTCGCGCATCCGAGACCTTGCGAGGGCCAGGTTACCGGTCACAAGCTGGGTTGCCGAAACAAGTCGCGGATCGGCCTTTGGTGGCGCAAGTACGAGGACTCGCCTAGTGCCTACATCGAGAAATCCGCCACGGTAGGGCTGAACCTCGGCCACCTTTGACAACTGCCGCAGCCGCGGACCGTAACGATCTTCGAATGGTGTTGTTGCCAGCGTAGTCGCACCACCTGACGGAGACACCCACAGACTTGTCCCCAAGCTGAGATCGGCTGCAGATCGGACCAGTCCGTCACGGAGATTGCTGTGGGCGCCCTCGATCGAGACACTCCCGAAAACCGCTATCGCTCCAGTTGCCGCGATTGAAAGCGAGCGAGCGCGTGTCGTGCTCGACAGCAGCTCGATGACCGCTATCCGTGAGGATACGCCCATCACCGGCCTCTGCAACCGGTCGATCAACGTTATTGCGCCACTGAACGTGCTTGGCAAGATCAATAGCAGCGCAAAGGTAAGGCTGACAAATGCGAGTACCGCTCCATCAACCGTCGTAATTCCATTAAATAGAAGCGCAGTCGTTAGGGCCGTACACACGAGCCCGCTGGCTATGGCAATAGCACGGCCGATGCGAACCGGAGCCCTCTTTGCATGAGCTCCAGCCGGCCGATACCCAAAGATCTCTCCTCGGAGCGGCACGATCACACCTACGACGGCTGCCAGCAATCCCCCAAATGCCGCGAGCGTCACGCTTTGCCAGCTCACGACATGCTGAGATCCAACCGGAAATGCCAGAGATAGGTATCCAGGTTGTGCCTGCAACAGGCTTCGCGACAAAAGATCGCCGAGAGCCAGACCAACAAGCGTGCCGACGATACCCAGCGCGAGGACATCAAACAACATAACCTCGAGAATCTCAAGCGGCGTGTAGCCGTCCAAGCGCAAATCAGTGATCAGACTACGGCGTTGGGGCACCGTCAACAACATCGCGTTGAACGCAAATAGAAACCCGACAAGCGCACTGATCGCCGAGAACAGCTCTGTCGATTGGACAGTCGGCCCCTCGGCTTGACCAAACACCGTCGCGTCGAAATTCGCAGGTTGAACGTCCAGCTTGCCAGCCGCGATTCGCTGCATGCCCTGACGCACTTCACTGTCATGGCCCGTTGTAGGCTCCACCAAAATGCGGGATATTCGCCCCACCATGCCGGTCAATCTTTGAGCGGCCTGAAGCGGCATGATCGCGACTGGATTTGACACTCCTGGGCCGATGTCGGTGGCATTGAGCTCAAGCGCCAGAATCGCCGGCACGTTCCTGGCGCCGACCTGGACGGTTAGCGACTGGAGAGATCTAACTCCGATCTTTTCAGCGACCGGCGCAGGCAGAGCGAGTCCATGTTGCCTGTAGAGCTGCCCGGCACTGATATGTTCGAGCAAAGGTCCATTCAACTGGATGAACCGCCTATCCAATCCGATCAAGTCGACCGTCTCGCTACCATTTGGTCCGACAACGTTGACGCTGCGCTCCAGCAACGGAGCCGCGACCGACACGCCGGGCAGGCGTTCTGCTTCAGAGGCCAATCGTTCATCGAAGCCCTGTGGAGCGCGCGCCATTATCTGTAGTCGCGCGGTGCCTACCAGCTCATTTGTAAGGCGCGTGACCGATCCCGACAGGCTCGTATTCGCCACTTGGGAGGCAAACAACAGTGCCACGCCAACCGCTATGCCAGCCACCGCCAGCAACTCCTGGACCAGCCGAGCGCGTAGACGCACTCGATAGAGATAAAAGATCGTCGACAGCCTCATAGCGTGCTCAATGCTCACCAATAATGCCGTACAATTCGACTCACTGGACCTCGAACGGCAGGTGGCTATTGCCCGGCTGATAGTGCGCGATTCGACCGTCGCGCAAGGCATGTACGTGATCGGCAAAAGCGGCCGCCCGAAGATCGTGCGTGACGAGCAGCACGCCTACCTCACGCTCGTGACAGATCTCCGCGAGCAATGTGAGCACTTCTCGGCCGCGATCGGTATCGAGGCTGCCTGTCGGCTCATCGGCAAGCACGAGACTTGGACCCGTCGAGAGCGCACGCGCGATCATGACCCGCTGACGCTCTCCCATCGAGAGCTGCTCGGCCCGCTGCACGGCGCGTCCGTTGAGTCCCAGCCGCTCTAGCAACGGCGCCACCTGGCGCTGCGCGTCGCGCCGTCCAGTGTCGGCCAGCAACTTCAATGCGGCGTTGTCGTCGGCGCGGACTCCCGGGATCAGGTCGAGCGACTGGCGGATGAAGCCGAGCTCAGAGCGCCGGTAGTGCGCGCGTTCGCGCGCCGAGAGTCTGGAGACATCTCGTCCGTTGACTCTCACGCAACCGCTGTCTGGGATCAACAGGCCCGCGATCAGCATCAGCAATGTCGTCTTTCCGGAGCCACTGGGGCCATAGAGCGCCACCAGCTCGCCTGCCGCCACCGACAAGCTCACCCCATCCACTGCGCGCACGATCTCTCCGTCGCCCACGCGGTAGTGCTTTACGACCTCATCCAGTTGCAACATCAGAGTGCTCCAAGCTTCTCGCGGCTGGCATCACGGCTGCTAGGAGCAACGACTAAAGACACGATGAAAACGATGGGCACTTTAAGTTTCATGTATCGCTCGCGAGAACATACGCCCAGATACCGCTATCCCGGACCACCTTGCCCGAGCCCTCTTGAGATCTCCGCGTCAACTCCACCCCCTGCCTTCCAGCTGACCGACGGATCCTGTCTGTGGACAATACTCCAGCAACCGTGTCGGCCCTGATGTGCATACCGCTAGGCCTTTACCCCAAGGGCACAAATCAGCCCCCGCAGCCTCACCGATAACCAATGGCTTTGCGGGTTCTTTTGACTTTTGTCGACTGCTGGGAGAAGTTAGAGACATTCGTTGATTCGCCCAGTGCATAGGAGTCAGAAACATTCGAACAGAGCATACGCGGGGTCCGAGCTCCAGAGTGAGCCGCATCCTCGCCCGCGCTCTCTGGTGCGATATCGAACGCAGCCTCAACCGTGGCTTCAGTCAGCCCTCAGTCAGCCCTCAGTCAGCTCTCGGAGGCGGCCGAACCGCTCGCGCCATTGCCCCGATCGATCCGTGAGCATGCACGGCCGTATAGGCTCTCGCCACATATGGAGCCAACCCGATGAGCCTCGTCCAACTCGACCACGACGGCCCGCTGGCAATAGTGAGCATCGACAGTCCGCCCCTAAACCTGTTCGACGGGCAGTTGATGGGCGAGCTCTCCGACACGGTCGACCAGCTCGCAGCCGCACCACCACGCGGCCTGCTCATCAGAGCCCAGGGGCGAGTCGTCAGCGGCGGCGTGGACGTACACGTCTTCGACGGCCTTAGCCCAGAGGACGCCGCCGTGATGTGGGCGAACCTGCTCGACCTCGTCCATCGTCTCGAGCAGCTACCGCTGCCCACGGTCTTCGCCGCGCACGCGCTGTGCCTGACCGCCGCATTCGAGTTCTCGCTCGGCTGCGACATCCTGCTGGCGGCCGAGTCGGCGCGCTTCGGCCTGGTCGAGACGGTCGTGGGCCTGACGCCGGCAATGGGTGGCACCCAGCGCCTCGCGGAGCGGGCCGGACCGGCGCGGGCACGCGAGCTGGTGATGACCGGCGAGCTGTACGACGCCGCCACGCTCGAGCGCTGGAACGTAGTCAATCGAGTGCTCCCAGACGAGGGCTTCGACGAGGCGGTGCGTGCGTTTGCGCGCAAGCTCGCCGACGGACCAACTCGCGCGCACGCCGCGACCAAGGCGATCGTGCGGGCGTGCCTGGACGAAGGTGGCGCGCACGGCGCCGACAAACAGGTACCGAAGCTCGCTGGAGATCTGTTTGCAACCGAAGATCTCAAGCGAGCGGTGCACTCGTTCCTGGAGCTTGGACCCGGCCATGCGACCTACGAGGGTCGGTAGAGCAGTCCAGCCGTGCTTCGGCGTTCTCAGACTGCCACAGGGCGATACTCGCGTGTCATGGGATCCTGCTCTAGCAGTCCGACCGCGCGCAACGTCTTCACATAGCGGTGTGTGGTCGATGGGGACATGTCCAGCTCTCTGGCGAGATCGATGATCGCCCGCCAAGGCCGATCCGGCCCGTAACAAGAGAGGATCGCCAGCCCACGCAACAGCGAGTGCGAGAGCTGTGGATCGCCCAAAGCGCCCGAGAGGACTAGTTTGGTCTCTTCGTGTAGAGAGCGGCCAGCATGACGATCGCTGTTCGCCCCAGTATGAGCGTTATCAAGTGCGGCCACCAGCAGACGCGAGACAGCGCCGTTGCTGGCTTGGCCCGCGGAGCGGATCACCTGCTCGATTTGCGCTGGCGATAGTGCGATCGCAATCTCTTGATCTTGTGCCATGGCTTTGATCATCCCCAATCTCACTCACTGCTTATGAGCGCGGCTCTCGATTAGTCCTCCGGTACCCCCAATCCGGCCGCCATGAGCTTGTGAGGGTCCGAATGAGCCAACCTAAAAAGCGCCCCTTACGATCCATATTTCGATATTACCCAACTCATTTAGGAAGCAATCGGGTTGTGATCATCAATTGTTTCTCTTGCGTATAAAAGAGCTCTTCGGACGATTCGTATGCCAAATAGAACTTCAACTCAAAAATTAGGACGATCAGGACAGCTCCAGCACCTTCTGGCGACCCCGACAAATCGAGCCCGCCACGCAACTCAGCAGCAACTTCTCGAGCCAGTCGACTGACACCAACGCAACCCCGCCACACGCGTTCTCAGCCAGCCACGCGCGGTCGGCACAGGGCTCTGATACATAACCTTGCAAATGGGGCCCCCACCGAGACGGCATCGCGGCGCGCGGCGCGTCGGGATGATCACTGCCGCGCTGGCGCTTGCGGCGCTGCTCCTCTACGCGCTCAGCCGACTGAACCTGCCGCGGGTCGGCCATGCGCTGATCTCGGCAAGTCCGGGCTGGCTCGTCCTGGCATTCGCGCTGATGATGCTCTCGCTGCTGGCGCGCTCGGTCTCCTGGCACGCCATCCTGCGCGCCGCGCTGCCCGACCAGCTGCTGCGGTGGGCGCCGATCGTGCGCGCCACGATGATCGGCGTGATGGCCTCGGCGGTCTTCCCGGGCCGAATCGGCGAGCCTACTCGCGTGCTCGTCCTCAGCCGCCGCCTGCAGGGCCCCACGACACGCACGATTCCCGTCGTCGCCGGCACCGTCTTCTCGCAGACACTCATCAACCTGGTGGCCCTCGGTATCCTCGCCGCCGTCACGTTCTCGAGTGTGCCATTGCTGCGCGGCCACGCCTCCGCTCTAGAGGCCGTGGTCGCAGCACCGGTGTTCGTGGCGCTGTTCGTGCTCGGTGTCCCTCCCCTATTGCGTGTAGCCCAGCGCTCGCGCAGCGCGCGCATCCGTGCCGGGGCGATTGCTTTTGCCAGACTGCTGCGCCTCGGGCGCCAGGGCCTCGTCGCGTTCGCAAAGCCCCGCTACGGAGTTCCCGCAGTTGGCGCGCAACTGCTCGCATGGACACTGCAATGGGGCTCCTGCTACATGGTCATCCTCGCACTCGGCCTGAACCCACAGGCCACACCGGTGACGGCGGCCGCGATCCTGCTGGCCGTCAATGTCAGCGCCGTGCTGCCAGCAACCCCCTCGAACGTCGGCGTGTTCCAGGCTGCCTGTCTGGTGGTGCTGGCCGCCTATGGGGTCGGCGCCGGGCAGGGTCTTGCCTACGGCATCATCCTGCAGGCGATCGAGCTGCTCACGGCGCTCAGCCTCGGTGTGCCGGCTTTGCTCAGAGAGGGCATGACCTGGCAGGACATCCGCCGCAGCCGAGCAGATGCGGAGACGCCGGATGCCACACCGCAATAATCCCGTGGTCGAGGCTGGCCGACCTTGTGGAGCGGCCGAAGCGTGGAGCCTCAGTTGACCAGGGCACGAACCGACTGGCGCAGCGAATGAGTCGTCTTCAGCACGGCCGTGGGCTCGTATCCACAGTGTGCCATGCAGTTTTCACAGCGCGGGTCTTTGCCGCGACCGTACTTGCTCCAGTCGGTCGTTTCGATCAGCTCCTTGTAGGTAGCCGCATAGCCGTCTGACATCAGGTAGCAGGGACGCTGCCAGCCAAACAGTGAGTAGCTCGGGATACCCCAGGCGGTGCAGTCGAATTCGGCTTTACCTTCGAGGAAGTCGAGGAACAGAGGACTGTGGTTCAGGCGCCACCTCTTGCGCCGTCCACCGGCAAACGCCTCGCTAAACAGCTCGCGTGTCTGGCGCACCCCGAGGAAGTGTTCCTGGTCGGGCGCCTTCTCATAGGCGTAGGCGGGCGAGATCATCATTTCGTCGACTTCGAGGTCGTCGTTGAGGAAGTCGAGCACTTCGCGCACCGTCTTGGCCGAGTCGTGCGTGAAGAACGTCGTGTTCGTCGTCACGCGAAAGCCTGCGGCCTTCGCGGCGCGGATCGCGGCGACCGCCTTCTCGAACACGCCTTCGCGTTCGACCGAGGCGTCGTGGCGCTCCTGCAAGCCGTCCATGTGGATCGCCCAAGCGAAGTACGGGCTCGGCTTGAACTTCGCGAGCTTGCGCTCCAACAGCAGCGCGTTGGTGCACAAGTAGACGAAACGCTTGCGCTTGATTAGCTCAGAGGCGATCACGTGGATCTCGGGATGGATCAAGGGCTCGCCGCCGGCGATCGACACCATCGGCGCGCCGCTCTCCTCGATCGCACCGACCGCCTGCTCGACCGACATACGCTGGCGCAAGACGTGCTCGGGCTGCTGGATCTTGCCGCAACCGGCGCAGGCCAGGTTGCATTGGAACAGCGGCTCCAGCTCCACGATCAGCGGAAACTTCTCGCGTCGCGCCAAGCGCTGGCGCGTCAAGTACCAACCCATTCGCGCGCCCTGTCTAACCGGAACCGCCATCTAGGAACCTCGCTCGTCTGCCGCGGGCCCATCGGAGAGAGCCCTGAGACCCGATCCGGCGCCGCCGAGCACGGCGTGCGCTCCCTGCTCGCGCACCAGCTCTTCGAGCACCGTCGCTACTCGACGCAACGATAGCGCCGCGCGCGCCGCTCCCGCCAATGTCAGCAGCGGACGCGTGACCTCACGCGAGGGCGTGTCAGCCACGACGCGGATCACCGCGAACGGCCGTCCCTGCGCGCCGCCGGCGAGCCACGCCGACTCCATGTCCACGACGACACCTCCGCGTTCGCGCAGCTCGACACGCTTCTCACCGTGGGCGATGTGTGCCACCGACACCACTGCCGCCTTGCGCACGGCGATGCCGCGTCGCTGAAGCGCCTCCGCGAGCGGCCCCGCCGAAGGACAGATGAGGCGCACGGGCTGGCCTACCTGCTTTGCGTCGCCACTCACACCGACACCCATCTCGGCCTGCTCGTCGCGCTCCCCGTCGAGCAACTCGTCGGCGATCACGACGTCGCCCGGCTCGCAATGCTCGTCAAGCCCGCCACACACGCCCATCACCGCCAGCGCAGCGGCCCGGTCGCTACGCAGCTTTGGGACCGCCACTTGCGAGCGCTCAGGGCCCATCCCGGTCTTTTGGACGCGCAGCTTCCTGCCTCCGGCCTTGATCGCAAGCGCCTCCAGACGCAACGGGGCAGCCACGAGCAGGTCGCTCATGCAAAACACCTCAGGCGCCGCGACTTGCCGGCTCATGCAAAGCATCCCAGGCGTTGTGACTCTCGACTCACGCAAACACCTCCCGTGCGGCGGCGTGCCCACTGAGCACGGCCCCCTCGAGCGTCGCCGGCCAGCCCGTGTTCGTCCAAGCCCCGGCCATTACGAGACCAGCCACACTCGTTCGCGGATCGGGACGCAAGGATTCCGTGCCAGGACGTGCGGCGAAAGTGGCGGCGTGCTCTCGGCTGACGTGCACGCTGCGCACGACCGCTCCGCGAGCGCCGGGAAACAGATCCCTCATCGCGGCCACATAGCGCTCGCGCAACCGCTCTGAGGAGAGCTCCATCTCCCCCGCGGCACCGGACAGCGATATCGCCAGATACTGACCGTCGCCAAGTCCCGCGGCCTCGCTGCGATCGAACACGTACTGAACGGGCGTGCCTACCCCGGCCGCGAACTGCAGGTCACACACACGCCGGTCATACACGATGTGCACGTTAATGATCGGCGAAGCGCCCAGCCCAATCCAGCGGCTTGCCTCTTCGCCGAGCAGCGGCTCGAGCAGGGCGCTCGCACGCTCGTGGGGCAGCGCGCACACGACCGCGTCGGCCTCCAAATCCTCGCCACCGGCGCGCACACGCAGCGTGCATTCCCTGCTCCGAAAAACGCGATGCCCCCCGCGTGCGCGGGGGGCATCGCGCTCAGGAACGACACGCTCTAGCTCAGCCGCCTCCGCCCCGACCCGCTCGACCGCTTCGACCCGCACGCCAAGCCGCACGTCAACCCCGGCGTCAGCCAGCACACGAGCCGCCGGATCGCCCAGAGTCTCACTCAGGGGCCGCACGTGAAAGCCGATGTCGCCCGCATCGTTGTGGCGCAACATCCCCGTCTGCAGCACGAAGGCGCCGAGTGCGAGCGAGCCCTCCGCGGCCGGCAGGTTGAGCGTCGGCAGCGCGATCAGATCCCACAGAGCGGCCACGCTCGCGGCGTTCTGGCCGTGAGCGGCCAGCCACTCACCCAGCGTGCCGGACGCTTTGCCCAGGTCGAGCCGTCCCAGCGCGAGGGCTGCGCGGGCGGCACACAGACGCTGCGCCAACGTGAGGTGGGAGTAGCTCAGCAACGCACCTGCCAAATGCAAGGGTGCGGGCAGCCCGTTGCGGCGCAACACGACTCCGCGACGACGTGGACTCAGCACGGGTATCTCCAGGCGCGGCTGGATCGCCACGCGCTGCTCGCTACCCAAACGCGCGAGCAGTCCGCGATAGGCCGTGCAGCAGCGCAGGAACACGTGCTGACCGTTGTCGAGCAACAGCCCTTCGCGCTCAAATGAGTAGACGGCGCCACCAAGGCGTGGGCGCACCTCGAGCAGTGTCACCAGTGCGCCGGTCTCCGCGCAGTCGAGCGCCGCCGTGATCCCGGCGAGGCCGCCGCCGAGCACGACCACGCGCCGCGCGCTCAAGCGAGCCTCGCGCGTTCCAGGCCAGACAGCCGCCATAAGCTCAAGCGAGCCCAACCCCACCCGCGCAAAACAGTCGCCACGAGCTCAACGGTCCGCTCCCAGGCGCACCCAATGGCTGAGCGGGCGCACGCGCGGACAAGCGCTCAAGGAAGCTGCCAACGCCGATCGCGGACCGGCGGTCGCCCGAGCGCGGCCGTGAGAATGCTGCGGCTCGCCACCCAACCCTTCTCCCAGATCGGCAGCGACACGCGCACCGTCCGCGAGCGCTCGGGATTGTCTTCGATGCGCCTGAGCACACCCCGGTATATGTTGGCCATCGCAAGCACACAAGCGCCACTGCGGCGATCCAGCAGCGGCACCAGCTCGAGGCCACGGTCGAACCATTCGCCTGCGCGCCGCACCTGAAAGCGAGTGAGCGCGTCGAGCTGCCCCTCCCCACCGTCGAAGCGCCCGTCATCGCTCACCTGGTAGCGCCGCAGATCCTCACGCGGGATGTACACACGCCCGAGCGTCGCGTCCTCGCGCAGGTCTCGCAGGATGTTGGTCAGTTGCAGGGCAACGCCGAGATCGTCGGCGAGACGATGCGCCTGCTGCTGCTCGCGAGCGCCGAAGATCGCCAGGCACAGCCTGCCGATCGAGCCGGCTACCAGGCGACAGTAGACGAGCAGATCCTCAAAGCTCTCATAGCTCGTGCCCTCGACGTCCATGCGCACGCCGGCGATCAGATCCTCAAGCGCCTCGATCGGCAGCGAGAAGCGCTCGTGAGCGTCGGCAAGCGCCACGATCACCGGGTCGATGCTCGACGTCGAGGCTGCTTGCAACGCCCGCTCGGCCGCCTCGAGCAGCTCTAACTTTCGAGCCCGATCGATCTGCCCGTCGCCGATGTCGTCGATCCTCCGTGCGAAGGCATAGACGGCACACGTCGCGCGTCGCTTCTCGCGTGGCAACAGCCTGATGCCGTAGTAGAAGTTGGCGGCCGCGCGGCGCGTCAGCGACTCGCAGTGTTCGTAGGCTTCGGT
>JBAQGH010000090.1:0-40347 GCA_049287685.1 Solirubrobacteraceae bacterium | reverse complement strand
TGGGGCTCTGTCCGGGGCCGTGCATGCACGGCCCGGCCAGCCGGCGCATGCGCCGGCTGGAAAGAACTGATGAGTCGCTCGAGTCGATCGATCTCGTCGAAGTTGTCGATCACGATCAACCCGATCCCGCACTCCAGAGCCATGCGCAACTCGGCCTCGGACTTGGCGTTGCCGTGCATCAGTATCCGCTCCGGCGGGAACCCGGCGTTCAACGCCAGATGCAGCTCGCCGCCAGAAGCCACATCGCACCACAAGCCCTCCTCGGCGAACAGGCTCAACACGGCCGTGCAAGGGAACGCCTTGGAGGCGAACACCACGTGGAAGTCCTCGTGACCCGCGTCAGTGCCCGCCTGCACGAACGCGCGAGCACGCGCGCGTAGGTCGTCCTCGGCGACGACATACGCGGGCGTGCCAAACTCCCGCGCAAGCTCGATCGTGTCGCACCCCCCCACCTCAACCCGGCCGCGCTCGTCGAGGCGACTACTCAGTGGGAAGACGTGCGAGAGGGACGTGCCGGTGGCCATTCCGAGATTATGGCGGCTCCTACGCCTACGCCGCGCTCGCGCGCGTACGCGGGGGGCGCCTCGAAACGGAGACACCGCCGCCCGGCAACGCCCAACCTCCGCCGCGCGCCAGGACCCACAGCAGCACCACGCCGATAGCCATCAGGACGATGCTCTCCAGTTGCGGGGATGTCAGACCGGCAAAGACATCCTTGTTGCGGCGAATGAACTCGACCATTAGACGCTCCAGTCCGCTGAGCACCAAATACAGCCCCAAGATCACGCCAGGCCGCACACGGTCGCGCAACTGCCACAGGACATAGGCGAGCAGGCACATCGAGACGGTCTCGTAGATCGGTGTCGGCTGCACCGTCACGCCCGGCGGTGTTGGCACCGTCCCATGCGGATAGCCCATCGCCCAGGGCAGTTTCGAGCGGATGCCGTAGTCGCCGTCGCCCGAGACCTGACAGCCGATCCGCCCGATCCCATAGCCGAGCGCCAGCACTGTGGCGCACATATCGACGATGAGGAGGTTGAGTGTGTCGCGCCAGCGCATCCAAGCCACCACGGCGATCGCGCCGGCGATCGCGCCGCCGTACCAGACCAAGCCCGAGCCGGAGAAGATGTGTCCGAGCAGGTCATGCTTGACTTCGCCGTAGTTCTGCACGATGAAGTATCCGCGCGCTCCGAGCAGCCCACCGATGAGCGCCGCGAACACGATCTCATATGCCCAGTCGACCGGCTTGCCGAGCTCGCGCAAACGACGAGCGACGATCGCGCCACAGGCCAAGAAGCAGATCGCGAACGTGACGCCGAAGGTCTTGATCGAGATGCCGAAGATGAGGACTTCCGGCTTCACGGGTTGTGTCGCTCCCCAAGGGCATGCATACACGGGACTCTACGCAACGGCGCCTGGCGATTCGCCGCAGCACCTGCGGGACCGTCTCGCAGACGGCGACACCGACACTCGCGGACTCTACAATCAAACTTGATGGCCAAGCGACACTCCAACTTCGGCAAAGATACCGGTCTGCAGCTGCGGATGCTGATGACCTTGTTCCTCCTGGGAATCGTGTATCTGGTGTTCATGGCCGCGCTGTTCGCCGCAGGCGCCGCCGCAGGACTAATCGTTGTGATCGCTGTGTTCATGCTGGCGATGCAGCTGTTCGCCTCGGACAAGATCGCGCTCTCGACGCTCGGAGCCAAAGAGGTCACTCCCGAGGAACAACCGGAGCTGCACGGGATCATCGAGCGACTGTGTGTGCAAGCTGACCTGCCCAAGCCACGCGTGTGCGTGATGGATACGAACATGCCCAACGCGTTCGCGATGGGCCGCTCGCAGAAGTCCGCGACGGTTTGCGCGACGACCGGCATCCTGCGGATGCTCGATACCGCCGAGCTCGAAGGCGTGATCGGCCACGAGCTCACACACGTAATCAACCGCGACGTGATGGTGATGACGCTCGCCAGCTTCTTTGCGACACTGGCCGCGCTGATCGCCCAGTTCGCGCTCTTCTTCGGTGGCGGGTTCGGCGGCGGATACGGACGCAGCCGCGAAGAGGAGGAGGGAATCATGCTCGTACTGATCGTCTCGGTGCTTGTCTACGCGATCTCCTTCATGCTGCTGCAGGCGCTCTCGCGCTACCGCGAGTTCGCCGCCGACCGCGGCTCAGCGGTCCTGACCGGCCGTCCTAGCGCGCTGGCCTCGGCGCTGGTGAAGATCAGCGGCACGATGGAACGGATACCAAGTCAAGACCTGCGCAAGGCCGAAGGCATGAGCGCCTTCTTCATCGTGCCGGCTCGCACCAAGCAATCGTTGATGAACCTCTTCTCCGACCATCCCTCGCTCGAGAAGCGTCTGGACGCGCTCAGCCGGCTGGAGTCCCAACTCCAGAGCGCTGCCTAGAAGACGTGGGCCTCAAAGACATCCTGACGGGCCGCCACGAGGTCAAAGGGCCGGCCCCCGACCGTCTGTTCGCGATCTCCACCGCCTACATCGCGCTGCAAACCGAGCACAACATCGAGCCTGCCGGCGCCGCGGCGATCGTCTTCCAGGCCCTGCAGACCAGCGAGTTCGAAAGCGTCATCAAGGAAATGGAAGAAGTCGTCGTGGCCACCGGCGGCGAGAGCGGTACCAAGGTGCACACCCAGGACGACAGCTTCGGCTACCGCTGGATGGTGCTGAACGGCAACTCGATAGAAGATCTGGCCGTCGGCATCAACGCCGTTTCCGGCTCGATCGAGACGGCCGGCCACGGCGAGCGACTGCTGTGTGCGGTGTTCGCCTTCAAGGACGCCAAGGATCGCGAGCTTTACTTCATCTACAACTACAAGCGTGGCTTCTGGTACCCGTTCGTGCCGGCTTCGAGCGGCGGCTCTTCTTCGAGCTCGGGGCAAGCCACCGAACGCTCGACCGAGCGCGAGCTGCAGCTGAAGGCGCAGATGGCCTCGGAACTGCCGATCGAGCCGGAATTGGAGCGGTGGTTCCCTCTTTGGGGAATCCCGATTTAGGACGTTCCCGTCAGGACATACTAGGGTCCAGGGTGGTAGGGGTCCAGGGTGGAGCGATCCACGACTGTGGTGAAGGCTCACCCATCCCGATTACGGGCGTACCGATCATTTTGAGAGACCTACTTGGAAGAACCTCAAAATGAGCTGCACGCTAGATACCCCTCTTGATGTGGACTGGAGATTTATCTATCTTGCGCTCGCATAAAGGGGGTGTTTGGGAGATCATTCAAAATGAGCTACACGACTCCTACGTTCATGGTCCATACCTCTCACCCCACCGGCACAGTCAGTCTGGGATCAGGCCCTCGCCCGTGAACTCGGAGCGGGCCTCGGCAAGCGTCGTGTCGCTGGGGGGCAGGATCACGTCGGAGGTCTCGATCTCATCGTCCTCCACGCGCGTGCCGTTGGCGCGCACGAAGGCAAGCAGCTCGGCGAGCGAGCGCGAGAAGGCGCCCTCGTCGTCGGCGTCAACCGCGGCGTGCGCGGCACCGGCGAGTTTGTCTAGCCGGTCATGCAGGCCGTCGTCGAGCCGGTACTGGTCCTCGCCTGAGATGCGCACGATCATGTCGACTGCTCCTTGCTCGGATCGGCTGCGGCAGGTTCGCTTGCGACCGGCTCGTCCTCGGCACCCGCCGGGAGCTGACCCGCGCCGGCCCCAGCGCTTCCTGCACCAAGCTCGCCCTTGAGCTTCGCCAGATCGTCGTCGACGGCGGACTTGCTGGAGAGCGATTTGAGCTGGCGGTCGATGTCGTCTTCGCCGGGGCCCAGCGCGGTGATGTCGTCGAACGTACCGGCCGCTTCGAGCTCCTGCACCGCGTCGGCTCGAGCCTTCATGTTTTCGGTCTTGTCGACGGCGCGCTGCATGGCTAGCCCCACATCGGCCATCTGCTCGCCCACACCTGTCGCCGCTTCAGAGATCTTGACCTGCGCTTCAGCAGCGGAGTACTGCGCCTTGATGACCTCCTTCTTGGTGCGGAAGGATTCGATCTTGGCGCGCAGCTTCTGCTCGGAATCGGTCAGCTTCTGCTGCTGGTCTTCCAGTTCGGTCACCTGCGTGTCGAGTCCCTGCAGCTCGGTCTGGGCGATGTTCTTGCGTTCCAGCGCCACGCGCGCGAGATCTTCCTTGCCGGAGGAGACCGCTTGGCGGGCCTGCGTGTCGAGCTTGACGACCTGCTGTTGGAGCGACGTCTCCTGCAACTGCAGGCGCTTCTTGGCGGTCACCACGTCGGCGATGCCCTTCTTGACGTTCTGCAACTGTTCGACCTGCTTCTGGTAGCTGTAGTCAAGCGTCTCGGCTGGGTCTTCGGCGCGATCCAAGAGCTTGGAGACCTTGGCCTTCACGACGGTTGACATGCGCCCGGTCAAACCGGCCATATGATCCTCCTGTAGGGCGGGGAAGTTGGGCTACTAGCGTAGCCGACGAGGGCTACAGGCCGGTGGGGTGACGTACGGTGAAGCCGGGGTTGCCCGGCCGCAGCGGACGCCAGCGCGGACCATTCTGATCGGAGGGATCGTCGACAGGGCTCGTGTCCAAGCGCAGGCCGGCGACTGTCATGTAGGCGTGACCGCCGTTGGCAAAGATCGTCACCCACGTGCCAATTCCGCCGGAGTCCCAGCTCATGAATTCGCTCGAGTCCATCGGCGTCGCGATCAGGTCGGCACCATGAAGCGCGTAGGAGACGGTGCCCGAGCAGTCATAGCCCGGCGAGACGAAAGAGGCGTGACCGCCACCGTAGATATAGGGCAGGCCAATGATCTGGTTGCCGGTCCAGATGATGTCTTGGACGGCCGGCGGTGCTGACATGGGGGCCGCGGCAAGACCGTCCACGACACGAGCAGTGCTGCCCGGGACAAGCAGCTCTGGCTTGGTGTCGGCGGCGACGCCCACAACGCTGCCGCCGGTTGAGGATGTCATTTCGCTCGGCGACTGAGGGGCAACATAGGGGACGACCTGGCCGGTGGCCGTCTTCTCGTAGATCGGGCCCTTGTAAGCGAGGCTCGTCGATTTCGAGGTGATTGGCGCGTGCGGCTTCTTTACGGCCGGAGTGGTGGTCGTGGGAGCGGCACCGCCGACGGCCGCGGGTGGAGTGACGGTGGCCGAAGCGCCGCCGGCCGAGACACCGCCCGTCGCGGCAAGCGCCGACACAGGCACGGCAGCCAGAAACAGCATGCTGAATAGCGTTGAGCCCGCGGCTCGCAATCGCAAAACAACCTCTTTCGTCGGCCTGCGGGGTTAGCTGACGGGCTAGCGCTGAAAGAGCCTGCGCTTCTCACGGATCTACCGTGGGATTCGCCCCAACAACTTGGGTCCCCCGTTCCTTGGCTTCTGACCAAGGATTCGGCGTTCGGGGCGGCAGGCTATCAGAGTGCAATGACGGTTGCACGGGATATAGGTGTTTTGAGACGTTTTCCCCGCAAATACGGGTATTTTGGGCGTCAAATTGCAGATCGGAGGGCGATCGGCCAGCGTGGGGACGCACGTTCGTGGAACCGCTGTCGTCGGGGACGGCGGGTAGCGTGGCAGGTATGCTTATCGCCTCTCTGCGCGCCGCGACCCTCGTACTCCTCGCGTGCGCGACACTACTTGCGGCTGGATGCGGCAAGACGCTCTCCCCACAGGCCAACGGACATGCCACCGCGACGGTGCCGGCGATCGGCGAGCACGCGGCGATCGGCGCGAGCACGACGAACACCACCCGCCTGGGTGGGTCCAGCCCGGTCGTCGACGCCGCCGCGGTCGCACTCGCCGCATACCCGGGCCTCACCCCCGCGACTCGACCACCGCTGGTGGTCATGGTGGACGACAACGATTGGCCGGCCGCACTTGCCTCCTCTGTGCTTGCCGGCAAGCCGCTGCGCACGCCGCTTCTGTATAGCGAAGGCAGCACGTTGCCACAGCCAACCAGCATGGCTCTCCAAGCGATGCGGCCCACGGGGACCAACGCGCTCGGGCCGTCACCGAGCGGACCTGCTGGACGCGCCCAGGTGCTCGATGTTGGCGGCACACTCGCCCCGGCGGGCTACGTGACGCGGTCGCTTGCGGCCGCCGAACCGGCCGTCCTGGCCGTCGCGATCGAGCGGCTCTCGAACTTGCTGGACGGTCATTCGCCGCACGATTTGATCGTGACGGCCGCGAACGGTCCGCCCGCAATGACGATGCCTGCGGCGGGGCTGTCCGCGCAGACAGGCGCGCCGATCCTGTTCGTGCGGCGCTCGAGGATTCCCCACGCAACCGCTGCCGAGCTGGCAAGGCTCGCCGGAGCCTCTATCTACGTCGTGGGGCCCCGCACGGTGGTAAGCGAGCGCGTGGTCAGAGAGCTCCGGCACTTCGGTCCGGTGACGCGCATCGACGGTCCCACTCCAGCGGCAAACGCAATCGCCGTGGCGCGCTTCAGCAACGGCTCCTTCGGCTGGGGCGTGCTGGAACCGGGCCACGGGCTCGTGTTCGCGAATAGCTCTAGACCTCTGGACGCGCCTGCCGCTGCGCCGCTGTCGGCGCGCGGCGACTACGGCCCGCTGCTGCTTCTTGAAAACGCCGAAGCGCTGCCAAGCCAGCTGAGCGGCTACCTGAGCGACCTGCAGCCGGGCTCGCCCGCATCGGGCCCGGTACACGGCGTCTACAACCGGGGCTGGCTGATCGGCGACGAAACGGCGATCTCGGCTACCACCCAGGCGCGCTTGGACACGCTGCTGGAGATATCCTCTCGAACGGCGCCCGAAGCGAGCTTCTCCTCGCCGACGACACCTTCGAGCGAAGCGACACCCAGCGAATCGACACAGGGCAGCGAACCGTGAGTCAAGCCGAGAACCCACAACGTCTGATCAGAGAGCGCTCCGGAGAAGTGAGCGTTGAGGACGTACGCGAGCTGATGGGTGCCTCCACCCCACACTTCGCGCTGCAACTGCGCAATCGCGTCGTACGCCTGATCGCCGATCTACCCTCCGACCATCCCGCGCGAATAGAAGGCGAGCGCGAGATCGCGCGGCTGGAGCGCCTTGGCCTTACCGGCGAGACGCGCGGCGAGGCCGGCAACGAGGGCGAGCTACCGCTGCCTTCGCTGAGCGTCGGCTGATCGCCTCGTTTCTCTGTCGTCCCGCTCAGCCCAACTCGCCAAGCCCGCCCGTCAGCTTGCTCTGTGGTCGCGGCAGGCCGTCAGCCGGCCTGCTTCAACCTCGGAGCATCGCGCGTGCGCGGGCGTCCAGAAAACGCGTGCGCAGCAGCCTGAACAGGAACACGAAGACGGCAATGTCGACAGCGAACATGCCCACGTTCAACAGCTGAGAGGCTTTTGCGAGGAACGTATAGCCCAAGACGACAACCGAATGCAACACGATCACCGGCAGCAGCGCCAAGAGCAGCGTGTGAGAGCGGTATCCGCTCGAGTGCTCGCGCCAGGTCACCTCGATCGTGCCAAGAGCGACGGCGGCGATGCCTGCGAGCAATAGCGGGCCACCAGCCGCGGGGCCGTGACGCAGTCGCGTGACGGCAACCACGAACGCGACTCCTCCGGCTAGGATCAGCAGCTCCGAGAGCGGCAGCGGATGCCAAGGTGCTTGCGGGCGCTCGCCGAACGTTCTGTGAGGCGAGACCGGCGGGCGTGGCGCGGTACTCGACGCCGACACGCGCGCGCGTCGAGAGGGGGTGGCTTGTCCGGCCCCTCTCGAGGGGGTGGCTTGCCCGGCCCGCGACGCACCCTGCCCGGCCGGCGGCGTGGACTGCTCACGCGAGGCCGACTTGGCCCGATCGCCCGCCGCGGACACGCTCGGACGTGGCTTGCGCGAACGTCCCCGCGGACCCTTGGTGTTACTTGCCACAACTACAGTTTACGGGCCTATTTCCCGAACCTTCTAAGCTGATCCGCTGTGCCTGAGCAGGGGAATACATGGGAGCGCCTGGCGAGCTTGCCGCTGCAGATCGAGCGGCACACCTTCGAGCCGCTGCAGGCGCTCGTTTCGAGCGAGTTCGAGCGCAAGAGCACGGTGATCCACATTGCCGGTGCCGGCCAGGAAGGCATCGGCGAGGACGTGACCTACGACGCCGTCGACCATGAGATCTTGCAGGCTGCGGGACCGCATCTCCCGCTGGAGGGCAGCTGGACGATCGGCTCGTTCTCAGAGCATCTGGCGACGCTCGACATCTTTCCACGGGAACCTCAACGTGAGGTGTCGCGGCGCTACCGCGTGTGGGCATACGAGTCGGCGGCGCTCGACCTGGCGCTGCGCCAAGCGGGCACGACACTGCACGAGGCGCTGGGTCGCATGCCACAGCCGGTGCGCTTCGTCGTGTCTTTGCGTCTCGGCGAGCCACCCAGCATCGATCCGCTGCGCCAACGTCTGCAGGCCTATCCATCGCTGCGCTTCAAGCTCGATCCGACGAGCTCGTGGAGCGAGGATCTGATCGCGCGGCTCGTGGCTACCGGCACGGTGGAGTCCGTCGATTTCAAGGCTTACTACTCGGGCTCGATCGTCGACCAGCCGGCGGATCCCCTGCTCTACCGGCGCGTCGTCGAGGCGTTTCCCGACGCATGGATCGAGGACCCGGCGCTCACGCCCGAGACCGACGCGGTGCTCGAGGCCCACCGCGAGCGCTTCTCCTGGGATGCTCCCATCCACTCGGTCGCCGACATCCAGGCGCTGCGCTACCCACCGCGCATGGTCAACATCAAGCCTTCGCGGCTCGGCGGGCTCAGAAATCTGCTCGACGCGTTTGACTACTGCGCCGCACGAGGCATCGGCAACTACGGTGGGGGGCAGTTCGAGCTTGGTGTGGGCCGCGGACAGATCCAGTATCTCGCCTCGCTGTTTCACGCCGACGCGCCGAATGACGTGGCG
Organism: Solirubrobacteraceae bacterium; assembly: GCA_049287685.1. Taxonomy (GTDB): domain Bacteria; phylum Actinomycetota; class Thermoleophilia; order Solirubrobacterales; family Solirubrobacteraceae; genus Palsa-744. Next base: position 31,501 of record JBAQGH010000090.1, on the reverse strand, counting down.
CCGAGCGGCTACAACCTGCCGGAACCTCCGGCGGGACTGCCGCGGAGTCCGCTTGCGCCCGAGCCTTCGGCGCTTGGGTTTCGATGGGGCGCTGACACCACAGCCTGAGCCGCACGACCCACCGTTGCGGACGGGCTTTACCAACGTCGGATTGTATCGACCGAATCCGATCGGGATCAACCCCAAGCGAAGGTTGGTCCCACCAGCCTCGCCAGCGGGACCAACCGTTTACACCTACTTCATTACATGACTACATGAGATCGCAATCAAAACCACATGCGATCAATTCCTATGATTCGCTTTCCTTAACACCCTTGGCTTGTGCGTTTTCTAGACTGCCATTGAGGATCGCGGTATTGTGACCAGCAGCGGAGGGGAGACCTAGCTCCGAATCGACAGCGCTATCGATAAGCCCCGTGAACAGACCGAACAGTATCTGTGATCCGCATCCTTCGGCTTCAGGCGCCGCGAACGAGTTGTTCACGAGCGAGTTGTTTTTGATAACGATCAATTCACCTTCATGCTTAACTTCGATTTCACCGACATTACCTTTGATGGGTAAGTTTGGTTCGGGTGGGCTTGTTGTGCCAGTAGTCAAATTGACTGTGACGGGTTTTGAGGACGATCCTATGTAGCAACCGGATCCAAGGAATGAGTTTTCCAGATGTACCCGCACAGGCAGCCCCAGCGCGGTCCCCGAACCGGTGAGCAGATTAATCCGGTTGAGCGTCGGCGTTCCGACAAGTTCCGTCGTAGCGGTTACACCAGTAATGCCTTTGTTAATGAATTCGTTGAAGATGATCTGCAGGATTTCTGGCCATTTTTTTGACGCCACGATTTTCAACAGACCACCGGGCACAGTCTGCGGCGTTTTCGAGAGCGTGTTACTAGGGACCTTGGCGTCGACAAAAGTTTCACTGCGCGGTTCTTCGACGAGTATGAGACCGCCTTGCAGTGTGATGGTTTTCGTTATCGGTACTTCAGTCGAGCCAATCGAAAACTGACCGCTGGTCGTCTGCGCAAAGATGCACTGACCGACCGAGGGATTGCTCAAGGGACATTCGCCGAAGTTAGCGAATTCGCCCGTCGGTTTACTGGCCAGTGCCGGCGCCGCGTACCCTAGTGCGGCAAGCGACACGACAGCCACTGCGAGAAGCGGAGCCATCAGTCGGCCTCCCCTCCCCATATGGGGTATGCCCATCCTAGTCATCCTAATCCTCCTGGTTTGGTTGATGCGTCAGAAAGCGTCGCTCCGAGCCAACTCGACCCAGAGTTGTCCCTGACCAACCGCGCCCATCATGTCTTTCTCTTCTCAATCCACGGACACGGCATGTTGTTTCTATCGGAACACGACGCCGTCACGGTTCTATAGTAAAAACCCTTCTCTGTCAAGCGGAAAAGGCCGTCCTATGTCAAGCCGGAGGCCCGCCGAACGAGCGGCACATCGAGGGGAGAGCACCGAGGTTCCACTAGCCGATATGGACGGTGTGATCGCCGTGTCCGACCGAAACTCCCGAGGTTCCGCTAGCCGGCACGACCTCGCCTACGCTGCCCAGCGCCAGAGCCGGCGAGCAAATATGACGCAACTTCTCTGTCTACCAGCGGTTTGTGGAGCCAGAACCGCTAACGTCGTGCGACGCTGGCGGCGGATTTCAGGCTGCCGTTCGGGTCAGGAGACGGCGGCGGGAATGGGACACGGAGTGAGCGCCAGAAGGGACTGGTTCGTGGCAAGGGCAGTGGACAGACGTTCGAGCTATTTCCCGCGCAGGGCAGCGCTCGTGACAGCCTGTGCGGTCTGCGCGACTTTGGGCCAACTTGCGCCCGGAGCCGGCGCCTCGCAAGGCGCCGGCGGGACCAGCGCCCCAGCCGGCGGGGGCACGCCGGCAAACGGCGGGGCTTCCTCGAAGGCCTCCATACCGACAACCAAAGCGACGGGCGGGAGCTCGCCGAAACCGGCTGCCAAGAAGAAGCCGAACGCGAAGCGCGTAAATCCCTTTACGCTCTCCAGCGCGGTGTGCGTGCCAGCTACCCGCTGCTCGACCAACCCGCGCCAGGTGTCCGTGGGCGGCGAGCTGCTCATCAAAGGCAAAGGTCTGCGCACCGGCATGGTCGTCGCGTTTCCCCACAGTTGGAACGCGCGCATCGCCAGCAACTCGCCCACCGCCCACCTGGCCAACTCAACGCTCGGGATGGTCGTGCACGTGCCGAGCACGGCCCACTCCGGGCGCATCATGGTCCTGATCAGCCACGGTCGCCATACCAACTCCTTCGGCCCGATGCAGGTCGTGTCCTATGCGCTGCACCCGCCAACGCCACCCAAACCGCCGGCCCCTCCGCCGGTGTCGACGCCAAGCGGCACCGCGTTCGACGGCCAGGGCATGTGGATCTGGTATGTGAGCCAGTCCGACGGCGGCAACCTCGCCTCGATCGTCACCCAGGCTCACGCCGCGGACGTGACCACGCTCTATGTCAAGAGCTCCGACGGGTCCTCCAACTACTGGAGCCAGTTCAGCCCTGAACTGGTGGCGCAACTGCACGCAAACAGGTTGAAGGTGTGTGCATGGCAGTACGTCTACGGCAGCAACCCGGCAGGCGAGGCCGAACTCGGGGCGCAAGCGGTGGCGACTGGGGCCGACTGCCTGGTGATCGACGCCGAGTCGGAGTACGAAGGCCACTACGGCGCTGCTCAGACCTACCTCGCCGACCTGCGCGCCAAGATCGGTGCGGCCTATCCCCTCGGCCTGGCCTCCTTCCCCTACGTGTACGACCACACCTCCTTCCCCTACTCCGTATTCCTCGGCCCGAACGGCGCCCAGTTCAACGCGCCGCAAATGTACTGGAAGGACATCGGCAACTCCGTCGACACGGCGTATGCGAACACCTACATCTCAAACCGCGTCTATGGACGGCCGATCTTCCCGCTTGGGCAGACCTACTCCAAACCTTCGGCCGAAGAACTGGTGCGCTTCCGCGAGGAGGCGCCTCTTTATGGGGCGACAGGTACCTCCTTCTGGGACTTCCAGGAAACACCGGCAAACCTATGGGCGGCGCTGGCCACACCGCTCGCGCCGCTGAGCAGCGTCACCCCCAATCCCTCGTGGTCGGAACTGGGCGAAGGCAGCAAAGGTGACCCGGTGCTTTGGATGCAGGAGCATCTGGCCACGGCGATTCCCACCCAGGAAACGACCGGCATCTTCAACGCGGCAACCAAGACGAATCTGGAGCAGTTTCAGAGCGCACACGGGATCGCGCCCAGCGGTCATACCGAAGCGACTACCTGGCAGGCGCTGCTGGCCCTCACGCCGGTCGCGGTCGACTGGACCGGCGCAGGGCCAAAGGGCTAGCTCAAACTCGCTGAATCAGCGTGCCCGTACCGAGGCCGCCGCCGCAGCACATCGTTACGAAGCCGATCTCCTTGTCGGATCGCTCCAACTCGTGCAAGAGCGTGGTGATCAGCCGCGCACCGGTCGAGCCGAGCGGGTGACCGAGCGCCATCGCGCCGCCGTTGACGTTGACGCGATCCATGTCGGGGCTCAGCTCACGCTTCCATGCGGCCACGACCGGCGCGAACGCCTCGTTGATCTCGATCAGGTCGATGTCGTCGATCTTCATGCTGTTGCGCTCGAGGATCTTGCGCGTGGCTGGGATCGGCCCCTCGAGCATCTTCACGGGGTCGCAACCCACGGTGGTCTGATCGACGATACGGGCCCGTGCCGTCAGGCCCAGGTCTTTCGCCTTCTCGGCGCTCATCAGCAGCACCGCGGCGGCGCCGTCTGAGATCTGCGAGCTGTTGCCGGCCGTGATCTTGCCGTCGGGCTTGAACGCCGGTTTGAGCTGGGAGAGCGCCTCGAGGTTGGTGTCGGGACGGATGCCCTGGTCGGTGACGTATGTGTCGCCGTTGACCGCGAACGGCACGATCTCGCGCTCGAAGCGGCCCTCCTCGGTGGCCTGGTGGGCCAGTTTGTGCGAGCGCACCGCCAGCTCGTCGAGCTCGGAGCGCGGTATCTCCCACTCGTCGGCGATCATCTCCGCGCCGAGGCCCTGGCCGACGATGTTGTGCTTGGCCATCAGCTCGGGGGTGAACGCGAAGCCGAACTCCTGCTGGGTCTTCATCGCCGCGGAGAACGGGAAGTGGCCCATGTGCTCCACCCCACCGCCGATCATCGCGTCGTGCACGCCCGCGGCGATCAGCGCCGCGGAGAAGTTGACCGCCTGCTGGGCGGAGCCGCACTGGCGATCCACGGTCGTGGCGGGAGTCTCAATCGGTAGACCGGCTTGCAGCCACGCATTGCGAGCAACGTTGAGACCCTGCTCGCCGAACTGCTGCACACAGCCGGCAACCACGTCTTCCACCACGGCGGGCTCGATGCCGGCGCGGTCGATCACCTCGGTGTAGACCTTCGCGAGCAGCGCGTTGGGATGGGTGTCCTTGTAGTAGCCCTTCTCCAGGTGTCCGCGACCGATCGGTGTGCGAACGGCCTCGACGATTACGACCTCGCGGCCCTCTGCTTGCCTCATGATGGTAAGTCCTTTGCTTGTCTGTTGCCGGTGGCGCCGTGGCATCTCGCCCGGCGTGTGCTCAGAAAGCGGGCGCATGCGGGCTTCTGGTGAAGACGCCGCGCGTTCGCTACCTCTACTGTACCGCTCAGCAACACTAGATTGACTGGTCAGTCAACCAGGATCCGGCGAGCCGGGTTGGAGGGGCGGGCTGACCGTCGAATACAGCAACCGCCGCTACACCTCCAGAGGAGCGAAAGACCTTGAACGAACGCCTAGCCATAGTCGGCAGCGGAGCCATTGCCTGCGGGCTTGCCGCCACCGCCGCACACCACGGACCCGTGCTGCTGCTTGCACGCTCAGACAGCTCGGCCGAGCGCGCACGCGCCACCGTAGAGAAGACCCTCAGCCGCCTGGAAGCGGAGGTTGACCCCCAGCATGTGCAGATCGTCACAGATGTCGGCGCACTTGCGCAGTCCTCATTCGTAGTCGAGGCGGTCGTGGAGGACCACGATGTAAAGGCCGGCCTGCTGGGCGAGCTGAACGAGCTCCTCGACGAGCAGGCGGTGCTTGCCTCGACGACATCCTCTTTGTCGGTGGAGCGCCTCGCGGAGGCATCTGGCCGCCCGGAGCGGTTCGTCGGCCTGCACGTGTTCAACCCGGTGACGCGCATGAAGCTCGTGGAGCTTGTGTTTCCGAAGGCCGCATCACCGGAGACACGCAGCCGCGCCTCAGCGCTGTGCGAGACCTTCGAGAAGACCGCTGTCGAGGTTCCCGACGTGCCCGGATTCGTCGTCAACAGGCTGCTGTTCCCCTACCTGTTCAACGCGGTGCGGCTGCTCGAAGAGACCGGAATGGACCCCAAGGACATCGATACCTGCATGAAGCTCGGCGCCGGTCACCCGATGGGGCCGTTCGCGCTGCTGGATCTCGTCGGTCTCGATGTCTCCAAGGCGATCGGCGAGACGATCGGCGAGACGATCCCACCGCGCGTGAACGAGCTGATCGACGAGGGCGCGCTGGGGCGCAAGACAAAGCGGGGATTCCTCGCCTATTGAACGACCACCCGCTAACGAGGCGCCGGTCGGTGAGAATTTATTTAGCCTCACCAGACTTTTAGGAAAGCTTCATCAGCGGAGGCATACTTGTGGTGCGACACAAGATCGCAACGCACACTCGCCTCCTCCCAGTGCACACGCTCCGGCCCGCTCCCCCCGCGGGCCGGACGTGTTTTCGGGGTCCTAGGCCGCCCCGGGCGGAGCCTCGCGACGGGCAGGCTCGCGTTGGTCCCCTTCGCGCGTGTGCACAGGACGACGCGGACGGATACGCACCGCCTCGACGCGGTTGTGGTTGACCGACTCGACCCTGATCGAGAAGTCTCCGGAGCTGATCGTGTCGCCCCTGCGTGGCAGCCGCCCGATCTCGGCGAACACGAAGCCTCCGACCGAGTTGTAGGCGTCGCTGTCCACCGGCAGCTCGACCCCATAGTCGAGCAGGTCGGCGATCGAGACGTGACCGCGCACGAACAGGTCGCCACCCGAGAGCCGACGAACCTCGCCCGCGGCCGGGTCGGTCTCGTCGGTGATCTCGCCGACAACCTCCTCGATGATGTCCTCGATCGTTACGATCCCGACGACGCGCCCGTACTCGTCGACGACGACCGCCATCGAGGTGCGCTGGCGCTGTAGATCGGCGAGCAGGTCGTCCAGCGGCTTGGTCTCGGGCACGATCGGTGCGTCGTGCATGATCGGCTCGATCGAAGCATGGGGCCCGTCGTGCATCAGCCGCTTGGCAAGCGAGGAGGAGTGCACGAGCCCGCGCACGTGATCGCGATCGTCGCCCTCGATCACGACGAGTCGAGTGTGGCCGCTTGCGATGCACAGCTCGAGCGCGGTTTGGGCGTCTTGGGAGACGTCGACGGTGACGACCGCCGGAATCGGAGTCATCACCTGGCGGGCCTCCTGCTCGTGCAGATGGAACACACCGGTGAGCATGCCCGCCTCGCCCGGATCGAGCTGGCCCCCGGCGTGGGACTCGGCGATCAGGCGCTTGAGCTCGTCGGGCGAGCCGCCTTCTTGCTGGGCGCTCATCTCGACACCGAGCAGGCGCAGGATTCGACCCGAGACGGCCGTCAGCGCGATGATGACCGGATGAAACAGCACGCTGAACGCCTGTAGCGGGCGGGCGATGCGGCGGGCGATCGTCTCGGCGCGATCGATCGCGTAGAGCTTCGGCACCATCTCCCCCGCAATCAGCTGCGTGGCGGCGATCAGGCCGAATGCAAGGACCACCGATATGACGACCGCGGCGTCATGGCTCGGCGTGCTACCGAGAGCCCCCTTGAGAATGTCCGCGAGCGCGGGCGTGGCGAGCGCGCCGATCGCGATCGAGGTCATCGTTACGCCGATCTGGACGGCGGAGATGTATTCGTTGATGCGGTCGAGCTGGCTGAGAGCGAGCGCCGCGCCGCGCGAGCCTTCCTCACGCATTAGCTCCAGGCGCGCCCGCTTGGAACGCACGAGCGCGTACTCGGCGGCAACGAAGAACGCGTTGATCGCGACCAGGACGACCGCGAGTATGAGCTTGAGCCCGTTCACGCCCGATCGGCGCCCGTCCGGGCCGATCTACTTCGAGGAGGTTTTTCTTCTTCGTTCATCGATAGCCGACGGCACAAACCGTAGCAGGGGCACTGGTCGGCTTTGCGCCCGGCTCAGACGAGATCGCCGACGAGCCGCACGCCGTCAAGCGAGCTTGTCGATGCGCGAGGCCATGTCGAAGTCGGTTTGGGTCAAACCCCCCTCGGAGTGGGTCGAGAGGCTGAGACGGACCTTGTTCCAGCCGTGTAGGTCGATGTCAGGATGGTGGTTGGCCGCCTCGGCGACATCGGCCACGCTGTTGACGAAGGCGATCGCGTGGGCAAAGTCCTCAAACGACCATTCGCGGGCGATCGCCTGTCCATCGCGTTGCCACTCGCCGACGGCGAGGCTGGCGTCGATCTCGGAGCCCGAGAGAAGCGTCATGGAAACGAGGATACGCCGCACACGGCCGATCTCACGATTTCGCGCGGAGATTTAGGATTTCGCGCGGAGACCTCCACGTGATCTCCGCCCGATGCCTTCCTCACAATGCTCGCAACCCGACCATCCCACAGGAGGTTTCGCGCCTAGTTCAAGCGATGCCGGCCGCCGTGGAGCCCGACACGGCGATGGCCGCGAAGACCGACGCCGTCGAGAGCGCCACACAGGCCGCCAGGCCGGCCCAGGAGCGGTGGCGATCGTCGGCGGTTCGGATCGCAAGGCCGGCGAGCGTGCCGCCGATCAGCCCCCCTATGTGAGCGCCGACGGAGATATTGGAGAACGTGAAGGAGAAGATCAGATTGATGATGATCAGCCCGCCGATGCCCGACTCCATGACGCTCATGCGGCGAGACCTGAGCTCGATCACAGCGGCCCCCATCAGCCCGAAGATGGCACCCGAGGCGCCCAAACTCGGTGAGCCGGTGGCAAACAGTGCGCCAAAGGAGCCCGCCAGCAGCGAGGTGAAGTAGATGGCGGCGAACTTGACCGACCCGAGCGCCGGCTCGAGCATCATGCCGAGCAGGTAGAGAAGGTACATGTTGAAGCCGATGTGCAGCAGGTTCTCGTGCAGGAACCCGCTCGTGAGAAGCCGCCAGTACTGATGTTCGCCTGAGATCGGGAAGCGCGTGACGAGGAATCCCTGACCATTGACGCCAGTGAGCATGCGGGCGAGGATGCCTTCTTCGATTACCGGCCCGTGGATCGAGCTGCCGGAGATCGTCAGTTGACCCTCCTCGCTGAGAAACACGATCACGTTGATCGCGATCAGCGCGAATGTGACCCGCGGGCGGGTGGCCATGTTGCGCATCGTCATCACCTTGGTCCCCTGTTTGGAGCACTCCGGGCAGCGCATCCCGACAGCGGTGGGAGTCATGCAATCGGGGCAGATCGGACGCCCGCAGGAGGAGCAAGCGACTCCGGTCTCGCGCGAGGGGTGGCGGTAGCAGGTGGCCATGGCCGCGCAGACGCTAGCAGCGCAGTGAGCAGGAGCCACGCCCCTAGTCACGACGATCAGCGCAAGCCGGCTTAGGTGTCGCTAGCGCTCGCCGAGCAAGCGCCGCGTTTGCTCGCTGAGATCGCCCACAGCACGCTCAGCCATCCGGCGCGCACCTCGCAAGCCGCTCGCATCCGGACGTGGACGGTGCCGGGCGCGCAGCAGTACGAGCGCGACACCAGCTCCTCCCCCAACAACCACGGCCGTCGCCGGGCGGACCCAGTTGCGCGGGTCGCGCATCGCCGAGAGCTCCCATGCCTCCAGCTCCTCGGCAGCGCTCGCCGTAAGACTCGTGAGCGCACCCTCCAAGCGCCGCACAAGCTCCTCGGGCGGGTCTATCGGGGAGAGCGCCTCGTGGAGCAGCCCCTCGAAGCCTGGCAGCGCTTCACTCATCCGCTGGCTCCAGGCTCGACTCGCCGACGATCTCCTCCAGCTGCTTTATCGCACGATGGATGAGCACCTTGGTGGCCCCGTCGGAGCGACCCATGGCACGCGCGATCTCGCGATTGTCCATACCAAGCGCAAAGCGCATGATCAGAGCCTCGCGCCTGTCGTCGGGCAGGCGTCGCACCCCATCGAGCACCCGGCTGAGCTCGTCGCGTCCCTCGACCAAGTCCTCTGTCGTGTGCAGGCTCGCCAGCTCCGAGCCCTCGTCGATCGAGGAGGAAGGACGGCGCGAGCGATCGCGATAGAGATTGGCGGCAAGATTGTGGGCGATGCGGATCAGCCATGGGCGCAGCGGCCTGCCGTGAGACTCGCTCTGGGCGCGCTCGAAATGACGGTAGGCCTGCAGGAAAGTCTGCTCGGTGAGGTCCTCCGCGTCGTGATGGTTGCCGACCCGATAGTAGGAGTAGCTGTAGACGTCGCGCAGATGAGCTCGATACAGCTCGGAGAACTCGGCGTCGAGCTGCGCCTTGGACTTCTGTTGTTGGGGAGCCACTCATCGCACCCTACCCTCCGACGCTTTTACCCAAGTCCTCAGGCGGCACGCGCGTGCCGCCCGGAGCCATTCGAGGGGATCTCCGCATTGGGGATCGCTCTAGCGCCGCCAAGCCACTCCCACTGCAAGCTGACACAAGCCCAGATGCGCTCGGCCACGCCAAGGGCCATCGCAGGCGTTGGCCGCTCGGCCTGCGGGAAGCGCAACGGACGCCCGCAACGGAGGCTGACCTTGCGGGGACGTATTCGCCAGCCTCGGCGTACGTCCTCGGTACCCAAAACCGCCACCGGCACGACGGGAGCCCCGGTTTGCAGTGCAAGCCGCCCAACCCCTCGGTGAGGGTGGGCGAGTGGGCCAGGACGCACACGAGTCCCCTCCGGGAAGATCACGACACAGTCGCCTCGAGCGAGAATCGCGCGAGCGGTGGCCATCGCCTGTTCGTCGCCGTGTCCTCGATCGACCGGAAAAGCCCCAAGGCTGTTGAGCAGCCAAGCTTGCCAGCGATGCTCGAACAGCTCGCGCTTGGCCATGTAGTAGACGGGCCGACGCGTCAGCGCGCCGATCACGAACGGGTCGAGAAAGCTGCGGTGGTTGGCTGCCAGCAACACGGGCCCGGAGCTGGGAATGTGCTCGCGTCCAAGGCGTGCAAGGCGAAAGTAGAGCAGGAAGAAGGGCACCAAAACCGCTCGTACAAGCCAGTACAGCACCGGGTTGACACCATGAGCAAGTGCGTGCTCGCGAAACGCGTGCAGCTCGTTGGCCTCCATGCTCGAAGCGTGCTGACGATCGTCGGAGATGTCCGTGCGATCCGATCCCGTGTTGCTGCGCACAGGCGCCAGACGAACCCGGGTGGGGCGGTCTGCGCCTTTGATGCTCTGCTCGCGCTTGTCGGCGGCTGCGCTTGACTCCATGTATTGGTTACCCGCTTGCGTGGGTGGTGTTACATCACCGAGCAGACCCGAGCGATCAAGACCGATTTGAGCCCCACCCTTGGTGTGTCCATGAGCGGGTACACTTGGAGGATGGCGAGTAGACATGCCCGCATTCAAGTGCCCCGGGATCCAGAGCTTGACCGTGCCATCGCGCGCGCTCGTAACTTCTTGGGAGCCGGCACGCCAGCCTCCCAGGTGCTTCACGCACTCGCCGTTCGCGGAGCTGAGGCATACGAGCAGGACCAACAGGCGGAGGGTCGTGCGCGCGACTTCCTCATGAGCGTTGCGGACGGGACGTCAGGACTCGATCTGCAAAGTCTGCGCGACGTCCGTGATCGCGCGTGGCGCTGAGTTGGGGCGGCGGCCCCTGGGTCGCCGACACATCTGCCTGGGCGCGAGCATCTGACCCGACTGTGATGGTCAACTGGCGAGCCGCGGCTCAAGCTGGGGAGCTAATCGGCTGCCCTGTCATTACTTTGGAGCTGTTGTTCGATGCTCCCAACCGCGAACGGGTCGAGGCTGTCGCCTTGGCGCTGGCCGGTCTACCGCAAGCGTCGATCACTCGCACGGTGACCGACGCGGCGATCTGGGCCGTACGCGAGCTAGCGCAGCGGGGGTCCGACGGTGCCCATCGCGTGCGCGTGCCAGACGCCCTGGTCGCTGCTGCCGCGGCCGAGCGCGGTTTTGGGGTACTGCACTACGACCGGCACTTCGACCAGCTCGCGTCGGTCCTGAGCTTCACCAACCAGTGGGTTGCCGCTCCAGGAAGCATTCCGTAGCCGGCAGTGGCGTGCGAGACCTGGACGCGCTAGGCAATTGCGAATTCCTCGTTGTACGATGGGCCAACGCGCCGGAGTAGCTCAGCTGGCCAGAGCACCTGTCTTGTAAACAGGGGGTCACGGGTTCGAATCCCGTCTCCGGCTTTCGCTATGCCGCGGCCATCACGACCCAATCCTGGACGGCCAGACTCTGAGATCGACGACCGCTAGCGGGGCGGCGTGCTCAGGCCCGAGGAGGACGGCAAGCCAGCGGTGCGCGCGAGACGCACGAGACCATCAGCGGCGGCGCCTGGGACTACCCGGCGCTCGATGTCGCGGTTTAGATAGCGGAACAGCAGCGGCGCAGCCAGCGAGTAGGCCGCTCCAAGCGCCAGGAACAAGGCCAACAGGTGGGGAACGAGTAGCGCCACGACGACAGTCATCATCCACGCTTGGAGCACGGCCGCAAGGACGGTATGCCGTATCCATCGATGCCCTTCGCGTGCCTGCTCCGGCGTCAGCTGACCGTCTCGCCTGGACATCTCTTGCGTCATACCCCTTGATCGACGCTCAAAAGAGTCAACTTGAGTCCTTCGGCCCGCTGCCGACCGAAATCGGATTCCGGACGATAGAAACACTCGCATGCGCCGTTCCTGACGAGCGATGCCGATGACAACTTGCGCGTTTGTTTCCGACTCGTAAGCGCGAGATGACGAATACACGACACATTTCAGATGAGGACATTCCTGAGCACTGGACCCGGGAAACACCGATCTTGCTCACACAGCCCGGGCCTGAACCACCAGAAAACCCGCCGAGCCTGGACGCCGCAAAGCGCACAATCCGCCAAACCTAAGCATCCTTCGACTATCGTCATTTTCTTGTACGAAGTCCACTGGTTGGAAGGCGGGTTGCAGACCGGTGTCTGCTAAGCATGCCGTACTCGGGCTTGTGATCGAGCAGCCAAGCTATGCCTATAGGATCGCCTCGGGTGTGCGCCGACAGCTGCGGTTTGCCGATCTAGCCGACTCCTATCCCTACTGGGCGCTCGAGAAGCTCGAGAACGAAGGTCTTGTGCGCAGGGTCGACGAGAATGGCGACCCGCTTCTCAATGGGACCTCGGGCCGCAGGGCTATCTACGAGGCCACCCAAAAGGGAGTCGAGTCCTTTGAAGATTGGTTGCTCTCGACAACCGCGGAGCCACCGTTGCGCGACGACCTGCACTTCAGGATCGCGCTATGCCGCCCGCACGACGCGCCACGCATGATCGAGTTGATCCATGGCCAAGAGCTTGTCTGCCTGGGGCGCGTGCAGGATCTAAAGCGCGCCTCCGAAGCAGATGGCGTGGACCGCTCGGAGTGGGACAGGATGGTGCGCGTTGTATCGCGCGACGCGGAGCTTGGCTTTTGGAACGCGAGGATCGAATGGCTGCAGGGCGTGCGCGAGCGACTCGAAGGGCTGCCGGCCAAGCCCAGGTAGCGCCCCAGATGCGACCTTCGCTCCTTTCAGCGCTGAAAGATTCAGGGCTGACTAGCCCAAACCGTTCCATTTGAGCACCATTGCGTTCGTTCTTCGTCCCACTCCGGGGCGAGGCTGACACGTAGTAGAGGCGCGTGCAAGGAAGGCCCGTTCTATGACGACCATGTCCCCTATCCGCGGAGGCATCTTGCATCTGCCCAACTCTCAAGAGGGCCGCTACTCGCAATCCTTGGAGCGCGGCTTGGCAATCCTCACCGCCTTCACGCCGGAGCGGACGTGGATGGGAATCGCTGAACTGGCCGAGGCGCTGCAAATGAGCCGTCCGACAACCCACCGTTACGCCTCGACGCTCGTTGCTCTCGACTACCTCGAGCAGGGCCCCAGACGCAAGTACAGACTCGGAATGCGCGCTGGCGATCCCGGGCGCTCTGCGCTGAGCTCGACGGTGGTGGGCAAGCTCCCTCCCGAGTATCTAGCCGAGCTGCGTGACCGCAGCATGTGCACGGCTAGCCTTGCGCTACTGCACGGTAAGGACATCGTCTACATCCACCGGGCCAGAAGCGCCTGGCAAGGAGAGAGCGAGGTTGCACAGAGAATCGGGCGCGGTTCGCGTCTACCGGCAAGTCGCACGGCGATAGGCAGAGTGCTGCTAGCGCATGTATCTCATCAGGAGCAATGCGATGCGATTGACGCCAGCGCTGAGGGCCCCGGCTCCGCCAATGCGCTGGCGGCAAGAGAAAAGTTGATCGCTGAGCTCCAGAGTATCCGCCAAAAGGGGATTGCGATAGCCGACCAAGTGCGCATCGAGGGCCAAAGATGCGTAGCGGCGCCTGTGATGTCGAAGTCCGCAGAGGTTGTCGCCGCGGTCGATGTGGCGGCAAGCAAGTCAAGCTTCTCGCGAGCGCAGCTGCTCGAGCAGCTGGCGCCATTGGTGGTGGAATGCGCTGAGCATATGTCAGCGCACCTGGGCTATACGCCTGCCGAGTAGCCCCCGCGGCCTACAGACGCGCACGCGGCGAGCTTGCGCCCGTGCATCGCCCAAAGCGGGGGATTTGGGAGACAAGCTCATATCGCGAGCCGGAAAAAAGCCCATCCGACCGATCGCGTCCCGGCGCTTTGAGACGCCGGATGCTTTTTCAGTAGTCCGCCACGCGGGCGTGGGGCGAACAGCCGAGGCGTGGACGGTTTGGAGCAGGAATCATCCGGGTATGCGCCTATATGTAATGGGGATTGGCCGGGGATGAACCAGCGTGTGCGTTGCCCGCACTGCCACCGCTGGACCGACGCTTTGCTCGTGTGGGCTGCCGGCGACTGCTGCCCTAGCTGCAACACCCAGATCACCGGCTTCGGCCGCGAGCGAGACAAGTCAGACGACGAGCGAGCCTTGCGCGAGCCGGGCCGGATCTTGGGCTCGAGGCTGGAGCGTACCGGCCGCAAGCGCCTGAGCGAGCGCGCGTAGACGCCGGCAGCGGCAAACTTTGCGGCCGGCCAGCTTCGACCGGCCGCAAGGCCTGTGGATTAGGACTGGCCTTCGGGTGGGACCGTCGTGTTTTCCGGAGCTTCGGGCATCAGCGTCGATGCGGGAGCCGGGTCGACCTGAATCGTGAACGAGGGACTGGCGGCGCCTTGATTGTCGGGGCCGCCGGGGATATAGACGCGTAGCAGCTTGGTGCCGGCGTCATAGAAGCGGTGCACGATCGTGTAGCTGGAGCCGGCTCCCACGAACGACAGCTGGACCACGTGGAATCCGGGTCCGCGCGCGTTCTGGCGTTCGAGGTAGATGACGTGACCGGTTTGGTCGGGAGAGACCGTGCCCGAGAACGCGACGCTCTGGCCCGCCTGAACCGTAGTTGGCGAGGCCTGAGCGGTGAGCACGTCCTTCACGCCCTCGTAGAGGACAGCCGAGGAGACGGGCTTCAGTGCCAAAGCTGGGCACGCCTCACCGGCCGGGCACACGTTCACACCCTGACCGGCGTCCACCCGGTAGAAGATGCTGTTGGCCGGCGACTGCGCCGAGAAGCTGTATTCGCCCGAGGAGTTGCTGGTCGTCTGCGCCACCGGGGTGAAGCCAGGCTGGCGCGCGGTGTGAGCCATCAGCGTCAGCGTGCGACCGCTGCCTGGGGTGAGCTTGCCACTGATCGTGACCGCTTCGCCTGAGGCAATCGGGTCGGCCGATGACTGAATCGTCAATTCGGGATTCTGGGCCTGGGAAACCGTGTCCGCAAGGACGTTGGATTCGCTTGGCACGTTTCGCCCCTGTGAGCGCACGAGCACCCTGAGGTTTGCGTCGCCGGGGACGACGAACGTATGCGTGATCGTGAAGTCCCCCGTCGATTCCACGATGCCCGAGTCGATGCGCCGCCACTGGTTGCCGGTGAGGGCGTTCTGGCGCTGCAGGATGACCCGCGCACCCACGTCCGCCGGCGAGACCGCTCCGGTAAAGGTGACGCGATTGGGGTATCCGGTGAGCAACGCACCTTCGGCTGAGCCGCTAAGCGTCACCTGCGCGGCAACCCTGAGTCGTTTGGTGGCGCTGCGAGCTCCGTGCGAGCGCACGAAGAACGAACGGTTGGTTTCGACCACGCCGTCGGCTCGACCGAGCTCATAGAAGCCGTGAGCGTCTGTGGTGGCGCTCTGCACAGGGGCGAATCCGGGCAGGCCGCTGAGATGGTGATAGAGAACGACCTGCTGACCGGCTGCGCTCGCCCGGTTGACACAGCGAAGCCGTCCGAAGATGACCACCGGATCGCCCGCCACGATCTGGCGCGGGGCCACCTGCATGCTCACAATGCAGCGCCCGTTTGGACTGGGGCGCTTGTGCGCGAAGGCGCCTGACGGTGTGAGCGCGAACAGCGATATGACGGCCGTGATGGCCGGAATGAGCGTACGTGAACGCATCGACGCCTCCCTTGCGACGGCTGCAGTTATAGGTTCCGCCCTCGCTAACACACGTACGCCGGGTTTGATGCGCCAATCTCTTTGCGAAATATTTATGTGTGGGGTCCTGTAGGAAATTTGCGAGGGAGGGGCGCGAATTGCCTGGGGACACATATATACAAACCTCCATCCAGACATACAACCTTCAGGTTATAATCCGGATCCGGGCTTTTAGAGACCACAACGTGGAGGTTCGGGCGACATCATTGGCGCAGGGAGACATACAACCTTCAGGTTATAATCCGGACCTGAGCTTTTAGAGACCACAACATGGAGGTTTGACGTCTTTGTTCTGGGTCTCCGAACCTGCGCGCCGCGGGGATAGCTGTAGCTCCCGCGCGCGACGCGACGCTACTTCGCGCGCTTTGTCTGCTGCTCGAGCACCTTGCCGAAGGCTCGCTCTACCTGAGTTGTCATGCGCTGCTTGAAGATCGCCAGCAGCGCCTCCGACGCGATTGGCCGTAGCGCGTCGGTCGCCGCGATCATCTCCTCCCAGCGCTCATCGGGTTGGCCAGCTTGCTCGAAGGGCTCCCACAGCTCGCCCAGGAACAGCCTCACGAAGGCCTTGGAGATCGATTCGCAGTCGCGCGAGACCCGCTCGACCAGAGCCAAGGCGGCCGGTAGAGGGATCCCCAAGGCGGTGACTTCTTCGGCCGCTTTCATCAGAGCCGGGCTGGGCACTTCGAAGCGGTCGTCGCCCAGAGGAACCAGCAACTTGAGCTTGCGGATGCGCTCAACGCTCTTGGCATCGACCTCGCCGAAGCGTCGTTCCAAGTCCTCCGCGGTGACTACCTCTGGCGACTCGGTCTCATATGGCGTAGTCATTGCGTTGCGCAAGCCCAGCAGCCGCGAGGCGACGCCACCGGATGATGTCATCAGGCGCTCAATCGCCGCTAGGTTGAAGCCGTCGGCTTGCAGGTCGAGGATCAGACGCAAACGTGCAACGTGCTCGGCGTCGTAGTAGCCGACGCGCGCGCGTACCTCGGGCGCGGGCAACAGGCCCCGCGACTGGTGGTTGCGGATGTTGCGAACCGACATTCCCACCTCGGCGGCAAGCTGCTCGATCGTCAGCCCGTCCTCTGCCGTCTCCTCATCACGATCTGAAGAGGAGTCGTGCGAGCCTTTTCGGGGTATGTCAGCCGTATCGGTTCGTGATCCCGCCACCTCGATCTAGGATACCATTTTGCATGTAACCTCATTTGAGGTATCATTGATCCAGGTCAGATGAGCTTGCTCTTCAAAATCCGCTCCCAGCCCCTTCCTTGCGGCCCTTCTCCCCTGATGCGTCGCGGGTCCTCTCCCCTCGTGCGTCTCCATGGCTGAGCGCGGCGCGCCCCCGCGCGTGCCCGCTGGGCGCCGCCGGGCCTTGGCGCTGGTGCGTTCGTTCACCTCGCCGCTGCTGCCAGACGACTATCTGGAGCTGGTCAACCCGCTGTGGTCGACGCGAGAGCTACGCGGACGGATCGAACGGATCGAGCGTGAGACGCCGAGCGCCGTAACCGTGACGATCAAGCCCGGCTGGGAATGGGAGAGCCATCGCCCAGGGCAGTATCTACGCTTGGGGATCGAGGTTGACGGGGTGCATCACTGGCGCGCCTACTCGCTTACCTCTACTCCGAAGCGCCCGGACGGATGCATCTCGATCACGCCGAAGCTGGTCGAGGGAGGCAAGGTCTCGCCCTTCCTGTTCGGACGCGTGCGCCCAGGCACGATCGTGCGACTTGGCGGCGTGGAAGGCACCTTTGTGCTGCCTGAGCCCTTGCCCGCTCGTCTGCTGTTCATCAGCGCCGGCAGCGGCATCACCCCGATCATAAGCATGTTGCGGAGCATTGCCGCCCGCGGAGCGGTTGAGGACGTGGTTCACGTGCATTGCGCACGCTCCGCCGACGGGGTCATCTTCGGACGCGAGTTGCGTGAGCTGCACGCTCGCCATCCTGGTTACAAGCTGCACCTACGGCTGACGGGCGAGCAGGGCCGCGTGACACCTGGGCAACTCGACGCTCTCTGTGAGGACTGGCGGGAGCGCGAGGCGTTTGTTTGTGGGCCCGCGGGGCTGCTCGAGGGGATGGAGCAGCGGTGGAGCGAAGATGGCGAGCACGAGCAGCTGCATATCGAGCACTTTCAGCCAAGCACGGCAGTTGGCGAGGGGCAGCGCGGATCGGGTGGCAGGATCCGCTTTCGCAAGAGCGATCTGGAAGCTTGCAGCGACGGCGAGCAGCCGATCCTCCTAGCCGGGGAGAAGGCGGGCGCAAGCTTGCCGTTCGGGTGTCGCATGGGTATTTGCCATACGTGCGTGGGGAAGCTGCGCGCCGGGCAGGTGCGCGATCTGCGCACCGGACTCGTGCACGGCCAACCCGGGGAGATGTTGCGCACCTGCATCAATGCGCCTGAGGGCGCGGTCGAGATCGACCTCTAACCGATAGAAGACATACGACCTACCGAAGGAGCAGGCATGTCAACGATCCACGCCGAGAAGCCGTTCATCCCCCCCAACGTCCCCGCGCCGGCGCCAGCCGGAGGTGCAACGCCGGCCCCGGCAGGGAGTGCGACGCCTCCCCCAACCGGGAGCGCGCTCCCTCCCCAGAGGTCGGCAGCCGATCCCGCTGAGCCCGAGAGCCCGCTCGCGCGACTCACACCCGAGCAGCTGGAGCAGCTGGGGCGCGAGTTCGACGCGATCCACGACGAGGTCTTCGCGGATCTCGGCGATCGCGACTCGCGCTACATACGCTCCACGATCAAGCTGCACCGCCAACTCGTGCTGGCAGCGCGCGCGATGCTGCTTGGCTCGCGCTACAAGCCGCTGTGGCTGGCCGGTACCGCCTCGCTGTCGATCGCCAAGATCCTCGAGAACATGGAGATCGGCCACAACGTGATGCACGGGCAGTGGGACTGGATGAACGACCCCGACATCAACTCCCAGAGCTGGGACTGGGACACCGCCTCGCCGGCCGACGCGTGGCGACACTCCCACAACTACGAGCACCACACGTTTACGAACATCCGCGGCAAGGATCGCGATCTGGGGTACGAGATCATGCGCATCGACCCCCATCAGAAATGGCATCCCGTCTATCTGCTGCAGCCCTTCTACAACCTGCTGCTGATGGGGTTCTTCGAGTGGGGGGTGGCCTTTCACGACCTCAACTTCGACGCGATTAAAGCCGGTGAGAAGTCCAAGGAGCAACTGCTCGAGGAGCTGAAGGCGATCGGCGTGAAGGCGCGCCGGCAGGCCGTCAAGGACTACATCGCCTTCCCACTGCTCTCCGCCGCGATCGCCGGCGCGGTTGGAGCAGCCACGACTCGAGCAGCCACCGACCGAGGCGCCGGCGCCGGACGCGCGTACAAGTCAACACTAACCGCCGACTTCACCGCGAACATCGTTCGCAACGTTTGGGCCTACTCGATCATCTTCTGCGGGCACTTCCCAGACCAGACTTATACGTTCAATCAAGCCGAGGTTGCGGAGGAGACGCGCGGTGGCTGGTACGTGCGCCAGCTGCTCGGTTCGGCAAATATCGAAGGCGGCCCGCTGTTTCACTTCATGGCTGGCAACCTGAGCTTCCAGGTCGAGCACCATCTGTATCCCGACATGCCCTCCAGCCGCTACGCGGAGATCGCACCGCGCGTACGGGACGTGTGCCACCGCTACGGGCTGCCCTACAACACCGGGCCCTTCAGCAAGCAGCTCGGCAACGTCCAGCGCACGATCCTGCGCCTGGCGTTCCCCGGGGGCAAGCCGCGGCGCAAGCCCGGCCCTTATAGGCCGAGCTAAGAAGCCACCAGGCGAGTGCGCAGATGCGCGCCGACCTTGCGCTTGACTCGCTGCAGGGCATTGTCGACCGTCTTGGTGTCGCAGCCCAAGCGCTCGCCGACCTGCTCGTAGGAGCAGCCGTCGAGATACAGCGAGAGCACGCGACTCTCCAGCTCCGAGAGGGCCGTGGAGAGGCAGCCGACGAGCGAGCGCAGCTCCTCGGATGAGATCACACGGTTGACCGGGTCGTTGACCGACGGCCCGGCGATCGTCTGGTCCAGCGTCGGCACGTCCTCGCCCGCCGCGGCCGGAGTCGAGGAGAACGAGACGTACTGGTTGAGCGGCGTGTGCTTGTTGCGTGTGGCCGTCTTCACCGCGGTGATGATCTGGCGTGTGATGCAGAGCTCGGCGAAGTTGCGAAAGCTCGACTCGCGATCGGTGCGGTAGTCGCGGATCGCCTTGTAGAGACCGACAAGGCCCTCTTGGATTAGATCTTCGGAGTCTCCCCCGGCGAGGAAGTACGACGAGGCCTTCAACCGCACGAAGCCGTGATACCGGCGCACAAGACGGTCGTAGGCATTGCGATCCCCCTGCTTTGCAAGGGCAATCAAAAAGCCATCATCAACCTTAACTTCAGATTGAGTGTTATGGAAGGTACGTGCCACGAGCAGATCCTTTCTTGGCTTATTCCAGCCAAAACATGCTCAGTGGCGCACTCCTCCCCTGGCGCCAAAGCTATGAAGTCAACCTTAGGTTGAGCGTTATGGGCGGCAGCTTCGCACAGTTATGGAGCCTTGTCAAGCGCGACATCGCGAGACTGCAAGATTCCATACAGCAAGGCCGCGGCGGCGGCCGCGACTCCAAGCGACTCCATACGTCCTCGCAGGGGCAGCGAGATCAGCTGATCGCACGCACCGGCCACACGCGGGCGCAGTCCGCTGCCCTCGCTGCCGAGCACCAGCACAACCCCGCCGCTGTAGACGGGGGAGGTGTAAGGCACCGTCGTGGAGCCCTTCGATCGGGCGACTTGCGCTGGTACTCCTCCACTCGGGCTGCCATCACACCTATCGGTATCGCCTGGCTCGGGCGCGCTCGCGCCGTAGGACCAGCAGCCGGCATCGTGCGCCTCGCTCAGGAAATCGGCGACGTTGCGCACGCGCGCGATGCGCATGTGCTCGACCGCTCCCGCCGAGGCCTTGCACGCGGCCGGAGTCACCTCAGCCGCGCGACGCTCGGGAATGACTACTCCCGTGGCTCCCGCACACTCTGCCGTACGACAGATCGAGCCGAGATTCTGCGGGTCCTGAACTTGATCGAGGGCCACGATCAAGGGTGAGGCGACGGCTAGAAGCTCGTGTGCGCCTACATACGGATACCCGCCGGCATCAGCGCAGACGCCCTGATGCGCGGAGGAGCCACAGACACGCTCCAGCTCGTCCGAGGCGCACACCGTCATCTTCACGTCTGTCAACCACGGCTCGTGCGCAACGCTCGCGGTCGCCCACACTCGAGCGACGCTACGAGCTCGACGGCCGCGCAGCGCCTCACGCACAGGGTTGCGCCCGTAGACGATCACCGCGACAGCGGGATCAGCTCGGGACCGTCCGCGCTGTCGCGAATCTCCCAGCCGCGCGCGGCGATCTCATCGCGCAGACGGTCGGCCTGCTCGAAGTCGCGCTTGCTACGAGCCGCCTCGCGCGAGACCAATAGCGCGACCGCCTCCGGGTCGATCGTCTCGACGTCACCGACCGCGCCCAGCGGCTGCAGATCCTCGAGAGCGAATGTGGCAAGCATCTCGCGCAGGTCGCCGTCGCCGACGGCCTCACCGCGACGATTGGCCTCGCGAATCCACTCGAACAGGCAGGCGAGTGCCTTCGGCGTGTTGAAGTCATCGGCGAGCGCGGCGAAGAAAGCATCGGCGTGGTGGGCCATGTCGGACGGACTCGGCCTGCCCAGGTCCAGGCGACGCAGGGCATCGCGGATGCGGTGGATGCGACGATCGGCATCTTCGAGCTCCGCGGGGGAAAACGCGAGCGGCTGGCGATAGTGGCCGCCCAGCAGGTACATCACGACAGCATCGCGCCCATACTGCTCGACGACCTCGTGCAGGTGCGCGATGTTGCCAACCGACTTGGCCATCTTCTCGCCGGTGAACTGGATCATGCCGTTGTGCATCCAGATCCTGGCCAGCTCATGTCCGCGCGCGGCGCGAGTCTGGGCGGCCTCGTTCTCGTGGTGGGGGAACACGAGGTCAGAGCCGCCTCCGTGGATGTCGAAGCCGACGCCCAATAGGCTCTCGGCCATCGCCGAGCACTCGATGTGCCAGCCTGGGCGACCCTCGCCCCACGGGGCATCCCAGCACGTATCCTCGCCCTGCTTGCGCCCCTTCCACAGCGCGAAGTCGAGCGGATCCTCCTTACGGTCGAAACCCTCGACCCCCTCGCCTTGGTCCATGTCTTCGATGCGACGATGTGACAGCGAGCCGTAGTCAGGGTCCGAGCGCACGCGGAAGAACACGTCGCTGCGCCGGTTCTCGTTGCCCTCTCCCCCGTACTCCACCACGTACGCGTGGTCGGAGTCGATCAGATCTTGGATGTAGAGGACGATCGCGTCCATCGTCTCGGAGGCAAGCGGCTCGTGATCGGGGCGTCCGAGCTCGAGCGCATCGGTGTCGGAGATATACAGCGCCGTCATCTCCGCCGCCAGCTCGACGCTCGAACGATCGGCCCGTTTCGCCGGATCGGCGCTCTTCGGGTCCGCTCGGGCTGCTTCGTAGATCTTGTCGTTGACGTCCGTCACGTTGACGACGAGCGTGGTGTCGTAGCCCTCGTGCTCGAGAAATCGCTTGAGCAGGCTGAATACGACGAACGGACGGGCGTTGCCTATGTGGATGCGGCTGTAGACCGTGGGTCCGCAGGCGTAGATGCCGACCTTGCCCGGATCACGAGTCTCCAGGGGAACGATTTTCCCCGTGCGCGTGTCGTGTAGTCGGATCGCTCGCATGGCTCGGCAACAGTAGCGCCCAACGGCACCTGCGAGCCTTCAAGCAGACCGCCCGCACACGGCAGACGATGCCTCTCAATCGGCGAGGCGCAGCGACACAACCGCCAGCGCCGCGACACCCTCTCCACGCCCGACGAACCCGATTCCCTCGCCCGTGGTGGCCTTGACGTTGACGCGTCCGGGCGCCAGGCCGAGAGCGGTCGCTAGGCGCTCGCGGATCGCCTCTCGGTGAGGGCCCAGCTTGGGACGCTCCATCACAACCGTGCTGTCCACGTTGACCAGCTCCAAGCCCTGCGCGAGAACACGCGGGAGCACCGTCTCCAGCAGCTCGATCGAGTCGGCGTCGCGGTAGCGCTCGTCGCTATCGGGGAAGTGCTCGCCGATGTCACCGAGGCCGGCGGCGCCAAGCAGCGCGTCGATCACCGCATGGGTGAGCACGTCGGCGTCGGAGTGGCCCTCGAGACCTTGCTCGCTTGGGATCTCCACTCCCCCGAGGATCAGCGGGCGACCCTCGATCAGCCGGTGGGAGTCGTAGCCGATGCCGGTCAGCGTCACACCACACCTGCGCCGATCGGCTCGAGGCGGCGCTCGCGGCGCTCGAACACGCACAGCTCGCTGACGCCGACGCTCTCCAGCAGCTCCAGCGCGCGGTCGTAGTCAGCTCCGACGTCCTCGGGACGATGGGCGTCGCTCGACAGCGCCACGGGCGCGCCGGCTTCCACGCACATCTGAAGCAGCGCGGGCGCCGGGTAGATCTCCTGAGCGCGCTTGCGCAGGCCCGCGGTGGAGACCTCTATCGCCACTCCTGACTCCGCGATCCCGTCGAGCGCAAGCTCGTAGTAGCGGCGCAGGTCGCCTTCGGGCAGAGGACGATCGCGGCGGGCGGGACCCCATATCTTGACCAAGTCCGGGTGGGCGAGGATGTCGAACAGGCCGCTGCGAGCCGCCTCGCCGAGTGCCAGGAAGTAAGCACGCCAGATGTCCTCGGCGCTTCGCCCGGTGCCCCACACGCTGTAGTCGTCCGTGTCCAGGGCGTGGTCGCACAGAAAGTGCACCGAGCCGACGACGTAGTCGAAGTCGCGCGCCTCCAGCAGGTTGGCGATGCGGTCCTCAGCGCCGGGGATGAAGTCGGCCTCGATCCCCAAGCGTAGGTCGGTCTCCTCGCGCACGAAGCGGCAGTACTCGTCGATGTCGTCGCACGCGAATTCGCGCCACAGCGGATGCTGCCAGACATCGAGCGCTTGCTGGAAGCGGTAGATGTGCTCGGATACGCCCAGCTCTGAGATATCGCGCTCACTCGCGGTATCGCGATAGCGCTGGACATTTGTCTGCGTGAAGAACTCGGCAGGCGTCGCGCCAAGCTCGTCGGGGCGTAGGTGTAGGTGGTAGTCGGTGAGCATTCTTTTCAGTCGGTCGAGATCCTCGTAATCGTGGGCCACGCCAGGGTAGCTATCACGAGCCCGATGTCCCGGGTCGGCCGTCGAGCACGGGCACGGCGGACCTGCCATTAGGAGAAGCAGCGGTCTGTCGAGCGCTAACCCTCACGCCGCGCCAGCAGCAGCTCGGCAAGCTCCAGGTCAAGTGCGGTGGTGACCTTCAGGTTGTCCTTCGGGGCTGGCACTATCGCAACCCGTCCTCCCGCGCGCTCGATCAGCCAGGCGTCGTCGGTCGCTTGCGCCAAAACCTCCTCGGACACGTCGAGCGCTCGCTCGAGCGCCTCGCGCCGAAACACCTGCGGCGTCTGCACCGCCCACAGGCCGGCACGGTCAAGCGTTTGCGTCACAAGACCCTCGTCGTCGGCCTGCTTGATCGTGTCCGTGACTGGGGTCGCGGCAATAGCCGCATCGACGCCCTTCTGCTCGACCGCCGCGAGCGTCGCCTGCACCAACTCGACGCTGAGCAGTGGTCGCGCGGCGTCGTGCACGAGCACGGGATCGCCGGCTCCGGACACCTCGAGAGCGCGAAGCACCGACTCGGAGCGAACGGCCCCGCCGATTACGCCAACTGTCCCCTCCGGCGCCTCTACACCGGCTGGGAGCGCGACCACGATGCGCTCGATCTCCTCGACGGCACCGAGTACGTCCAGGCTCCACTGCAACAGCGGGCGCCCCGCGAGCTCGACGAGCGCCTTGGGACGTCCAGCTCCAAGACGCTCGCCGAGCCCGGCGGCGACGATCAGCGCGACGGCCAAGCGCTGTTACTTGGCGGCTACGGCCATCTGGCTCGACGCGGAGCTCGCGAGCAGCTCGTCCAGATAGGACTCAGCCTCGTCCTCGTCCTTGTCGAGCGCGTACATGAGCTCTGAGGCGAGGATCTTCTTGGCACGTGTGAACATCTGCTTCTCACCCGTCGACAGGCCCTTTTCGCTCTCGCGCAGAGCCAGGTTGCGGACAACCTCGGCGAGCTCGTAGATGTCGCCTGTCTTGATCTTGTCGCGGTTGTGCTTGAAACGCCGGTTCCAGTTCTTTGGCATCTCGGACACCTCAGCGGTGAGGACATCCAGAACCTTCTTGACCGTTTCTTCGTCGATCACGCGGCGCAGGCCCGCCAGGGCCGCATTCTCGGTGGGGACCTTGACGGTCATGTCGTTGTGGAGGATCTTGATCGTCAGATACTCGCGTGTGGTGCCGAGTACCTCCATATCCTCCTTGCTCAGAACCTTGCCTGCGCCGTGATGGGGATACACGACGTGGTCGCCGAGCTCGAACTCGATGCACTCGACCTCGCGGGTCGCCTCGAGCTCCTCAATGAACGATGTCTCTTCGATTGTTGATACGGGAATGATGTCCTCCTTCGTCGCGCCGGCAATGGGGACCGGCCTTTGTGTCGGGGCCGGCCACGGACCGGCTGTGGGTCAAGTCAAGTCTGTAGGTAGCGATCCACGAGATTGATCTCCTGCAGCCGGCGAAGGCCCTCGCGGATGTCCTTCGCCCGTATCTCCCCCACTCCCTCGACCGCCTCGAGCTCGGCGTCGGTCGCCGCCAAGAGCTCATCCAGACCGCCAAATTCAGCGACGATCTGCGTGACCACCAGCTTCGGCAGGCGCGGGATGCGGCCGAGGATGCGGTGGCCGCGCGGCGAGGCCGGATAGTCAAGCGTGTTGAGCTTACGGTCGTAGCCGAGCAACTCGGCGATACGACCGAAATCGAGCAGATCCTGGTGGGGCAGGCGGCCGATCTGGTCGAGCGCCGAGGCGAACGCCTCATCGCCGTAGTCGGCCAGGTAGTCCTGCACGAGCGCAGCCTTCTCGGCGGTCGTGCCGAGGATCGTCTCCTCCAATTGCATCTCGATCAGGCGCCCCTCGCTGCCGAGCTCGACGATGTAGCGCTCGATCTCGACTGCCATGCGCGTGACAAGCTCGGAGCGCTGCAGCACTGTGAGCACGTCGTGCAGCGTCACACCCCCCTCGAACTCGAGCGCCGTGAGCCGCGTGGAGACCTGGTCGAGGCGCTGGCGATACTTGTCGAGCGTGGCCAGCGCCTGGTTGGCCTTGGAGAGCACGACGGTGATGTCTTCGAGGATGTACTTCGCGCCGTCCACATAAAGCGAAACCACCTCGCGGCGCTGAGAGATGGCGATCACGAGCGCATCGGTCTGCTTTGAGACGCGCTCGGCGGTGCGGTGGCGGGTGCCGGTCTCGTGCGAGAGGATCGTCGGATCCGGCATCAGTTGCACGTTAGCCATCGAGATCTTGGTCGCGTTGGTGCTGACGATGATCGCGCCGTCCATCTTGGCCACCTGGTAGAGGAAGGCCGGGGTGTAGTCGATGTCGAGCTTGATGCCGCCCGAGAAGAGGAAGCTGAGCTCCTCCGGATCGCCGATCACGATCAGACCACCCGTGCGAGCATGCAGGATGCTCTCGATCCCCTCCCGCAGCGCCGTGCCGGGAGCGACCATCTCGAGGGCCCTGACCAGGCCGGGCTCGGGTCGCGCGTCCGTGTCGAATTCTTCGCCGGATCGTGAGGCCACAACTGGACATTCTAGGGCATTTAGGCTTTTTTTATCGCGCCCCTAACGTGTTCTAAGGGAGCGAATCGGCCCGCTCACACTCGGCCGGAGCGAAAACCTCGCGCGGACGTCTTACGCGGCCCGTGCAGGACGACGCGCGACGGCTGGAAGTGCCGCCGCCAGCGCCTCGCGCAGCGTCGACGCCTCGCGTGCCCCATCGCCACTGCCGGAGGGCGCGTGCACGCCCGAGAGGCCGTGTCTGGCGGCCTCGGCCAAGCGCCGCTCGGGGTGGCCGACCCAACGCAGCTCGCCGGTCAGGCCCAGCTCGCCGAAGCATGCACATGGAGAGTTGAGTCCTACCTCGGGCCCCGGCGAGGAGGCGGAACCGTTGGCGGCGCGCGCGGCAGACCGCATCGGCCTACTGAGCGCCACCCCCTTGGCCGCCGAGGCAACGGCCAAAGCGATCGCCAGGTCAACCCCGGGCTCGTCGACGCGCACGCCGCCAACGACGTTGACGAACACGTCGTGACCGGCGACGCCGATGCCCCCGTGGCGACCGAGGATCGCCAGCACCAGCGCAAGCCGGTTGCGGTCCAGGCCCGACACCACGCGCCGCGGCTGCTCGAGCTCGGAGGGAGCTACAAGCGCTTGTACCTCGACAAGCAGCGGCCGCGAACCCTCCATCGCGGCGAGCACGACGCTGCCGGGCGCGCGCGTCGCCTCGGCGACGAAGCGCGCGGATGCGTCAAGCACCTCCACGAGGCCACCCTGGCGCATCTCGAACAGGCCGGCCTCGTTGGTCGAGCCGAAACGGTTCTTCAGCGCGCGCAGCTCGCGGTAGGGGCGCTCGCGCTCACCCTCGAACTGGAGGACGCAATCGACCAGGTGCTCGAGCACGCGCGGGCCCGCGAGCGCGCCATCCTTGGTGACGTGCCCGACCAGCACCACCGCGATCGAGCGCGCCTTGGCGAGTTCCATGATCCCGGTAGCCGCCTCGCGCACCTGTCCCACCGAGCCCGGCGCGGGGCGGGTGGGACCTGATCCATCGCCGCAGCGCAACGTTTGCACCGAGTCGATCACGCACACGCTCGGGGCGTGTGAGGCGATCGCGTCGAGCACCGCGTCGAGGTCGCACTCGGCCAGCACCGGCACCTCCAGCGCGCTCGGCGAGAGCCGCTCAGCGCGCAGCCGCACCTGCTCGGCTGACTCCTCGCCGCTCACATACAGGGTCCTGTGGCCGGCCCCGGCGATGTTGCCGAGCGCCATGTTGGTGAGCGTGGACTTGCCGATCCCCGGCGAGCCGCCGAGCAAGACCAGCGATCCCGGCACAAGCCCCCCTCCGAGCACGCGGTCGAGCTCGCCGATGCCCGTTTGCAGGCGTGCCATTGGGGCCGCCACGACTTGGGAGAGCGGCACCAGCGGCGCGGCGCCCGCTCGTGAGCCCGCACGCGACCCGCCCCCGCGTGCGCGCGCACCGGCGCCCCTCCCCTCCGCGCCGCCGCTCGGCGCGCGCTCCTCAACGAGTGTGTTCCATGCCTCACAGCCGGGGCACTGGCCGTGCCACTGGGCCGAGGAGAGCCCGCACTGCGAGCAGATGTGGATGGTTTGAGCGCGGGCCACCGGCCCAGGTTACGCGCCGCCCCCGACGGTTCTCTGGCGAAACGCTACCGGTCCAGGTTACGCGCCGCCGCCCGACGGCTCTCTCGCGAAGCGCCACCGGCCGAGCGCCCTACACGGGACGACCAGCTCCCCCATAAAGTCAACCCACCGTCAACCCTGGCCGACGATCTCGCTGCGGCGCTCGTAGAGCACCACGTCGCGCCAGCGCCCGTCGGGCATCTGGCCGATCCGCTCGTGGGTGCCGAGCAGGCGAAAGCCGCAGCGCTCGTGCAGGGCGATCGAGGCGAGGTTCTCGGGGAAGATCCCCGCCTGCAAAGTCCAGAAGCCGGCGCGCTCGGACGCGTCGATCAACTCCACAAGCAGCGCGCGGCCGACCCCACGGCGGGCGCTGGCCGGCGCGACGTAGATGCTGACCGAGCCCACGCCGCGATACACCGCGCGCGCGGAGACGGCGCTGAGGGCCGCCCAACCGATCACCCCCGACTCGTCGCGCGCCACAAGCCTCGGCTCGGGACAGCGCGCCGCCGACCACTGCTCCCAGCTCGGTGCCGCCCGCTCGAACGTTGCGTTGCCGGTGGCTATGCCCTGCTCGAAGATGCGCGCGACCGCGGGCCAGTCCTTGGCGCTCATCGGCGCGAGCGTCACCTGCTGGCTGGTACTCAGCGGAACCTTCTCAGAAGCCTACGGCTCGACAGGATGCTCGTCGTCATCGTGGTGCGTGTCCTCGCCTGCCGGGAGCTCCGGGCCAGGCTCGGGATCGCCACCGCCGGCACCGACTCCTACTGGAGTCTTTGCCTTCTTGGGCTTGACGATTGTGAGACGCACCTCGCTGTCGTCGCCCTCGGGGGCCGGATCGACGACGACTGTGGCACCAGGCGTGAGCTGCTCGCGCAGGACGAAGTCGGCGAGTGGGTCCTCGATGTAGCGCTGGATCGCGCGGCGCAGCGGGCGAGCGCCCATCGCCGGGTCCCAGCCCTTGTCCACCAGCAGGTCCTTGGCGGGATCGGTCAGCTCGAGCTGCAGCTCACGTTCGGCCATCGACTCGCGGATGCGCACCAGTAGGAGCTCGACGATCTGACGGATCTCCTCCTTCTGGAGCTTGTGGAAAACGATCACGTCGTCGATGCGGTTGAGGAACTCGGGACGGAAGACCTTCTTGAGCTCACCCATGATGCGGTTCTTCATGTCGTCGTAGGTGATGCCGGTCTCATCGTCAGACACGGCGAAGCCGAGCGGCGTGTTGCGCGCGATCTCAGCCGCTCCGATGTTGGATGTCATGATCACGATCGCGTGACGGAAGTCGACCGTGCGACCTTGGGCGTCCGTCAAGCGACCGTCCTCGAGGATCTGCAGGAGAATGTTGAACACATCGGGGTGGGCCTTCTCGATCTCGTCGAGCAGCAGCACGGAGTACGGCTTGCGCCGCACGGCCTCGGTGAGCTGACCGCCCTCGTCGTAGCCGATGTAGCCCGGAGGCGAGCCAACCAGCCGCGACACGGCGTGCTTCTCCATGTACTCGGACATGTCGATGCGGATCATCGCTTCGTCGTCGCCGAACAGGAACTCGGCAAGCGTCCGCGCAAGCTCGGTCTTGCCGACTCCGGAAGGGCCGAGGAAGATGAACGAGCCTGTTGGCCTTTTGGGATCCTTCAACCCTGCGCGTGAGCGCCTGATC
This sequence comes from Solirubrobacteraceae bacterium, assembly GCA_049287685.1. GTDB lineage: Bacteria > Actinomycetota > Thermoleophilia > Solirubrobacterales > Solirubrobacteraceae > Palsa-744. The sequence continues at coordinate 1,890 of JBAQGH010000090.1, read as the reverse complement.
GCCTTCGAGATGACCTCGATCGCCGGGTGCTGGCCGATGACGCGCTTGTGCAGTTCCTCCTCCATGCGCATCAGCTTCTGGGTCTCGGCCTCGGTGAGCTTGAACACGGGGATGCCGGTCCACATCGAGACGATGTCGGCGATCTCCTCCTCGCCGATCGAAGGACGCTCGACCGACTCGCCGGACTCCCACTCTTCCTCGAGCTCGCGCTTCTTGCCGGCGAGCTTGCGCTCCTGGTCGCGCAGGGCCGCGGCCTTCTCGAATTCCTGTGCCTCGATCGCCGCCTCCTTCTCGCGGCGGGTCGATTCGATCTCCTCTTCGAACTCGCGGTTGGCGGGCGGGGATGTCATCGACTTGATGCGCATGCGCGAGGCGGCCTCGTCGATCAGGTCGATCGCCTTGTCGGGCAGGAAGCGGTCTGAGATGTAGCGGGAAGCCAGGTCGGCGGCAGCCTGTAGCGCCTCGTCGGTGATCTGCACCTTGTGATGCTGCTCGTAGCGGTCGCGCAGACCCTTGAGGATTTCCACGGACTGATCGATCGTGGGCTCCTCCACGCGAATCTGCTGGAAGCGGCGCTCCAAGGCGGAGTCACGCTCCAGGTACTTGCGGTACTCATCGAGCGTGGTGGCACCGATTGTCTGCAGCTCACCGCGTGCCAAGGCTGGCTTGAGGATCGAGGCGGCGTCGATCGCGCCCTCGGCGGCACCGGCGCCGACGAGGTTGTGAAGCTCGTCGATGAACAGGATGATGTCCCCGCGCTGGGTGATCTCCTTCATAACCTTCTTCAGGCGCTCCTCGAACTCGCCGCGGTACTTCGAGCCGGCGACCAGTGCCGCCAGGTCGAGCGTGTAGATCTGCTTGTTCTTGAGCAGCTCGGGCACGTCGGAGTTGGTGATGCGCTGGGCCAGACCCTCAACGACGGCGGTCTTACCGACGCCAGGCTCGCCGATCAGCACAGGGTTGTTCTTGGTGCGGCGCGAGAGGATCTGCATGATCCGCTCGATCTCGGTCTCGCGCCCGACCACGGGGTCGAGCTTGCCGTCGGCAGCGAGCTTCGTCAGATTGCGCCCGAACTGGTCGAGCAGCTTCGAGGACTTCTTGCCCTCACCTGGACCGGAGCCCGAGCCGGCGCCGGCGCCTGAGCCCTGACGACGGCCGCCTGGGCCGGAAAGCATGCGGATGACCTCGTTGCGGATCTTCTCGGAGTCGGCGTCGAAGTCGAGCAGGATGCGGGCGGCGACGCCCTCGTTCTCGCGTACCAGGCCGAGCAGGATGTGCTCGGTACCGATGTAGTTGTGGCCTAGCGACAGCGCCTCGCGCAGGGCAAGCTCCAGCACCTTCTTGGCGCGTGGGGTGAAGGGGATCTGACCGGAAGTGACCTCCTCGCCGGAGCCGACGATGCGGACTACCTGGGCGCGCACCCGCTCGACGGTGATGTCCAGCGACTCGAGCACACGCGCGGCGAGACCCTCCTCCTCGCGCAGCAAGCCGAGCAGGATGTGCTCCGTGCCGATGTAGTTGTGCTTGAGCGTGCGCGCCTCCTCCTGCGCGAGAACGACGACCTGCCGGGCCCGTTCTGTGAATCGCTCGAACATGGGGTACGTCCTTCCTGTGCGGACCATGCACCTCGCGCGTATGGTCCTGTGGCGCCTTTCAGGCAGTCTACCAACCGGGTATACGGCCCCCGTGCTCGCCCTGCCGGCGTTGGATGTGCATGACCTAAAAGACCCGCAGGCAAGTCCGAGTTGCGCTCGGGTTGCGATGTTGTGCGGCCCGCACATGTGCGGGCCGTCGATAGGCGCATGCGCCTATCGAAGACGCGCCGCATGCGGCGCGTCAGGAGGGGTCGCATGCGACCCCTCCACCTCGGCTCTACAAGTCATGCGGCCC
>JBAQGH010000089.1:0-12624 GCA_049287685.1 Solirubrobacteraceae bacterium | reverse complement strand
GCGCGTACCGGCGCGGTCTTCGAGGGTCGGCGGCGGCTGGCGGTCGCGCTGGCCCGCGCGCGTACCGCGCACGCCCAAACGCAACCCCGAAACGCACCCCCCAAAACGCACCCCTGAGATCCGCGCGCCTGGGAATACTTAGGTACCAAAATATTGTTACCTGGTTCATTATGCACCCCCTTTGCCAGAACTGGGCAATGGACGGTCGCCACACGAGGGCAACAGACGGTCCGCCGCACGGGGCCAACAGACGGTCCGCCACGCGGGGGCCAACAGACGGTCTGTCATGCGGCGCCCACAGCGTTCGGGGCGGCCCGTTCGAGCGTTGACGAACCGAGCTGGCACCCCTGACCTCGCAAAGTACGGTCCGTCACGCGGCACCACAGCGCGTCCCGAATCACTCACCGATCGAGCCGGACGCCGCGAGGCCTCACGGCGTCCGGCTCGATCGCTTGCGCGGTCGCCACAGCGCGGATTGCAGGGCCAGCTCGACTCGCGCGGGTAGCGGGCGCATTCCCCACCACCAGCGGTAGACGAGGCGCCCGGCCGGGCCAAGCTCGGACTCCGCTCTCAGGCGGCGACGCCCCGCGCGCGAGTAGAGCTCTGGGTACTTGCGTCGCAGCTGGCGGTAGAGAGCGCGGTAGTTCGCTCGGGCGCCGTGATACATGGTTCGGCCGTGACGGCGATACAGGTGGGTGACCTCGTCAACCCGTAGTCCGCGCCAGCCGCGATCGAGCGCGTGCAGCCAGAACTCCCAGTCCTCATAGCCGCGGAACAGTGGGTCATAGCCGCCGACGTCCTCAAACAGCTCGCGACGCATCAGCGCCGTGGAACCGATCGTGTGGCGAAACAGCAGACGATAAGGATCGTAGTGTGGCAGCTTCATCACGCCCTCCCAGGCCCCAAAGAAGCGAATCAGTCCATAGCTGAAACCGATCCTCGGCTCGGCCTCCAGAGAAGCGCGCAGAACACTCAGAGCGCTCGTGGCGAGCCGGTCGTCGGCATCGAGCGCCAGCAGATATGGCGTCTGGGCGCGCCGCAGAGCGGCGTTGCGGGCGGCGGAAAGCCCCGCGTTCTCCTGCCTGACGAGCTCCACACGCGGTGGTAGGCGATCGAGCTCGGCAAGCGTTTGCATATCGGTGGAGCCATCGTCGATCACGATCACGCGCGGCTCGCCACCCTCCTGAGCCAGCGCGCTGTGGACGCTCTCGGCGAGAAAGGCCCCGTAGTCGAAGCAGGTGACGATGACTGTGATGTCGTCGTTCGCGGATGCACCGGCAACCCGCCCGCTGTCGGCTCGCCCCGTGTCCTCGTTCATCGATTCGCGCGCAGCTCGGCCCCGTCCTTAGCCCGTCCGCTAAGCAGCAGATCGAGCCACTCCCCCCACAGGCGCGGGTTGCTGAGCGCAACCCACAGGAGAAGGGGTAGGCTCCGCAGCCGACGCAAGCTGGCCCTCCCCGGCTTGGCCCTCCCCGGCTTGGCCCTCCCCGGCTTGCTGGCCCTCCCCGGCTTGCTGGCCCTCCCCGGCTTGGGTCTCCCTTCGCCAGGCCCGGTAAAGCGCAGGAGCGCCACTTCCTCCATGGCGCGGTTGTAGCGCATCGCCGCCCGCGCGATGCGCCGCTGTCTGGATGTCAAACAACCTCGCTCGAGGGCCAAAGCGTAGACACGACGGTTGTTGAGGCCCTGGCTGGCGATGTTCAAGGAGACACTGCCGGCCGTCCGCCGATACACGGCCAGCACCTCTTCGTTCAGCACAGCTCGATAGCCTGCCTCGAGAATCTTGATCCACAGCCCGAAATCCTCGGTCCCGAACAGCTCGGGATCGAACCATCCTACGGTCTCGCCCACAGCCACCGGCACCAGGCATGCTACGTGGATGATGTTGCGGCGCAACACGCGCTCCAGCGTTATCGGCGCATACCGGTCCGGGATGTATTCCAGGTGCGTGTGAGGAGCGTACTCGCCGTCGATCAGGATCTTCGCGTCACAGGTCACCAATCCCACGGCGCCCTCCTCCCGCGCGATCGACGCCCGGTCGCCTCGTTGAACCCCCGCCCGTCTCCGAAACGCGCCCTGACCGCGGATCGCCGCCTCGTAATAGGCGAGCTGGCTCTCCAGATAGCGGGGCAGCAACAGGTCGTCCGCGTCCAGGAAGGCCACCAGCTCGCCGGTGGCGTGCTGGAGCGCCAGGTTGCGCGCGACCGCGGGTCCGCCGGCGTGCTCTCGGCGAAAGCTGCGCACCCGCGGGCCGGCGGCCTGCAGCAGCTCCCATGTGCCGTCGTACGAGCCATCGTCGACGACGACGATCTCCCAGTCGCGATACGTCTGCTCGCGCACCGACTCGATCGCCCGTCCAACGAAGCGGGCCGCGTCGTGGGCCGGGATGACGATGCTCACGCGCGGCATCCACCCTGCCCTTCAGCTTGCGCGAAAGCGGCAGCACTTGCTCAGCTCGCGCGGGCACCCGCCGATGAGGGCCGTGAGTTGGCGGCCAACTCCGCCTCGCGGCCTCACGACACTCCCGTGGGCGCCGCCAGGTCCTCCAGCTCCAACACCTCGAGCATCACGCGCAGGTCGTTGTCGCCGACCTCGCCGCCGCGGCGCTCGGCCTCCAGCAGCCACTCGAACATCACGACAAACGCGGTCGGCGTGTCGAGATCGTTGGCGAGCGCGTCGCGGAAAGCTTCCATGTAGTGGCGCATGTCCGGCGGGCTGGGCTGGTCGGGCACGAGTTTCTCCAAGGCCTCGCGGATGCGCGATGCGTTCTTGGAGCCCGTTGCCAGGCCTGTGAGCGCGTCCCCGAGCGGTAGCGAGTAGTGGGTGCCGAGCAGGTAGAGCGCGACCGCCGGGTGGCCGAAGTGTTTGAGCGCGTCGCTCAGCAGGATGCGCTCGCCGGCGGAGGCAGGCTCGGCCTCGACGCCGTCGCGGCTGGCACCAAAGCAGATGTTGACCCAGCGGTCGACGTCCGAGCGCGGAACCTCGAGCAGGCTCATCCCGACGTCGGGCCCGCTGTCGTAGTCGTCCTCGCCGTCGCGCTCGGCATCGAGCCCACCGTCCCGATCGGCGCCGCGACCGACATCGAGCCCACCGTCCAGGTCAACTCCGTGCTCGCCGTCGTGCTCACCGTCCAGGTCAACGCCGCGCTTGGCATCGAGCTCACCGTCCCGATCGGCGCCGCGACCGACATCGAGCTCACCGTCCAGGTCAACTCCGCGCTTGGCATCCAGCTCACCGTCCCGATCGGCGTCGTGCTCGCCGGCGTGTTCGCCGCGGGAGTCGGGCGAGTCGGGCGAGTCGGGCTCGCTGAGCGGGTCCAGCTCAGAAAGCTCGTAGAGCATGTCGCCGCCGCCGGGCGAGTCGAACAGGAACTTGGTTGCGAAGCCTTCGCGCTGCAAGAAGCGCTCGAGGAAGCTGAACAGCACGAGCGGCCTCGTGGAGACGACGTCAACCCCGCCGTCGACGACTATCGGCGAAGTGCGCACCTCGACCCTGATCGCGTCCCCCGCGCTGACTGGCACGAGCTCCCGGCTCAGCGAGTCATACAGGCGTATCTCACGCACGCGCGTAAGACTACACCTCGCCCGCCACGTCGCCGCAAAAAAATCCCGTGACCGTCAACAGTCGGGATCGGTCGGAAATATTCAATTCTCTTAGCGTGGCCGGCATCCCGCCCGCCAGCGGCCGCGCCGCGGCTTCCAGCGCTGAGTCCCGCGTCCGCCGATGGCCGCGCATGGGGCTTCCTCGCAGCGCAGGTCCCAGTCGCAACGGCGTGGAATCGCGTAGCCGGCGGTGCCGTGGCGCGCATCGTATGTGGGTGTCCATTGCCACCCGTGATGGCCATGTTTGCGCATGGCCTTCAGACCCTGGTTCTCGTCATACATCCCATAACGACCATCTCACACCCAATCCTTCCCAAAGGAGGTTGTCAGAACACCGGTGCCGGGACGCGTCATTGGTCAGGTCAGAGAACGCCCCGGCAACCGGTTAGCCTGGAGGGGCCGCGTGCTTCCTATCATGCGAAGAGGCGCAACGCAAGTAGATCCGCACGAGTGTTTCTTACTTTTCGGCGGAGTCTCCGTCACAGTGAAACCCACGCGCCAGGAGACGCTTCATGTTTCTCACTTTTTGCTCTGCGCGCTGCTCCACTTTCGGTATGCTCGACTCGACCTCCTCGCTAGCTCATGACAACCAACCTTTTTGACTATTTCGAGGAAGTATCGGGAGACGCTGGGACTCACGCGCCGTGGGCCGCGCGCGCGCCGAGACGGACGAACGCCGGCTTCGACATCAAGCTCGTGCCGCGCGCGCCGAACTGGCAGAGCGACCCAGAGTCCCTCAGCGCGCTCGAGCGCCTGCGCGAAGAGCCGTGGGTGGACACGCTCACGCGCGCCGACGACGGTGTCGAGCTGCGGCTGAGCGACAGCTGGATCGAGACGACCGGGGCGGCGCTGGAGGCCGGCGGCGGCGCCGAAGCCGCGCTTGTCGATCTCGCCCGCGCGCAGCGTTACGCAATCCAGTTCTGGGACGCGAACGCGACCAAGGCGCTGCACGTCGGCCACCTGCGCAACCTGGCGCTCGGCAACGCGCTGGCCGCCTCGCTCGAACAGGGCGGCGGCGAGGTCGAGCGGCGCAGCGTCATCTCCGACGCCGGGCGCAGCATGGGCGAGGCGATGGCCGGCATCGTCCGCAGCGGCCACCACACCTCCGCGTGGCCGGAGGGCGATCAGAAGAGCGATCACTTCGTGGGCCTCTGCTACGCGGACTACGTCGCCGCGGGCGGCTTTGCCGAGGAGGGGATCGACGAGCGCGAAGACTCGCTGACACGCGAGCTGCGCATGCAGAACGACGCGGCGGACGAGCTGCTCAAACGCGTGATGGGCGGCGAGAGCGAAGCGCTGGAGCTGTGGTTCAAGACGCGCGCATGGGTGATCTCGGGCCAGCGCAAGACGCTCGCGCGGCTCGGGGTCGCGTTCGACAGGGTGTTCTTCGAGTCGGACTTCCTCGAGGAAGGCAACGAGCTGGTCGAGCGCGGCCTGCGCGAAGGCAAGCTCGAGCGGCGCGTGGACGGCGTCGTGATCTACGACACCGGCGTCGAGCACATGGAGGAAATGCCGCTCGTGCGCGCCGACGGGCAGACCACGCAGCACATGCGAGCCGTGTCCTACTGGATGGGCACGCCCAGCGTCGAGGGCGTGACCACGATCCAGATCACCGGCACCGAGTGGGTGGCGCACTCGACCTGCATCCGCCAGTTGATGGGCGAGTTGACGCCCGCCGAGAACGGTCGCGCCTCGCGCGGCATCCACCCCACGCACGACATCTTCCACGGCATGGTCGCCCAACAGAAGCGCGCGGTCAGCTCCAGCGACGAGGGCGGGCTTTTGATCGACGACCTGATCGAGTGGATCGAGACGCGGATCGACGCTGACCCAAAGATGCGCGAGGTGCGCCGCGCGCATCCCGCGCCCGAACGGATCCCGGCGCAGATCGCGCTTGGCTACTTCCTGCCCTACCCGATGACGCCACGCGTGGACTTCGAGATGGACAAGCTCCTGACAGAGCGCGAGTCGCTCGGCTGGGATCTCGTCCGTGCGCGCGCGACGCACGGGACGCTCAGCACCTCCCCCGGCCACCGCCCGGCGGATGACCCGGACTACCGCAGCGCCGTCGTGCAGTCGGAGATCTACCGCCGCCACCTGCGCCTGGCGGTCGAGCGCTACGACGTCACGCCGCTGGCGCTGTACCTGCGCCACCTGGCGCGCTGGTACACCGAAGCGGAGCGCTCAAGCCACGTCGAGCGCGTGATCCACACGCTGCTGGACCGAAGCGCACGCGGTCTGGGATTGGAGGCCGGACGATGAGCACGCTGCTCGTCGACAACTACGACTCCTACACCTACAACGTCTTCCACCTGCTGGCCGCGGCCTGCGGCGAGGAGCCGATCGTCGTGCACAACGACATGGTCTCCTGGCGGGCGTTGGAGCGCTGGGACTTCGACGCGATCGTGCTCTCCCCTGGGCCCGGCCATCCGGCTCGCTGGCACGACTTCGGCGTGTGCGCGGACATCTTGCGCTCGAGCGAGGTCCCAGTCCTCGGCGTCTGCCTCGGCCACCAGGGCCTGGGGCACGTGCTCAAAGCGACCGTCACCTACGCCCCGACGGTCATGCACGGGCGCCTGTCCCCCGTCAAGCACACGGGCGAGGGGCTGTTCGCCGGCATCCCCCAGGACTTCGAGGTGGTCCGCTACCACTCGCTGGCCGTGTCCGGCTCACTCGGCGAGGAGGGCCGCGAGATCGCCTGGACGGCGGACGGCGTCGTGATGGGCATCGAACACGCAAGCCGTCCGCTGTGGGGCGTGCAGTTTCACCCGGAGTCGATCTGCACCGAATACGGCCACCAGCTATTCGAGAACTTCTACGCGCTGGCCCAGGAACGCAAGCCCAAGCGGGCGCGGCGCCTGAACCGTCCGAGCGTGCCGCCGCGGCGCTGCAAGCGGCGCAGCGCCGCCGAGTCGGACATGCGCTTGCTTTCGCGCACGATCGAGGGCGAACCGCAGGCGGAGCTGCTGTTCGAACGCCTCTTCGGCAAAGAGGATTTTGCGTTCTGGTTGGATAGCGCGAGCACGTCCACGAAACTGGGCCAGAACTCATACCTGGGCAGCTCGATGGGGCCGAACCGTTTGGTGTTCGAATACGACGTCGAGCAAGGCATCCTGACGCGCCACGCCGCCGCTGGAGTCTTTAAGGAAAATGGTTCGTTCTTCCAGGTGCTAGATCGCGAGTTGGAAGACCGTGCGATCGAGCCGTCGCAGGACCCCGACCACGGGCTGGTCGGCGGCTTCGTCGGCTACCTCGGCTACGAGCTGAAGGCTGACTGCGGCGCCACCAACGCACACAGCTCCGACGTCCCCGACGCCGTGCAGATGCTCGCCAACCGCGTGATCGCGGTCGATCACGTACGCGGGCGCACCCACGTGCTGGCCGTGGCCCAGGGCGATGAGCCCGAGGCCCAGGGGTGGCTCGAGGAGGCAGAGCGGGAGGTGCGCACCGCGCTCGCTGCAGCACCGGCCGAGCTCGAACCGAGAGGCACGCCAACCCCACCGGAGCCGGAAACGCGCGACGCGGTCGCTGCAGAGCCAGCCTTTCTACAACCGAGGGGCACGCCCACCCCACCTGCGCGGGAGACGCGCGACGCGCTCGCTGCAGGCCAAGCCGACCTGGCAGCGAACGGCACGCCCTCCCCTCCCCCACAAAACCCAGTCGTCTTTCGCCCGGGGCGCGGCCGTGAGCAGTACCTCGCTGACATCGCCCGCTGCCAGAGCGCATTGGGGGCCGGCGAGTCATATGAGGTCTGTCTGACCGACCAGATCCACACCGACGCCGAACCGGACCCGTGGACCCTGTACCGCGGCCTGCGCCGCTCCAACCCGGCGCCGTTTGCGGCCTACCTGAAGCTCGGTGAGCTGGCGGTCGTGAGCAGCTCGCCCGAGCGCTTCCTGTCGGTCGATCGCGACCGCAAGGTGATGGCCCGCCCGATCAAGGGCACGGCGCCGCGCAGCCCCGATCCCGAGCAGGACGAGGCCACGCGCAAAGAGCTCGCCGAGGACGAAAAGACGTTTGCCGAGCACCTGATGATCGTCGACCTGCTGCGCAACGACCTGGGCCGCGTGTGCGAAGTCGACACGGTGCGCGTGCCCGAGCTGATGGCGATCGAGCAGTACACGACCGTGCACCAGATGATCTCGAACGTCGTCGGCACGCTCGAGGCGGGCCGCAGCCCGATCGAGGCGGTGCGCGCCTGCTTCCCCGGCGGCTCGATGACCGGCGCGCCGAAGCTGCGCACAATGGAGATCATCGACGACATCGAGCGCGAGGCAAGAGGCGTGTATTCGGGCGCGATCGGCTATTTCGGCCTCGACGGCGTGGTCGACCTGAGCATCGTGATCCGCACGATCGTGATGAGATCGGGCCCACCCGCCCGGACGACGATCGGCGCCGGCGGGGCGATCGTGATGCAGTCGGACCCGCAGGAGGAGTTCGAGGAGATCCTGCTCAAGGCGCGAGCCCCGATGGCGGCGATCGCGAAGGCGGTCACCGGCAGCGACGCGCCCGAGGCGTGGACGGTCGAGCTCGAGCCGCAATTCGTGGGAAGCGCCTCATGAGCCCGATCGTCCCGATCGAGCCCGACGCCGAGGAGGAGTGGGTTGTGACCTGGGAGATACGCGAAGCCACGCACGACGACGTGCCGGTGGTGGTGGCGGGCGTGCGCGAGCTGCTCGTCGAGCTCGGCGGCAAACCACTGGCCACACCAGTGCTGGCCGACACCGCGCACGCGCTGGTAGACGATGCCAGCGCCGGCGTCGTGCTCGTCGCCGAGCAGGAGGGCGAGGTCGTCGGCATCATCGGCGTCAGCTGGCAGATCGCGATGCGCATTCCAGGCCGCTACGGCCTCATCCAGGAGCTGTGGGTCAAGCCGGAGTGCCGCTACATGACGATCGGCGCCGACCTCGTCGGGGAGTTGGCCGAGCTGGCGCGCAAGCAGGGCGTGCGGCGCATCGAGGTGGGCCTGCCGAGCGAGCGCTACCCGGGCTTGAGCGCCACCGAGGCGTTCTACGTCAACAACGGCTTCACCCAGATCGGCATGCGCATGAGGAGGAACGTATGAGTGAGATGCTGGTGGTCGAACAGCTGGTCGGCGCCATGAACGGCAACGGCCACGGCGCGCCCTTCATCCTCGACCGTCACGGGCGCAAGATGCGGGGCCGCGACGACGAGCGGCGCACGGCGCAGCTGCGCGAGGGCCTGACGCGCCACGAAGACGTGCGCACGACACCGGCGGACATCCCGACGGAGCATGTCGAGCGGGTCCTCTCCGCGCTGCACGAGCCCAGCTACCTGGAGGCGCTCAGGCAGGTGGACTGGCAGGAGCCGCGCATGATGCCCGAGTGGGCGCCACCGGGCCTGCCGGCGGACAGCCCGGTGTGGGCGGGCGTGTTCGACACCGCCTTCGAGGGCGTGCGCACCGCGATGACGGCGGCGACCGCGATCGTCGACGGCGAGCGGTTCTCCTACGCCCTGTGCCGCCCGCCGGGCCACCACGCCGGCCCGGCCTGGCTCGGGGGCTACTGCTACCTGAACACGGCGGCGGCCGCGGCCTTCACGATGTGGGAAGGCGGCGTCAAACGCGTGGCCATCATCGACGTCGACTTCCACTTCCCGACGGGCACCGCGGCGATCGTGGCACCGTTCGAGAACATCACCTTGGGCTCGCTGCACGCCTCGACGCTCGCCGAGGTGCCATGGCGCCACGTCGAGCCGGGCGACGGCGAGTACTTCATCGAGTTCAACCACCAGCCGCATCCGGACACCTACCTGGAGGCGCTCGAAGAGGTCATCATCGAAATCGGCGAGGGCGCCGAGGCGATCGTGCTCTCGCTGGGCTATGACATGGTCGCAAGCGACCCGCACGGCTCGTGGGACTTCTCGCAGCTGATCTTCATGGAGATCGGCGAAACGCTGGCCTACGCCGGGCTGCCGGTGTGCGTCGTGCAGGAGGGCGGCTACGCGCTCGAGGCGCTCGCCAACTGCAGCGAGGCTTTCGCCGCGGGCATCCTGATGGAGGAGGACGAGGACGAATGACTACCCCTGAGGGCACAAGCACGCCAGAGTCGGACGCCAATACCCCTACGCGGGGCACACCCGAAGGGCGCGCGGCAGGCGGCCTCGCCCCCTTCCGCGCGCGGCTGGACTTCCTCGACGGGGAGATTCTGAGGCTCTTGGGCGATCGCTTCGAGGTTTGCAGGCAGGTCGCCCACCACAAGCGCGAGCACGACATCCCGATGATGCAGCCCCGGCGCGTCATCGAAGTGCGCGAACGCTACCTGGAGCGCGGCGCCGAGGCGAACCTGCCGGCCGACTTCAGCGCCGCCCTGTTCGAGCTTTTGATCGGCGCGACCTGCAGGCTTGAGGACGAGCTGATCGCCCAATCCACCACCGCGGGAGACGGGGCCGCCGAGCGATGACACCAACCCCGTCTCCCGCATCAGTCCTAAGGCGATGCACCAGCCGGGGCTCGAACCCGGATCAGCGGATTTTAAGTCCGCTCCTTTCACCGCTTAAGGTACTGGTGCCAGGTGGCGCGACAATACCATATCTCTTGATTCGTCGCACCATTGGTGAAGAGCTCCCGCCGGGGCCAAAGATGCCGAGCACGCTGCAGGCCGTGGCCTGGGCGCGGCGGCCGTTGCCGTTCTTGGAGCGGTGTCAGAAACATTTTGGGGACATCTTCACCATCCGGGTCAAGCATGCCGGCACGTGGGTGATACTGGCCGATCCGGAGGATGTTAAGAAGGTGTTCACGGCCGACCATGCGGTGCTCGGCGTGGGCCTTGCCAACTCGATCCTCGGCCCGTTGCTTGGGCCGCGTTCGGTGATGCTGCTGGAGGAGCCCGAGCACGTCAAGCGGCGCAAGCTGATGCTTCCCCCTTTCCACGGCGAGCGGATGAAGGGCTATAGCGGGATGATGGCCGAGGTCACCCGGCGGGAGGTGGCGAAGTGGCCGCTTGGCGAGCCGTTCGAGCTGTGGCCGCGGATGCAGGAGATAACGCTCGAGGCGATCATGCGCGTCGTGTTCGGGCCGGTGGAAACCGACGAGCTGCGTCGGTTGCGTGCTTCGCTGCGGCGCCTGACCAACTGGATGAACGACCCCAAGCGGCTCAACCTGCTGGCGGCTGCCGGCCCCGGCCGCTTTGCCGGCAACCGCGACTACCGCGCGATGATGGGGCCGGTCGAGCAAAACGTGCTGGAGCAGGTGCGCCTGCGCCGACGGGACCCCGGCTGCACCGACGGCAGCGACATCGCCGCGATGCTCGGCGAAGCCCGCCACGAAGACGGCTCGCCGATGAGCGAGCAGGACCTGCGCGACGAACTGGTGACGCTGCTCACCGACGGACCCACCTCGAGCCTGCTCTCGTGGGCCTTCGAGCGGATTTTGCGCCACCCGGAGCAGTACGCGCGCCTGCGGGCCGGCGTCGATGCCGAAGGAGACGACCCATATCTCGACGCGGTCGTGAAGGAGACGATGCGGCTCTGCCCGGCCGCGCCGATCGTGGTGCGCAAGCTGCTCGAGCCGATGGACCTGGGCGGCTACCAGATCCCGGCTGGAACGACGATCGCCCCCTGTGTGCACCTCGTGCACCGGCGCCCGGACATCTATCCCGAGCCGCTGCGCTTCAGGCCTGAGCGCTTTCTCGAGAATCCAGCCGGCACATACACGTGGATTCCCTTCGGCGGCGGCGTACGACGCTGCTTGGCGGCAAGCTATGCGCAGCTGCTCATGAAGCAGACGATCGGTACGGTCCTCAGCGAGGTCGACCTGAAGCCCGCCGATCCACGCTCGGAGCGAGCGCGCAAGAGCGCGATCGCGTTCGTCCCGCACAGGCATGCGAGCGCGATCGCCAGGCCACGCAGGCGCGAGCCGCCGCCCGCGGCGGTCGCGACAAGCGAGCCCGAGGCGACCGGACAGGCCATACGCTGAGCGCGCCGCGCTCGACAGAGCTGGAACCCAACCTGTAGAATCATCCGAGACAGCAGGTAGCACCTCAACCAGACCTCGGGAGGGATTTCGATGTTACACATACAGCTCGCCGCGCTGGCGCTCGCGGGCGTTGCGCTCGTGGCCTCCGGCTGCGGCGGATCGTCCAAAACCGCTGAATCGACAACCACCGCCGCGACGGCCTCGACCGCGGCGGCCACCACAACCACGGCCGCGGCCACTCAACCGACGACGACGGTGCAGCTCGCAACCGGCAGGCCGTTGACGCGCGCGCAGTGGATCGCCAAGGCAGAAGCGATCTGTACGCGCACGAACTCAAATATCTCCGCCACCACCGCGCAAACGCCGAAGGAATTCGGACGCGCATTTCCACAGATCGCGATCTACGAGCACATAGAGTCACAGGGATTGAGCAAGCTCGTGCCGCCCGCGTCGAAGACGCGCGACTGGGCTCAGATCGTCAATAACCTGCAGATCGTCAGCGAAGAGTCCAACGTCATCGCGACCGATTTCCAGGCTCAAAACTACAAGGCTGGAGTGCCGGTCCTCAAGGCGGCCGAACATCTTCATCAGGAGTTGAACGAAACCGCCAAGCAAGACGGCTTCAACGAATGCTCGCACACGCGGGTGCGCCGGGTGGCTCATGGCTAGAGCTAGAGCATTGCGTTAACGAGCCCCACCCCCGGGCCGGGGGTGGGGTGGTGTTGGGCTGGGTTGTTTTAGTGTTTTGTTTTTTTGGTTGTTTTTGTTTTTGTGGTGTGGTGTTTGTTGCAGTTGGTGACGGTGATTTTGGTGTTTTGGTGTATTGTTGTGCCGTTTTGGGCGGTGAGTGCTGTTGGCATGGTTAGTTTGGTGTTGCAGAGGTTGCCGTTGGCTGCGAGTGCGGAGTTTTTGCCTTGTGGTAGTGTGAGTTCAAAGTTGGTGACGGGGTTGTCGGGGACTGCGCGGAATGTGCTGCTGGTGATGCCTTTTTTGCTGATGAATGTTTCGCCGTGCAGGTCTATGGTGATGCCGTAGCCTTGTAGGACGATGATGAGTTCGGGGAACTTCGCTCCGCCGTGGCTGACGAAG
>JBAQGH010000088.1:0-21382 GCA_049287685.1 Solirubrobacteraceae bacterium | reverse complement strand
CACGCGCCGGCGCGTGCGCGGGTGAATGTTCATCCGCGAGAAGTCGCCCTCGTAGTGCTCGATCAGGCGCCGGTCCATGATTCGTCGCCACAGTGGCGGGATCGCGGCGGCCACGATCATTCCCGCATAGCCGGTCGGCAGCTGTGGCGCCTCGTCGAAGTGGCGCAGCGACTGGTAGCGGCGCAGCGGATTGGCGTGATGATCGGAGTGGCGCTGCAGGTGGTAGAGCAAAACGTTGGAGGCGACGTTGTTGCTGTTCCAGCTGTGCTCGGGCTGCGTGCGCTCATAGCGACCGTCCTCACGCGTCTGGCGCAGCAGGCCGTAGTGCTCGAGGTAGTTGACGACCTCCAGCAGCGAGAAGCCGATCACCGCCTGGATCAACAGGTAGGGCAGAACGACCGGCCCGAAAGCGATCGCCAGACCCGCGAACAGTGCGATCGACATCAGCCAAGCGTTGAAGATGTCGTTGCGAATGCTCCAAAAGCGATGACCGTCGCGCTGCAGGTGCTCGCGTTCGATCTCCAGCGCCGAGCGCAAGCTGCCGATCACGGTGCGCGGCAGGAACTCGTAGAAGCTCTCCCCCAGGCGTGAGCTGGCCGGATCCTCGGGCGTGGCGACGCGCACGTGGTGGCCGCGGTTGTGCTCGACGAAGAAGTGCCCGTAGCCGGTCTGCGCAAGCGCGACCTTGGAGAGCCAGCGCTCAGAGCTGGCGCGCTTGTGGCCAAGCTCGTGCGCGGTGTTGATCGCGATGCCGGCGACCATCGCCACCGTCAGCGCCAGGCCAACCGATTCAAGTATCGAGAGGCCGCCGCGCGACCACATCCAGCAGGCAAAGACCAGACCCGCGTACTGCAGCGGCAGGAACAGGTAGGTGCACCAGCGGTAGTAGCGATCCTGCTCCAGCCACTTGATCACGCTGTCAGGCGGGTTGGAGGCGTCGAGCCCGACAAGCAGATCGAGCAGCGGAAACGCGCCGAAGATGAGCACGGGGCCGTAGAACCAGAAGACGCCAAGGCCGGTCGCTTCGACCAGACCCCAGGAGATGAACGGCAGCAGCGGCACGATCAGGCCGAGCAGCCAGGCGTAGCGCTTGCGGTCGTGCCAGCGGGGAGTCGTCAGCGGGCCCGACGTGGACGCTTGTGCTTGCTCTGTGCTCATCTTCTGCAACCTCCCGGACGACGATCAACATATTGACGGGTTGGTTTACAACTCTAACAGCCCTGTAAAGCAAAGCGACGAAATATGGCCCAGTGTCTCGGAAGATCGCGACGGGCACCAGAAGAACTCGGCGGCGGGCACCGGACTACAACCTGGAGGTTGTATGTCGGGGAGAGCCTTTGCACTAACCCCAACCAGCCCCCGCACACGCTTCGTAAACGCCAACCTGGATTACAACCTGGAGGTTGTATGTCAGGAAGAGCCTTTGCACTAGACCCCAACCAGCCCCCACACACGCTTTGCACACGCCACCGGATTACAACCTGGAGGTTGTATGTCAGGAGAGCCTTTTGCAATGAAGCGTCGCTTCGCGCCTAACCAACCTTCAACACCAGCTTTCCCACGTTCTCCCCTCGGAAAAGCTTCTGCAGCGCCTCAGGGAAGCTCTCGAAACCCTCGACCACGTCCTCGCGCGCGATCAGCTTGCCCTCAGTGATCCAGCCGGCCATCTCGCGCGTCGCCTCGGGGGCACGGCCCATGTAGTCGATCACCACGAAGCCCTCCATGCGTGCGCGGTTGACCAGCAGCGACATGTAGTTGGACGGGCCGCTCATCGAGGTCATTTTGTTGTACTGGGAGATCGCGCCACAAATCACTACACGCGCGCCGCGCGCCAAACGCGCCAAAGCTGCATCAAGGATGTCTCCGCCAACATTGTCGAAATACACGTCGACGCCCTCTGGGCAGTGCTTGCGCAGCGCCTCGCCCACATCCTCGCCCTTGTAGTCGATCGCGGCGTCGAAGCCGAGCTCATCGACGATCCAAGCGCACTTGTCGGGCCCACCGGCGATCCCAACGACGCGACAACCCTTGATTTTGGCTATCTGCCCGACGACACTGCCCACAGCGCCTGCGGCGCCCGAGACGACGACCGTCTCGCCCTCTTTGGCGGCGCCCACGTCGAGCAAGCCGAAGTAGGCGGTCATGCCCGGCATGCCCAACGCTCCTAGGTACGTGGTCAGCGGGATCTCACCGGCATCGACCTTGAAGACCGCGTTCTCGTCACACACCGCGTACTCCTGCACGCCCAGCCAACCCGTGACGTGATCGCCGGCGGCGAACTTCTGGCCTTTGGACTCAACCACCTCGCCGACCGTCCCGGCGCGCATCACTTCGCCGATCTGCACCGGCGGTATGTAGGAGCGCCCCTCGGCCATCCAGCCGCGCATCGCCGGGTCGAGCGAGATGTAGGCCGTCTTGACGAGCACCTGACCATCGGCCAGCTCAGGGAGCGGCTCCTCGACGTAGTCGAAGTGCTCGGGCCCGACCATCGCATCCGGGCGTGCGGCTAGGCGAAACTGGTGGTTGACGGCATCCATTGCATCTCCTCGGTTGGGGGGGCCTTTGCCTGGTCCTCGGTCTGGGGGCCTCAGTTGGGGGCTAGCCGGTTACTGTACGCTCGCGCCGATGGACTTCGCCCACTCACCCCGCACGCAGGAGCTGCTGGAGCGCCTGACCGCCTTTCAAGAGCGTGAGGTGTCCTCGCGCGAGGAGCCCTACATGCGCGAGCTGCTCTCGCGCGAGGACCCGTGGGTCGTGCTGCCCGCGATCGAGGAGCTCAAGCGGCTTGCCAAGCAGGAAGGCCTGTGGAACCTGTTCCTGCCCGACGAGCAACTGGGCGCCGGCCTGTCGAACGTCGAGTACGCGCCACTGGCCGAGCGCATGGGGCGCTCATTGATAACCGCCGAGGTGTGCAACTGCAACGCACCGGACACTGGCAACATGGAGGTGCTCTGGCACTTCGGCTCCGACGAGCAGAAACAGCGCTGGCTCGAGCCGCTGCTTCAGGGAAACATCCGCTCGGCGTTCTGCATGACCGAGCCCGAGGTCGCCTCCTCCGACGCGACCAACATGCAGGCAACCGCGATCCTCGAGGGCGATGAGGTCGTGGTGAACGGGCGCAAGTGGTGGAGCACCGGCGTGGGGCACCCCAACTGCGAGGCGATCATCTTCATGGGGCTCACCGACCCGGATGCAGACCGCTACCACCAACACTCGATGGTGCTCATTCCACGAGACACCCCCGGCGTCAAAGTGGAGCGGATGCTCGAGGCGATGGGCTTCCTCGACGCCCCGGGCGGCCACGGCGAAGTGTCCTTCACCGACGTGCGGCTACCCACGAGCGCGATCATCGGCGGCCCGGGCCAAGCATTCGCGATAGCCCAGGCCCGTTTGGGCCCAGGGCGCATCCACCACTGCATGCGGCTGATCGGACTCGCCGAGCTGGCGCTGGAGCTGGCGTGCACACGCGCCACCGAACGCGTGGCGTTCGGCAAGCCGCTCGCCAACCTCGGCGGCAACCGCGAGCGGATCGCCGATGCGCGGATCGCGATCGACCAAGCCCGCCTGCACGTGCTCCACGCCGCCTGGCTGGTGGATCAGAAAGCGCCCGAGGCGATCGGCGCGGTATCGCAGATCAAGGTGGCGACTCCAAACATGGCCCAGCGGGTAGTTGACATGTCGATGCAGCTGCATGGGGGCGCAGGACTGTCGAACGACGTGCCACTCGCCGGCGCGTGGACCGCCGCGCGCGCTTTGCGTCTGGCGGACGGCCCCGACGAAGTGCACCGCGGCGTGGTGGCACGGCTGGAGCTGGCGCGCTACGGCAAGGGGAAGTGGTCGCCGTAACGAAACGACCCCCAACGGAGTCAGGTCCATGCCCCGGCCGGAGCCGGACCCGATCGCCCCACCGGAGCCCGAGTTGACGCCCCCATCGGAGCCCGATTCGACACTCCCGCCGGAGCGCGATTCGACGCTCCCATCGGAGCGCGATTCGACGCTCCCGCCGGAGCCGGGCGAGCAGCCCACCCAGCCGCCCTCCATTGGGGAGGAGCGGCTCAGACGCACTGAGATAGCCCGCCTGCGAGACGCGCTGCTCACACTGGAGAGCCCCGACCGTGCCGACATGGACGACCCGAGCCTCGAGTGGCGACGGCTTTTCTCCGAGATGCTCGGCACGTTCCTGCTCGTGATGGCCGGGGCGGGCGCGGGCGTCGTGACCGCCGTCAGCCACGGACAGATCAGCCGGACCGCCGCCGTCACCGCTCCAGGGCTGACTGTGATGGCGATCATTTTGTTCATGGGTGCGATCTCCGGCGCCCACCTGAACCCGGTCGTCACCCTCGCCTTCGGACTGCGCCGCGACTTTCCCTGGAAGCGCGCGCTCGGCTACATCGTCGTGCAACTGATCGGCGCGACACTCGCATGCGTGTTCCTATGGGCGGTGTTCGGCAAGGTCGGCCAGCTCGGAGCCACCGTGCCCGGACCGGGCATCGCCGACTGGCAGGCGATGCTGATCGAGCTTGTGCTCACGGCCGGACTGGTCAGCACGATCCTCGGCACGTCCTCGAGCGCACAGAACGTGGGCACCTTCTCGGCACTGGGGGTGGGCGGCTACATCGTGCTAGCCGGCCTGTGGTCGAGCCCGATCAGCGGCGCCTCGATGAACCCAGCGCGCTCGTTCGGCCCGGACCTCGTGCTCGGCGACTTCACGCACTACTGGGTCTACATCGTCGGTCCACTCGCTGGCTCGCTGATCGCGGTGGGCATCGCCTACATCCTGCGCGGACCAGGCGGTAGAGACCCCAGCGGTGAGGCCGCCGGCAGCGGAAGGCTGATGGCGCTGGGGCGGGCTGAGCCTCAATGACGCAGGGGAGTCCCATAGAATCAGCTCCCCCAGAAGCGGGTCTTGCGGCAGGTGCGAGCGGGGCGGACTCCGAGGCCGCAGGCGCGCCCCAAAATTCACGAGCGGTGCTGGCTGCGCTGATCGCGGTGGCCGCCGTCGCCAACCTCAACCTGTCGGTTGCCAACGTCGCCCTGCCCGACATCGGCAAGGCGTTCGACGCCTCGCAGACCGGGCTCGACCTCGTGGCCGTGGGCTACTCGCTGGGGCTGGCCACCTCGGTGCTGTACCTTGGCGCGCTCGGCGACCGGCACGGACGGCGCATGATGCTGCTGCTGGGAACGGCGCTTGCGATCCCGGCGTCACTGCTGGCGGCGCTCGCCCCGTCGATCGCCGTGCTGTTCCTGGGCCGTCTGATGGGGGGACTGGCGGCCGGTATGGCCTATCCGACTACGCTCGCCCTGATCACCGCGCTGTGGTCGGGCGCGCCGCGCACCCGCTCGATCGCGCTGTGGTCTGGCCTGGGCGGCAGCATGTCGGCGCTTGGGCCGCTGATAGCGGGCGTGCTGCTGACCGGTTTTGATTGGGGGTCGGTGTTCTTGGTCACGATCCCGCTGGCAGCCGTCGCGCTGTTGATGGCGTGGCGCTATGTACCCGCGCACGTGAACGAGACAAGCGATCCGGTGGACAACTTGGGGGGCGTGCTGTCGGTGCTCGCCGTTGCCGGGCTGGTGCTCGCGATCAACTTCGCGCCGGTCCCCAACGAGACGACGATCGTGCTCGTCACAGCGATCGCGGCGGTGGTCGCGGGGGTGGCGTTTGTGATTCGTCAACGGCACACCAGCTCACCTTTGTATGACCTGAAGATCGCGGGACGGACCACCTTCTGGGTGGCGGCGCTTGCGGGGATCGTCGTGTTCGGCTCCTTGATGGGGGCGATCTTCGTGGGCCAGCAGTTCGAGCAAAACGTGCTCGACTACTCGACACTCAACGCGGGCCTGTCGATCCTCCCGGCGGCAGTGCTAATGGTGGCGATCGCGCCCTTCTCGGCCAAGCTCATCGTCACGCGCGGCTCACGCGTGACGCTGCTGTGCGGCTACGTGTTCTGCCTGCTGGGCTTCGTAACCATGCTGGCACTGTGGAAGCAGGGAATCCCCTACTGGAAGGTGGGCCTCGCCTACGCGTTCATCGGGGCGGGCGTCGGCTTTGCCGGCACGCCCGCGTCGCACTCGCTGACCAGCTCGGTGCCGGTGCATCGCGCGGGCATGGCCTCGGGCACGGCCGACTTGCAGCGCGACCTCGGCGGAGCGATCATGCAGTCGATCATGGGAGCCCTGCTGACGGCCGGCTACGCCGCGGCGGTGTCGAGCGCGATCGCGGCCTCGCCGAACAAGGCGCGTATTACGAGCAGCGTCGAAAACGAGCTGACCAAGTCGTTCTCCAGCGCCGCCGCCACTGCCTCGCGCTACCCCGCCTACGCGAAAGCGATCATCGAAGGCGCCAAGCAATCGTTCGTGAAAGGCGACGAGTGGACGTACACAGCCGGCATCGTGGCGATCGCGCTCGGCACGCTTGTCGTGTTCTTCCTGTTCCCGCGAAAGCAGCGCGAGGAGGAGCTGCTCGCCGAATACCACTCGCTGGACAGCGTCCCAATGAACGCCGATTAAAGCGGGCGCCAACAAGATTCGCTGCACTCCGCACATAAAAGATTCGCCACGCACGAGCGTTTCTTTTTGGTGAAGATGCATGCAAGAGGGCGATCTGGCGCAATCGATCACTTGTGGGC
This sequence comes from Solirubrobacteraceae bacterium, assembly GCA_049287685.1. Classification (GTDB taxonomy): domain Bacteria; phylum Actinomycetota; class Thermoleophilia; order Solirubrobacterales; family Solirubrobacteraceae; genus Palsa-744. Next base: position 14,756 of record JBAQGH010000088.1, on the reverse strand, counting down.
GGCGCCGCACAACCACCTGCGCGGCGCACGCGGCACATGGTGGATGGCACTGCTTGCCCTGTGCCTGACCGCCGCGCTGTGGGTCGGACGAGACTCGCTCGGGACGGCAAGGGCGGGGACCGTCGTTCCTGCGTTTGCGCAAACCACCAGTGCCCACTCCAGTTCCGTCACCAGCTTGACGGCCACACCGACGTCGAACGTCACGGCCGGCAACACGATGGTGGTCGAGGTCGGCGTGTGGAGCGAAAAGTCGGCCACCACAGCCAGCGTCACCGATTCTGCCGGCAACAGCTATGTGGAGCTGCTGCACTTCACCGCCTCGGACAAAACTGAGATGAGCATCTGGGCGGCGCCTATCAGCGCTGGCGGCGGGACCAAGCCGACAATCACGGTCAAGCCTTCGGCCAAGGCCGACGTCGGCGTCGTCGCTCTCGAATACTCAGGCGTCGCCATAGCACAAGGGAAGACCGTGCTCGACCGCTCCGCCTTCAGCACAGGCACGACCAAGACGGCCGGGACTGTCTCCCCTGGCGCCACCCAGCCGACGACCGGCGCCGAGGACCTGACGATCGGCTTCTACCTGGACTCGGGCTTCGGCGACAAACTCGTGGGCGGCTCGGGCTACACCACGCGCGCCAATATCTCACCTGAGGAAAACGTCGAGCTGTTGGCGCAGGATGCTGTCGTCCCCGCCGGCTCGACACCCAACCCGACGTTCAGCACCGGGGCCTCCACGATCTGGCTCGCCTCGACTATCACTTTGCAAGGGGGTGAATCTGGGTCGGCAGGCGAAACTGGGCCGGCCGCCGAAGGCGAATTCACCCCGCTTGCCAGCTGGCCGTTCGTGGCGATCCACTTGATCCAGCTCGCCAATGGCAACGTGCTCGCGTTCGACGGCTGGCAGCAGCCCGAGCCCACCTACGTGTGGAACCCGACGACGCAGGCGTTCACCTCGACCAACGCCCCGGACAGCATCTTCTGCTCGGGCATGGCTCAGCTTCCGAACGGCGAGGTGATGACCGTCGGCGGCTACGGCGGGCTCACCACCGGGAAGATCGGCATCGTCGACACCGCGATCTTCAACCCGGCTACCGGCACTTGGTCGCGCGTGGCCAACATGCACACCCCGCGCTGGTATCCCGACGTCACCGAGCTCGCCAACGGCGACTACGTTGCCATCAGTGGCAACTCGACTAACGCCAACACCTGGGCCAACACGCCGGAAGTCTACGATCCCACCACCAATACCTGGACCGAACTGACGAAAGTCTCTACTTCGCAGATCAAAGAGGAGGAGTATCCATTCTCCTATCTGCTGCCGAATGGGGAAGTCTTCACGATCGGGCCCTCCGAGGATCTGTCCTTCGAGCTCAACGTCGCCAACCAGACCTGGAACCAGGTCGGCGGAGCCAGCGGCATCACCAACGGCTCATCGGTCATGTACCGCCCAGGCAAGATCCTCTACAGCGGCGGCGCGCCCAGCGTCATCAACACGACCAACTCTGTCGCCAACACGGCCGTCATCGACCTGACGAGCCCAACACCCAAATGGCAACAGATCGCGCCGATGCACAATAACCGCGTCTACCACACGCTGACGATGCTCGCCAACGGTGAAGTGCTGGCCGTCGGCGGCGAGGCCACCAGCGACCAGGAAATCGTCACAAGCGGCGTGCTGCCAACGGAAATCTGGAATCCCGCGACTGAAAAGTGGACCGCCTCGGCGCCGATCGCCGCCGCGCGCAACTACCACTCCACCGCGATGCTGATGGCCAACGGCAAGGTGCTAATCGCCGGCGGCGGACACCCCAACGGGCTCGGCGATCCAGGTGAGTTCTCCGCACAGACCTACTCGCCGCCCTACCTGTTCGACGGTCCCCAGCCGACGATCACCTCGGCTCCCGCCGCCTCGACATACAACACAAGCATCACCGTCACGACACCCGAAGCGGCTTCGATCGGCTCGGTCAACCTTGTCTCACTCGGCACCGACACACATCAGAGCGACATGGCCCAACACTTCGTGCCGCTGTCGTTCACCGCCAACTCTGGGTCGCTGACGGTGCAGACGCCGGCCAACTCGGCACTTGCGCCTTACGGCAACTACATGCTTTTCATTGTGAATAAAAAGGGCGTGCCATCGATCTCCACCCCGCTCAGCCTAAGTCCCACACCCACGGTGCCGGCCGTCCCCACAGGCGTGAGCGCAACCGGCGGCGAAGGCAGCGCCACCGTGACCTGGACTGCGCCCTCGCCTGGGACGAGCCCGATCACCGGCTATACCGTCACGCCTTACATCGGCAGCACGGCCCAGTCGAGCACCGTTGTCAACGGCTCGCCACCGGCGACCAGCACCACGATCACCGGCCTGAAAAACGGCACCACGTACACATTCACCGTGACAGCGACCAACGCCGTCGGCAGCGGGCCTCCCTCGGAAAAATCGAACGCCGTGACGCCGTCAGCTCCCACGGCGCCAGCGGCACCGACGGCCCCGACGGCCACCCCCGGCAACGCGAGCGCGACCGTCACCTGGAGCGCACCAGCCAATAACGGCAGCCCGATTGCCAGCTACACGGTCACCCCCTACCTCGGAAGCACGGCCCAGACCGCCACCACGATCAGCGGCTCGCCCCCCGCGACCAGCACCACGATCACCGGCCTCACCAACGGCAACACCTACACCTTCACCGTGGCCGCCACCAATGCCATCGGCAGCGGCCCCGCCTCGCCCGCCTCCAGCGCCGTTACGCCTTCAGGCACAGCCTCGCCGCAATTCGTGCAGCAGGCCTCGGGTCACGCCCCCAACGTCACCAGCTTGGGCGTGACTCCGGGGGCCAAACTTGTCTCCGGCAACCGCCTGGTCGTCGAGGTCGGCGTCTGGAGCAGCGCCAAGGCGACAGCTTCGAGCGTCAAGGACTCGGCCGGCGACACTTTCACCGAGCTACAGCACTTCAAGGCGTCGGACAACACGGAAATGAGCATCTGGAGCGCACCGGTAACCGCCGGCGGCGGAACGATTCCCACGATCACCGCCACGCCGAGCGCCAAGGCCGATCTCGGCGTCGCCGTGCTCGAATACGCCGGTCTGTCAACCGCGGCTGGGACTGCCGTCGTCGATCAGAGCGCGAGCGCAACCGGGACGACCAAAGCCGCCGCCGTGGTCTCCACGCCTGCCACCGCCGCGACCACGGCACCGGGCGAGCTGATCGTCGGCTTCTATGCCGATTCCGGCTTCGGCGACAACCTGATGGCGCGCATGGGCTTCAACGGTCGCGTGAACGTCTCGCCGGACGAAGAAATGGAGTTCGTCGCCGAGGACGCTCTGACCGGCGCGATCGGGGCTACGCCGAGCGCCAGCGTGCAGACCGGGGGCTCGACCATCTGGCTGATGGGCGCGATCGTCTTCAAGTCCGCGGCTGTCAGCGAACCACAGGCGGCACCACTCGCCGCACCGGCACGCCTGGTCGCGACGCCCGCCAACGGCGGAGCGATTGTCACCTGGACCGCGCCGCGCAACGGCGGCAGCCCGATCACCACGTACACCGTCACGCCTTACCAGGGACAACACAAGCTGCCCTCTACGACCGTCTCCGGCACCAGCGCCGCGATCGGGGGCCTGAAGAACGGCGTCAGCTACCGCTTCAGAGTGGTAGCTCACAATCTGCTTGGCGCTGGGCCGAAGTCTCGCTTGACGCACGCGATCAGGCCGTCGCGCTCTGCCATGTGGGCATTTTGGTGCACGCCCTTCTCGATGGCACCCAACGTCTCGGGCTCGATCCTCTCGAGCTTGACCTCGGGCAAGCTAGTGCTACCGAACGGCCAGGCAGTGATCTGGTCAGGCGCGCATCTGCGGTAGGGACCAGGTTCTTGGCAGACCGAGCGCACCGCCGCAACCGACGGTGACTCGCGATACACGTGTCAGAAACACCCCCCTTTTGCGTGCACAGCGTTCTGGACTATGCGCGCATCCGCGGTAGCGACTCGGCGCGGGCCAAACGCGCGTCGGCCTTGACCCACGCGGTCGCGGCCATCGCAGCCGAGACGAGCAGCACCGACGGCCACGCGCCAATGAGGAGCCCGAGCAGGTGCGAGACCACGAACGCACCGAAACCGACACACCCCAGGATCAGCGCCGTGCGCCTGCCATTGCGGCGCGCCCACGCCTGGATGCACCAAAGGCCGCCGATCGCCAGAACGACCCCGCCAAGCGGCCGCGAGCCGGTGCTTACCGCGACCGCGAAGCCGGCGATCAAAGAGGCCGCCGCGACCGGGGCTGTGGGGATGGGGCGCACCTATCCGAGCCTAGCGCGCCGTCAAATGCGGACGGTCTGGCACCCATGACCTACTACCGTCTTGAGGTGGGAAAGTCACGAGCACGAGGGAAGAGGATCGGATGCATGCGCCACCACTGTTTCGAGATCGGCCACGGCCAATCCAGATAGTCCTCGGCGGCGTCGTGCCGTTTGTCTTCGGAGCGGTCGTGGGAGTCTTCCTTGGCATTTCCGCCGGCGCCTACTGGGGACTGTCGGTGCTCGCCGGGCTCGGTGCGATTGTGGCCGGTTTCGAGCACCAGGACGGCTGGGGCGGAGCCGATCGCGGCCTGGTCGGTGGCGCCCTCTTCGGCGCGGGCATACTGATCGCCCACGCGATCGCGGGGACGCATGCCAAGGTCTCGCTCGGAAGCTTTCCGCCACTGCTCATCGTGATCGATGCGATCGCCGGGATGTTGCTTGGTGCCCTCGGGGGCCGGATCGGCCGGGCGTTGTGGGTGCGCCCAAGCGCTGAGCATTCCTCGCCAGAGGATGTGGAGCCATTGGTCTAAGACCGCTCAGCAGCCCGTCCGGGCTAACTGACGGCGCTACGAAACATGCTCCTCGAAGAAGCCGAGCATCCGTTGCCAACCGTCCGCCGCCGCGTCCGCGTCAGGGCCGACCATCATCGGTGTGGGCATTCGCGCAAGCCAGCCCTGCCAGCCTTCGTGCTGGGAGAAGAACGAGTGACCTGCCCCGTCGTAAGTATGGATGTCGTGCTCGACACCGAGCTCGCTCAGGTGAGCCTCCAAGCGCTCAGCCATGTTGCGCCCGAACATGCGGTCCTTCGAGCCGAAGCTGGCGACGACCGGACAGACCCCGTCGAGTCTGGTGCGACTCTTGGGTACGTCGCCGTAATTGACGGCCGCGGCGCGGAAGCCCGGCTTGGTGGCGGCGATCAAAGCGAACCCGCCTCCGAGACAAAAGCCGGCGACCGCGATCCTGTCAGCGTCGACGTCCTCACGGGCGGCGAATGCATCGCGCGCGGCAAGGATGTCGGCGATCTCGCGGTCGATGGAGCCCCTGACCATGTCTGTCATGACCCTGCTCAAACACACGATCCGTGTGCCGTACGAGAAGAGGTTGGGGAGCAGCACCGCATAGCCCTCCTCGGCAAAGCGGGCGGCGATGCGGCGTATGTCGTCGTTGAGCCCGAACGACTCGTGCAGCACGAGCACGCCAGGATATGGACCTGCCTGCTCTCGTCCAACATCCGCGCCGGAGCCCGCTGGCGGCAGGAACAGCTCGGCCTCGAGCGTGCCGCCATCCGCGAGCGAGAGCATGAGATCGGTACCAGTGGACGGCATCGCGCACACCATAGTCACTCATCAAACGCCGACCGCGCCAGCCATAGACGGGCGACGGACGGTGCTGGCCTCCGAAGGCCTCCAGGCTGCGCCACACTGTGAGCGTGGACTCACTGTTCGACCCGGCCGACGCTGCCCTCGATGCATCGCCACCGGCCGGCGCGCCGCTGGCCGCGCGGGTGCGACCGGCAACGCTCGCCGAGTTCGTCGGTCAAGAGCATCTCCTGGGGGTGGGCGGGGGCCGATCCTCGCTGCGCACCGCGATCGAGCAGGGCACGCCTCATTCGATGATCCTGTACGGCCCGCCCGGCAGCGGCAAGACAACCTTGGCACGGATCGTCGCGGCGAGCGCCAGCGCGGCGTTCGAGGAGCTGAGCGCCGTGGAGGCCGGTCGTCCCGAGGTTCGCGCGGTACTGGCCCGGGCCAGGGAGCGCAGGCTTGGCGGTCGCGACACGATCTTCTTCCTGGACGAGATCCACCGCTTCAACAAGGCCCAGCAAGACGCGCTCCTGCCGGCAGTGGAGGAAGGACTGGTAACGCTGATAGGAGCCACCACGGAGAACCCCTCCTTCGAGGTCAACCGCGCCCTGCTGTCCCGTACGCGGCTGTACGAGCTAGCCCAGCTCACAGAGGAGAACGTGCTGACGTTGCTGCGCAGAGCCTTGGAGCGAGGCGAGTGCGGCGAGGCGCAGGTCGACGACGACGCGATCGAGATGCTCGCGGCACGAGCCGGCGGGGACGCCCGCACGGCATTGAGCGCGCTCGAGCTGGCATGCGAGACGGCCATAGACCGCGTTACGGTCGAGCATGCCGAAGATGCGTTGCAGCGCAGGATCGTCCACTACGACAAGAAGGCCGACAGCCATTACGACACGATCTCCGCCTGGATCAAGGCGACACGCGGCTCGGACCCAGATGCTTCGCTCTATTACTTGGCAGTGATGCTCGAGGGCGGCGAGGACCCGCGCTTCATCGCGCGTCGCATGGTGATCCTCGCAAGCGAGGACATCGGCAACGCCGATCCGAATGCTCTCACTGTCGCTACCGGAGCCGCGGCGGCCGTCGAGCACGCGGGCCTGCCCGAGTGCCAGTTCGCGCTTGCCCAGGCCGCGATCTATCTGTCGCTCGCGCCAAAGTCCGACGCCGCCAAGCGCGCGATTGGAGCCGCACGCGATTTTGTGCGCGAGCACGGCGCCGCCCCACCTCCAGTCCAGTTGCGCTCGGGCGGGCGCGGGCAGGGCTATGACAATCCCCACTCGCACCCAGGACATCACGGGCCGCAAGAGCTGGCACCCGACGAGGTGACAGGCAAGCGTTTCTACGTGCCCGACGACGCCGAGACAGAGCTGGCGGTGCGGCTGGCCGAGATTCGCCGCGCCCGCGGCCGCGGCGACTGAGCTCAACCCTCCAGTTCGTCGGCCATCTCCAGCAGCTTCGTCGTCGTCTTCCAGTTTCTCGCCGTCGCCACTACACCCAAGCGCTTATCCGACAGCATCCGCGCGAGCCGTGAGTTGTGGATGCCTCCCGGATGCCATGCGTAGATCTCGCGCCCCACATGCACGAAGCACTCCGGTGCGAAATCGTCCTGCGCGATCTTCGCTACCGCCTGCGGATTGGGCTCGGCCGAGAGGAAGCTCACCTGATAGAGCTTGTGCTCCCGCGCGACGTCACCGAGCGGGTCGAGTGCCACCACCGCGGCCAGCTCGTCGCGTGTACGCACCACGACCGGCGTCCGCACCCCGAACTTGCCGGCGATCGCTCGTTCGAGCTCGGCCGCGAGCTCGTCCGGCGCCAGCTCGGCACTGAGCACGATGTTGCCGCTCTGCACCAACGTGCGCGCGTCTGGATAGCCGATGTCGGCGAGCAACCCGCGCAGGTCCGTCATCGGGATACGGTTGTGCGAGCCGACGTTGATCCCGCGTAGCAGAGCGATCTGGCTGGCCATGAGGGGACGAGCCTAGCGCCCTCGAAGCAAGCTTTGCGTGCAAATGTGTGACACTGCCCGCCTTGCAACCGAACCGGCCCAAAGTCGCGGTCGTAGGCCACGTCGAGTGGGTCACGTTTGCGCGCGTGGACCACATCCCGAGGACCGGTGAGATCGTGCACGCGGAAGACCCGTTCGAGGAGCCGGCCGGTGGCGGCGCGGTGGCGGCGGTACAGCTTGCCCGCTTGGCCGGCAACGCCGTGCTCGTCACGGCACTTGGCAACGACGAGCACGGCCGCCGCTCGGTGGAGCGCTTGGGTGAGTTGGGTGTCGAGGTGTGGGCTGCACCGCGCAAGGAGCCCACGCGTACCGCGATGACGCTCGTCGACCACGCCCGCGAGCGCACGATCACCACGTTTGGAGAGCGGCTGGAGCCGGTGCTCGACGATCGCGAGATCCCCTGGAGTGAGCTGGCACAGATGGACGCCGTGTACTTCACCGCCGGAGATGCCGCAGCAATGCAAGCCGCGCGGAGCGCCGCTGTGCTCGTGAGCAGCCCGCGCGCTTTGCATGCGCTCGGCCATGGCATCCCGTTGGATGCGCTTGTGCTGAGTGCTGAGGACGCAGAGGAGCGCCAAGAGGCGACCCGCGCCGAGCAGGACGCCAAGCTCGTCGTCTTCACCGATGGAGGCCACGGCGGCTCCTACCGCGGGCGCGACGGCGAGTCGGGTACGTGGCCGGCGGTCGCGCTCCCGGGCGAGCCGCGTGACTCCTACGGCTGCGGGGACTCCTTCGCCGCCGGGCTCACTTACGGCCTGGGCACAGGTCTCGCGGCCTCCGACGCACTCGCGCTGGCGGCCCGCTGCGGCGCCGTTTGCCTCACCGGGCGCGGCCCGTACGAACGCCAGCTGAGTGCCGCCGACCTTCCTCAGTAGTCGCCGTCCACCACATTCACAAGCGGCTCACCGCGCACGTAGCGGCGCACCTGCTCGCCGACGAGCGCGAACGCACGACGTTCCGCGCCGCGCGTGTCCCCGGCGAAGTGCGGCGTGATCAATAGCCCCGGCGCATCCCAAAGTGGGTGCTCGGCCGGCAGCGGCTCGGGCTCTGTCACATCCAGCGCCGCACGGATGCGCGCCGCCAGCAGCAGATCGAGAAGCGCATCGGTGTCCACGATCGGCCCGCGCGCGGCATTGACGAGCAGCGCCCCCGGGCGCATGCGTCCCAGCATCTCCCGGTCGAGCAGTCCCTCTGTCGCCGGCGTCAGCGGCAACAACACGACCACGATGTCGGCCAAGCCGAGCAGCGATGCCAGCTCCTCGACAGCGTGCACGCCGGGGCGGGCGTGTCGCGCGACGCGAATGACCTCGGCTTCGGATATCGCCAGAAGTCGCTCGACCGTCAGTCCGATCGACCCATAACCCAAAATCATCACCGTCTTGCCTGCCAGCTCATCTGGCTCGCGCCACCGCCAGTCGTGCGCCCGCTGCGAATCGCGCGCCTCGCCGAAGTGCTTCAGCGACGCCAGGATCGCGCCGAGCACCCATTCGGCCACCGGCCCGTCGCGAGTTCCGCGCGCATCACACAACGTCACACCCGCCGGCACAGACGGCAACAGCCAGTCGACCCCAGCCGAGAGCGTCTGGATTACGCGCAGCTTTGGCATCTGTGCGAGTGCCTCGATCACCGAAGGTTCGTCAGACCCGGGCACCAGGAATTCAGCTTCCAGCAGCTCCTCTGAGAGTCCATCCTTGGGGATCAGATGCAGCTCGACACCCTCGGACAATTCGCCGACCGCGTGGCAATCGGGCCGATCGGGTATCAACAGCTTCACAATGTCGGCGAGTGTATTGCGAGCATGTTCGAGGAGACTCGTGAGTCCAACGGTATCCCACCATACGAAAGGCGCCCATGAGCACAGCTGCACAGTCCCGGCCCGCGAGCAAACCGGCCACGAACGACTACACCCAGACCGCCGACGTCCTCGTCGTATTCGGAATCACCGGAGACCTCGCCAAGGTGATGACCTTCCACTCGCTCTACCGGCTCGAGCTGCGCGGGCTGCTCGATTGCCCGATTCTTGGCGTCGCCGCTGACGATTGGACCATCGAGGATCTGCGCAAGCGCGCTCACACCTCAATCGAAGAGTGCGGAGAGCAGATCGACGAGCGCGTGTTCAAGCGCTTTGCCGAGAGACTGAGCTACGTCTCCGGCGACTTCGCCGACGAAGGCACCTATGCACGCGTGGCCGACGCACTTGGCGACGCGAAGGCTCCGGTCTTCTACCTGGAGATCCCGCCGTTCCTGTTCGGGACGGTGATCAAAGGCCTTGCGATCAGCGGCGTCACCAAGAACGCGCGCGTCGTGGTGGAGAAGCCGTTTGGCCATGACCTGCAGTCCGCGCAGGCGCTCGCCGCAGAAATCCACCAGTACATCGAGGAGCCCCAGCTCTACCGGATCGACCACTTCCTCGGCAAGATGGGGATTGACGAGTTTCTCTACCTGCGTTTTGCCAACACGATGCTCGAGCCGGTGTGGAACCGCAACCACATCGCCTGCGTACAGATCACGATGGCCGAGAGCTTCGGCGTCGAGGATCGCGGGCACTTCTACGACCCCGTCGGCGCGGTGCGCGACGTGGTCGTCAACCACCTGATGCAGCTGGTGGCTGTGGCCGCAATGGAGGCGCCCGCCGGCGACGATGCGGAAACGCTGAAGGACGCCAAGTTCGCCGTGTTCCGCTCAACCGCCGCCGCCGACCCCAAGCACTATGTGCGCGGCCAATACGACGGCTACCTGAGCATCGACGGCGTCGCCAAAGAATCGACCACCGAGACCTATGCCGCCTTGCGCCTGGACATCGACAACTGGCGCTGGTCTGGCGTGCCGTGGTTCATCCGCACCGGCAAGGATTTGCCGACCACCCAGACGGAGTTGCGCATCGTCTTCCGCAATCCCCCGCGCCTGGGCTTCATGGAGCACGGGCGTCGCCGGCCCGAGCCCAACCAGCTCGTGGTGAAGCTCGACCCCACCACCGGTGTGCAGATGATCCTCGACGCCCACCGCGCCGACGAGGGCGGGCCGCAGGCGATCGAGCTCGACATGGAGTTCGCGCAGGAGGGGGGCGAGGCGCCCACCCCATATGAGGTGCTGCTGCTCGATGCGATACGCGGCGACAGCGTGCGCTTCACTCGCCAGGACAGCGTCGAGCAGACTTGGCGGATCTTCGAACCGCTGCTCAAAGAGCCCCCGCCCATACATCCCTACGCTCAGGGAACCTGGGGGCCGCCCGAGGCCGACCAGCTGGTGGCCCGTTACGGCGGCTGGCACGGACCGTGGGTGACCAAGTGATGCATGGTCGAAACGACGATCGCCCCGACGTTCATGCAGAGGGATTGAGAGCGACCACATCCGCAGATAAAGACGCGGATGGTGGTATCAATTTTTCTTTGACTACCAAAGTAACTACAAAAAGTAGTCACCATGGTAGTTAACAAAAAAAGTATGTCTACTCGCACACCCAAAACGAAGACCCAGACGCGCAAGCAACCGCAGAGCAAGCTCAACTCCCAGAGCCCGCCCGTCACCGCCAAAGCGCCCCAGAGCGCGGCGATGCCCTCGCCGTTTCCGCCGATCGCCGACTACGCCTTTCTGTCGGACTGCCATACCGGCGCGCTGGTCGCCCCCGATGGGACGATCGACTGGCTGTGCGTGCCGCGCTTCGACGCGCCCAGCGTGTTCGGCTCGCTGCTCGACCGTCAGGCTGGGGGCTTCCGCTTCGGGCCGTTTGGGATCAACGTGCCGACGGCGCGTAGCTACGAGCCCGGGACCAACATCCTGCTCACGACCTGGAAGACCACCAGCGGTTGGGCGATCGTGCGCGAGGCCCTGATCCTCGGGCCGCGCCGCGGCGAGGATCTCGTCACGCCGCACACCCGCCCCCCAGCCGACCAGGACGCCGACCACGTGCTCGTGCGCCTCGCGATGTGCCTGGAGGGTGAGGTCGAGATGGAACTGACGTGCGAACCAGTTTTCGACTACGGGCGCGAAACGGCACAGTGGGCTGTCAGCGACGACGGGCACAGGGCCGATGCGAGCACCCAGGAGGGCACAGGCGGCGCCGAGCAGACGCTCAGGCTGCAGACAGACATGGCTGTGGGAGTCGAGGGCGATTGGGTGAGGGCCCGCCACGTGCTCAAACAGGGTCAGCAGATCTACTGCTCGCTGTCGTGGGCCGAGGAGCTGGCGGTGCCCGAAGACATCGACGATGCCAATGCGCGGCTGTCCTCGACCGCCAGCTTCTGGCGCGGCTGGCTGAGTCGCGCGCGCATGCCGGACCACCGCTGGCGCGATCCAATCCAGCGCTCGGCGCTTACGATCAAGGGCCTCACGTACATGCCGACCGGCGCGACGGTGGCGGCGCTGACGACCTCGTTGCCCGAGACGCCCGGCGGGGAGCGCAACTGGGACTACCGCTACACGTGGTTGCGCGACTCGACCTTCACGCTGCAGGCCTTGCACTATCTCAACCTCGACTGGGAGGCAGAGGAGTTCATGCAGTTCATCGCCGACCTGGAGCCAAACGGGGACGGGGCGCTGCAGATCATGTATGGGATCGACGGGCGGCGCGACCTGACCGAGACCACGCGCGACGATCTCTCCGGCTACGCAGGGGCAGCGCCCGTGCGGATCGGCAACGGCGCCTTTGACCAGCGCCAGAACGACGTGTTCGGCGCGGCGCTCGACTCGATCCTGCTGCACACGCGCCGCTCCGAACGGCTGCCGCGCAGGCTGTGGCCGATCGTGCAAGCGCAGGCCGAATGCGCGACCAAGGTGTGGCGCGAGCCCGACCAGGGCATCTGGGAGGCACGCGGCAAGCCCCGGCACTACGTGTCCTCCAAGCTGATGTGCTGGGTGGCGATGGATCGCGCGGCCAAGCTCGCGGCGATGCGTGGCGACAACAAGCGCCAGGCCACCTGGCACGAAACCGCCGAGGAGATCAGGGCGGACATCCTCGCCCGCGGGCTCACCAAGGACGGGGTGATGCGCCAACACTACGAGACCGACGCCCTGGACGCCTCCAACCTGCTGGCCGCGATCTTCGGTTTCCTGCCCGGCGATGACGAGCGCCTGCGTGCGAGCGTGCTGGCGATCGCCAAAGATCTGACCGAGAACGGCTTCGTGCTGCGCTACCGCACCAATGAGACCGACGACGGCATGTCAGGCAAGGAGGGCAGCTTCCTGATCTGCTCCTTCTGGCTGGTGTCAGGACTCGCGGTCGTCGGCGAGCAGCAGCACGCGCGCGACCTGATGGAGAAGCTGCTGAGCGTGGCCTCGCCGCTCGGGCTGTACGCCGAGGAGTTCGACACTTCCACCGGGCGCCACCTCGGGAACTTCCCCCAGGCCTTCTCCCACCTCGCGCTGATCGAGGCGGCGGCGCGGATCATCCTCGTCGAGCGCCTGGCGGAGATCTCGTGATCGACGGTCACGGCATCGACCTCGTCCACGGCATCGATCCGGCTCGGGGCACGGACACTCGGGACGTCGGCTGCAACCAAATCGCCCGACGCGCAACAGGAGGTGTTTGATGGACCACTACGACGTCATCGTCATCGGCAGCGGCGCAGGCGGAGGCACGCTTGCCCGCCACCTGGCCCCCTCGGGCAAGCGCATTCTGTTGCTCGAGCGCGGCGACTGGCTGCCGCGCGAGCCGCAGAACTGGTCCGCCGCGGACGTGTTCGTGGACAATCGCTACGTCTCCCCCGACACTTGGTACGACGCCGAAGGCAAGGCCTTCCAGCCGCAGGTGCACTACTGCGTGGGCGGTGCCACCAAGATGTATGGCGCCGCGCTCTATCGCATGCGGGCTGAGGACTTCGGCGAGCTGAAGCACCACGGCGGCATCTCTCCCGCCTGGCCGATCCCCTACGAGGCGATGGAGCCCTATTACACGAAGGCCGAGCAGCTCTACCAGGTGCATGGTGCACGCGGCGAGGACCCCACGGAACCGTTCGCCTCCGCCCCCTATGCCCATCCGGCGGTCTCTCACGAGCCGCGCATCGCCCAGCTCTCAGAGGCGTTCGCCGCCGCTGGGTTGCACCCCTTCCATGCGCCCTGCGGTGTGATGCTCAACGAGGGCAACATGCCCTACAGCAATTGCGTGCGCTGCTCTACCTGCGACGGCTTTCCCTGCCTGGTGCACGCTAAGTCCGACGCCGAGGTGCTTGGGGTGCGACCGGCGCTCGAGCACGACAACGTCACGTTGCTGACGGGGGCCAAGGTCGTGGCGCTGAAGACCAACCCCGCCGGCACCGCCGTCACCGAGGTCGTGGTGGAGCGTGCAGACGAGGGCGCTGGCACAGGCGAGAGCGCTAGCACGGGCACGGGTGGAGGCAATGGCAAGGGCGAGCGCGAGACATACACGGCCGACATCGTGGTCGTGTCTTGCGGTGCTGCCAACACCGCCAAGCTGCTGCTCAGCTCGGCTACCGACAAGCATCCCGGTGGCCTCGCCAACGGCTCCGACCAGGTGGGGCGCAACTATATGTTCCACAATTCCCAGGCCGTACTCGCGATCTCCAAGGAGCCCAATCCCACCGTGTTCCAAAAGACACTTGGGGTCAACGACTACTACTTTGCGAGCGACGCGTGGGAGTTCCCGATGGGGAACATCCAGATGGTAGGTAAGTCGGTGGCGGACATGTATCGCGGCGAGAAGCCGCTGATGACCAAGCTCGCGCCGACCTTCTCGCTGGCGGACGTGGCCGAGCACGCTGTTGACTTCTGGCTGTCGACCGAGGACATTCCCCAGCCGGAGAATCGGGTGACGGTCGACCGCAACGGGCACCTGACGTTGGCCTACCACGCCAGCAACGACACCGCCCGTGACCGGCTGTTTGAGCAGCTGCGCTCGCTGCTCGGCCACCTTGGCATGCACGAGCATCATCTGATTCCGCGCTGGGCCTACCTGGAGAACAAGATTCCCGTCGCCGGCGTTGCCCACCAGGCCGGGACCTGCCGCTTCGGCAGCGATCCGAGCCTCTCGGCTTTGGACCCCAACTGCAAGGCACACGAACTAGACAACCTGTACGTGGTCGACACCAGCTTCTTTCCCAGCATCTCAGCGGTCAATCCCGCGCTCACGGCGATGGCAAACGCGCTGCGCGTCGGCGACCACCTGTTGCAGCGCCTTGGCGCCAATGGCCCCTGAGC
>JBAQGH010000087.1:0-10936 GCA_049287685.1 Solirubrobacteraceae bacterium | reverse complement strand
GGTTCCTGCGAACCAGCCCTGAGCTGCCGGCACCGGACCTGCAGTTTCACGCGGTCCCGGCGATGCTGCTCGATGAGCCGAACTTCGAGCACGGCTTCACGCTGGCGATCTGTCCGCTGAAGCCCGCCAGCCAGGGAATGCTCACGTTGCGCTCAGGAGACCCCACCCGTCAGCCCTACGTGTTGCACAACTACTACGCGGAGGACTCCGACATGCAGACCATGCTCGAGGGTCTGCGCATAGCCGAGGAGATTGGTGCTCAACCGGCACTCGCCCCCTACACCAGCCGGTTGTGGGACGAGCCCGCTTCGAGCTCAGAGGCAGATAGGCGCGCGTACATACGCCGGCAGACCTACACGTTCTTTCACCCTGTCGGCACCTGCCGCATGGGCTCAGACCCGGATGCCGTGGTGGATACCGATCTGCGCGTCCGTGGTGTGGACGGTCTGCGCGTGGTGGATGCGTCGGTGATGCCGAGCGTCACTCGCGGCAACACGAACGCGCCGACGATCGCGATTGCCGAGCGCGCCGCCGACTTGATCCGTCACGGCGGCTCCAAGCCGGCCGATGCGTCCCAGGCGGCGCAGCTATCGGGAAGGGTGTGAGGGTCATGGCGATGACCGGGACGCAAGACAGAACAGTCACGGGGTTGGAGACTCGCGAGGGTTCGGCGCCGGACGCCGCCACGCTGTGCGAGGCGTTTCAGATCACGGCCGCCGAGAACGCTGAGCGGGTGGCTCTGCGCACCCCGGGCGGAGAGACCGAGCTGACGTTCGCCGAGGTGGCTACACGCGTGAGGAACGTTGCAACGGGCCTGCACGAGCTCGGCGTCGGGCGAGGCGACACGGTGGGGATGATGTTGCTCAACCGGCCCGAGTTCAACATCTGTGACTGCGCGGCGATGCACCTCGGGGCGACGCCCTTCTCGATCTACAACACCTGCTCCCCGGAGCAGATCGCCTACTTGTTCGCCAACGCGGCCAACAAGGTCGTGATCTGCGAGTCGCGGTTCCTCCAGAGCATCATGGATGCGGGAATCGACTCGCTTGAGCACGTGATCTGCATTGATGGCGCACCGGAGGGTACGTTGGCGCTCACGGACGTCGAATCGCGGCAGTCCCCTGGCTTTGACTTCGAGGCGACGTGGCGGGCTGTGACCGGGGATGATCTGATCACCATCTGTTACACCTCGGGTACGACCGGGCCGCCGAAGGGCGTCGAGTTGACCCACGCGAATGTGCTCGCGGAGTGCCGCGCGGCGTTCGAGCGGATCTCCGTGGGGCCGGAGGATCGTCTCGTCTCCTACCTGCCCCACGCGCACATGGCCGATCGCTACTCGGCGCACTACAACCAGATGCTCTGTGGCGCGCAGGTGACGGTGATCGCGGACGTGCGCGAGATCGCCGCTGCGTTGGGAGAGGTGCGTCCGACGAGCTTTGGCTCGGTGCCGCGAGTCTGGGAGAAGATGAAGGCTGGGCTCGAGGCTGGGATCGCGGCCGAGCCGGACACGGCTCGCAAACAGGCGGTGCGGTGGGCGATCGACACTGGCCTAGAGCGCGTGCGCGCGGAACAGGCCGGAGAGCGGCCCTCGGCGGATCTGATCGCCGAGCACGCCCGAGCCGACGAGCTGGTACTCAGCAAGCTGCGCGAGCAGCTGGGGCTCGACGAGGCGAAGATGCTCTACGCCGGAGCCGCGCCCACCCCGATCGACGTGCTCGAGTTCTTCCACGCTATCGGCCTGCCGATCTGTGAGCTGTGGGGCATGTCCGAGCTGACCTGTGTGGGCACGTGCAACCCGCGGGAGCGCCCCAAGATCGGCACGGTCGGGACGCCGCTGCCGGGCCTGGAGGTCCGCATCGCCGATGACGGCGAGCTGCTTTGCCGTGGGGCGATCCTGATGCGCGGCTACCGCTCAGACCCGCGGCGCACCGCCGAGGCGATAGACCCCGACGGATGGCTGCACACGGGCGACATCGCGGAGATCGACAACGACGGCTACGTGCGGATCGTTGATCGCAAGAAGGAGCTGATCATCAACGCGGCAGGCAAGAACATGTCGCCGGCGAACATCGAGGCTCACATCAAGAGCTCGAGCCCCCTGATCGGGCAGGCGATCGCGATCGGCGACATGCGCCCCTACAACATTGCGCTGATCGTGCTCGACCCCGACGGCGCCGGTGCCTGGGCTGCCGAGCACGGACTTGGCGAGGCGCCACCCGAGAAGCTGACGCAGGCCCTCAGCGTCCAAGCGGAGGTCGCGCGAGGTATCGAGGAGGCCAACACGCACCTCAGCCGTGTGGAGCAGATCAAGCGTTTTGCGATCCTTCCCCGCGATTGGTTGCCCGGCGGGGACGAGCTGACGGCGACGATGAAGCTCAAGCGCAAGCCGATCGCCGAAAAGTACGCCGCCGAGATAGAGGCGCTGTATACGTGAGCTCGTCGACCCGGAACAGTTTGCGGCACGCGTGCGGCCCCCGATTGGGGATGCGCTAGCTCAGCCTTCTTCCTTCGGGTTGGCCGCCAAGGTCTCGCGCTGCACGAACCAGGAGGCCTCGATCGGGTTGAGGAAGTGGGGCGGCTCCTCGACCTGCAGGCGATTGTCGTAGTTGGCGTCGTAGGGGTAGCCGTGGATGATCGAGCTGCCCGAGAACTCGCCGGTGAAGCCGTTTGTGTAGAGGCCGGCGACGGCACCGTAAACGTTCAGGTTTCCGAGCGAGGGTTCGCCGCAGATGTAGTTGTCCACGATCACGGCGTGTTTGACGGCGAGCATAGCGGCGTAGATCTTCGGGTTTTCCAGATCCCCTGCGCCGTTGGGCGCGTCGCATTCAGCAGCGTCATCGGTGTATTCGCATTCGCCTTTCGCGTTCAGTTTGTCGCTCCCATTGCATTTGCCGCTTTTGGCCGGGTAGGGGCCCTTCACCGGATGGTAAATGCGAACGAAGTTGTTCGCGATCAGCCCCAGCAGCGCATTGGTGGTCGGCACACCCGCCGAATTCGTCGGGGTTGTGAGGTTTCCGTTAATGATCACATCATTTTCGGCCGCGATCGTCAGCGAGTTTGTGTATTCGCCACGAACGTACACGTTGCCGCATGCGTCATCTTCTGTGTACCCCGGCTTGGGCCCATATGGCGAATAGGGTATTGAGCAGCCGCCCGCAACGTAGATGATGCCATTGGGCGGATAGGCAACCCCCACTTGGGTTTTCGAGATCCACGTTTTCGTGAGCGCGTTTTCTTCCCAGTTGGTCACGGTCATCGTGCCGTCTTCAAGAACGATTTCTGTCTTGTTCTTGTATTCGTAGGCCGGTTCGACGATGTGTTTCAGTTCTTCATCGCCTGGAGGCGGCTCGATAGACACGACTTCCTTGGGTAGCACGTGCTTACCCTTGAAGACGGGTTTTACTTCCGCGCAGACACCCTCGCCCGAATAGCCTTCGTCTTCGGGTTTGCCATATGCGTGCCCGAATTCGATACGATCGTTTTCGCTGCGGCCGAAGACCGGCGATCCGCACACGCCGGCGTGATCCTCTGTGTGCATCGGACCGTTGACCGATTCTCCGTTGATGAAGAAGTTGTTGATGCAGCGCCGCGGAGTGCCGCCGTCCGCGGGACGTTCGCCGTAGAACTTTGAGCATTCCGTGTAGTAGTTAGCGGGCTCTTTTTCTTTGAGCGGTTCGCCGTAGATCGCGGGGTCGCCCGTTTCATACTTCGTGTACCAAACGAAGCTGACGAAGTTGGCGTTGCGGAAGTCCGCGACAAGCGTGCGCCGCTGGTTGCCCGAGTAGCCGGTCGACTCGATGCGGAAGGTGCCGACAGCGCCAGGCGACTTCTCTTCGAGCATCGTTTCAACCAAGTTGTTGGGGTCGCACTTGCGATCGTTTGCCGGCGCGCTTTCGGCCGGCAGCAGCTGGATCGCGTATTCCTCGTTGAGCGATTCCCCGCTTTCGTTCGTGATCTTGGCGCGGTGTGTCGTTTCCCCGACCTGGTTCAGGGCGGCATTGGTCTCGGGGGGGTTGGTGCAATAGGTAAGGTAGTTGCCGTCCTCGGTCAAGTGGTTCTCATAGTTCTCGATTCCCGCGAGGGCGGCATAGTAGGCCTTCTTCTGCGAAGTGTCTGTGGCGCTCAGATGGATCTCCCCGTTTGCCGCGGTGAACGTCGCAACGAGCAGTAGCGAGGTGACGAACATCACCCCGATCGCGATGATCATCGTGATGCCCTCCTGGCCACGAAGCTTCATCAGAGCACTACGTAGGGAGCTTGTGAAAGTGGTCATCATAGTTCCGCGCAGGGTAGGTTGGAGCTGTTTTCTTCAGAAGACGGAGACAGGCGCAGGATCGCGGAATCTTCCAGTGCCACCGGGCGACCTCCTCCAAATTGGGTGTTCAATTTGTTTTCTTTGCCTTCCGGTACAGCCGTAAAGCTCACGTTCACCTTGGCCACGCCCAGGGCTTCTTTTTCGCTCAGTTTTTCGGTGCCGGAGACGACCGGAGTGGGATCCAATTCGCCCAGCACGGCTTTACTGTCGGTTTCCCTGTAATACCTGTAATAACGAAATACGGGTACGAGTTCTTTTTTTGAATTTTCGGTCTTCTGTATGCCGGTCAGCAATATGCGTTTTGTCGGTGTTTCTTTTTCGTTGAATTCGTAATTTGGTGGGATGCCTTTGCTCGTCCACGAATTTTCTGTGAGCGTGCCTTCGGTTTTGCCCGACCCTGGCGTATAGACGACTTCGTGCAGTCTGATCGTCGGCAGGGCCGCGGAAGGTTCGCCATGTTCGTTTTCGGCGCTGGTTTCGCTGACAAACCTTAGTTTGCTTTCGGTGCTTTCCGGCTTGATGGGGTCGGATTTGGCGGTCAGACAGGAGGAATGCAGCGCGAGCATCAGCTTCTCCAGGGCCACTCGACCTGTTTGGTCGGCGTGAACTCGTTCGGTGATGCGCGTCACGTCGGCTGTCGTGAAGTTGAGCAGCGATAGGGCGATCCCAGAGACGAGGATCCCCAGCGACATCGCCACCAGCAGCTCGATGAGCGTAAAGCCGCGCTCCTCGCGCAGCGCTTGCAATGAAACGTGCTTCCGGCTCATCAGCAAACAGACCCTTCTTTGCCTTCTTCGCCTAGGTATATGGTCTGTAGCGGGGTCCCGCTCGCGATGTCGTTATCTACCGACACGGTGTCTTCGCGCTGTTTCCCGCCCACGGCGGCCGTCACGCACAGGGAATACGTGCCAAAGGGCATCCCAGGACGATTGAGAGCTCCCGCGGAGGTCGTCGCGAGCTTGCGGACGGCGCTGCAGCCGGTGTCTTCCAAGACGACGGTGGCGTTCTGAATAGCCGCCGGAACCCCTTTGCTTTCCAATACCTTTATATCGATCGGTGCCAGCGGCACCGACACGGGCGCTGGTTCGCCCGCCGGGACGAGGACTTCAGGATTAGTGCTCTGGCCGTTTCTCGTCGGCAGGTCCGCTTCGCAGCTGCCTGCATAGACGGTGTACTTCGTGGTGAACGGGAAGATGTTGGTGGGTTCGATCGAGGTGCTATACGTTACGGGCGTCGTTTCGGGCGGGGCGGGTTGAGGGAACGATTCGTAGTGGGCCATACCTGTGTTGAAGTACACAACCGAGTCGCTTTCTGGCGGGGGAATTGTTTTCCCCGCTTCTGTAAAGCTGACCTGGAGCTTGCTCGCTGGCCCGAGGTTGTAGCCCTCCTTGGATGTCGTCTCAGCGGGGAGGTAGACCGCTTTCGTCACGCTTTTGTCAGATTCTGTGTTTGCATAGCCGTTCGGGTCCACATAACCCGTCTTGCTGACGTTGATCGTGTATTCGCCAGGCGGCAGCGCAAGGATCGCGCACCCGTTCAAGGAGGTTTCGAGTTCGTGTGCGCTGCTCGAGGGCGCGGGACCTTTGGCGACGACCTTGGCGCCTGCCAGCGGCGTCCCGACATCCTCGACCTGCACGATCAGGGCCGAGTCGGCGGGTGGGCTTATGACCCCCGTCTCCGTCACGGCTCCGTGAGGCCCCATCGACGGCCACGTAACCGTCGAGATCGTCTTCAGGTAGTCGGCGGTCGGCACGCTCGATGTGCAGCTCGCGGTGCTGGTCTCGTCGGCGATGTATTTGGCGGTCGTCGTGATCGTGTACGTGGTCGCGCCTATGGTCACATTTTCTTTGCGTTCCAGTTCGGTGAGTTTCTTGATCGGTTCGCTGCGCAGCCGCTCCTCGTCCTGCTGGGCCAGCCCATCGGCTTGCGAGCGGGCTCGGCTGTTTGCCGTGGCGCGATTGGTGCTGTCGAGCCCGAACAGCACGGCGATCACCACGAGCGAGATCAGAGCCGCGCTGATCACCACCTCGATCAGCGTGTCGCCGCTCTCGGAGCCCAGTGGCGGCAGCCGTCTTGGTGCAAGAGACGGCGTGGGCGCCGAGGGATCTCCCGGCGCGCGCACGAAAGCCATCGGCGCCGGGCGCCGGGGGCTTTGCTTTGGCCGAAAGGGGTTTGTGCGGATCATCACGAGTGCCGAATACTTGTCCTCGATACGCGTTTCGGCACGCGCGCGGCACTGCTTTAGCGCTGACGGCGCCAGCACACAGGCATTCGCGCCACCCATCCAGCACTCGACCGCTCCGTCGTGTAGTTTCGAAATGTGGCGAATTCACAAGACAAGAGCTCCTCCCAACACCCGGATCTGCTGGCGGCGGTCGTGCTGCACACACTCGTAAGCGGAGCCTGCGACGGCATGACCGCCGCATCGGTTGCTCTCGCCTGTGAGCGCGATCCCAGCACGCAGCGGGAGATCGACGAGATCATGGTGGCCCTGGAGATCCTGCTCGAGGACGGCCTGGCCGAACGCGAAACCGCGCCTGAACGCAAACCCGATGCCACACGTGAGTCTGGCGCCGCACAGCCCGGCACCGCGCGCAAGCCCGACACGACACATGAGCCCGACATCCCGCCTCAACCGATATACCGACCCACGCGCGCGGCGATCCGTGCGAGCGAGTTGAGCTTCTAGCGCGAGCTCAGCGCACGCCGTCGAGCAACGCCACTGGGCTCAACTGGAGCGCTCGCGCGAGCTTCAAGAGCGTGCGCAAGTTCGGTTCGCGGCCCCCGCGCTCGTACACGCTGATCGCGGCCCGATCGACTTCGGCCTCATAGGCAAGCGCCTCTTGCGAAAACGAAGCCCCCTTGCGCGCCGCGCGCAGGTTCGCGCCGAAGCGCAGGCCAGGCTCGCTCGCCGGCGTTGCCTCCGCCGGCAACGAGACCGCTCGCGGGCCGGCGAGGCCGATCCCGTCGAGCAGGTCGACCGGCGTCGTGCCAAGCGCGCGCGCGACGCGCACAAGCGTGGAGAGATCCGGAGCGCGTTCGGCCCGCTCGAGGAAGCTGATCGCGGCGCGGTCGAGCTTTGTGGCCTCTGACAAGCCCACCTGAGAGAGCCCGACGCTCAAGCGCGTGGCACGCATGCTTTCGCCGAAAGCACGTACCTGCTCGTCGATCTCTGGGTCCTTTGTGTGCCTCACGAGCGCATCATCCACATTCGCCTACAGAAACACCACTGTGAAAACACAAGCGGGCCCGAGCGCGGCCCGATGGTACCTTCCTGTGGTGATCCAGCATGTTCGATAACGCGCTTGACGACGCCGTCACACACGAACGGCTCGCCAAGGCCGAGCGCCTGCGCGCACAGGGGATCGAGCCGTTCCCACATATTCCCGCGAGCGAGCGCACCGAGATCGCCAAGCTGCACGCCGCCCACGATCCGTCGGAGCTCGAGGCCGGCGAGCACCCCGACTTCAACTATCGCCTCGCCGGGCGCGTCATCTCCAGACGCGGACACGGCAAGACGACCTTCATCGACCTGCGCGATTTCTCCGGTGAGATCCAGCTTGCCGTGCGCCAAGACACGCTCGGCGAGCAGGCCTACGAGCGCATCGTAGACCTCGACGTCGGCGACATCGTCGAAGCCGAAGGGCCCATCTACGTAACCCAGCGCGGTCAGCTGGCGCTCGGCGTGCACCGCTGCGTGCTGCTGACCAAGGCGCTGCGGCCGCCGCCCGACAAGCGCCACGGGCTTGGCGATACCGGCACCCGCTATCGCTATCGCGAGCTCGACCTGCTCGCCAACGAGAGCACGCGCGAACTGTTTGTCACGCGCGCCAAGACGGTCGA
Source organism: Solirubrobacteraceae bacterium (assembly GCA_049287685.1). Taxonomy (GTDB): domain Bacteria; phylum Actinomycetota; class Thermoleophilia; order Solirubrobacterales; family Solirubrobacteraceae; genus Palsa-744. The sequence continues at coordinate 2,778 of JBAQGH010000087.1, read as the reverse complement.
TGCTCTCCGCGCCTTCATGGCCGAGCGCGGCTTCATCGAGGTCGAAACGCCAGTCCTGCAGGCACTCGCCGGGGGGGCATCGGCGCGACCGTTTCTGACCCACCACAACGCGCTCGACCAGGAGATGTCGCTGCGCATCTCCGTCGAGCTGTATCTCAACCGCTGCCTGATCGGCGGGCTCGAGAACGTGTACGACCTCGGCAAGTGCTTTCGCAACGAGGGCATCTCCTACCGGCACTCCCCCGAGTTCACGATGCTCGAGTGGCTGATGAGCTACTCCGACCACAAGGACGTGGCGCGCTTCACCGAAGAGATGGTCGCCTACGTCGCCCAACACGTGCTCGGTACGACTGTGATCGAGCGCGGCGGCGAGCAGATCGACCTGGCAAAGCCCTGGCGCAACACAACCATGCAAGCCGAGATCCTGCGCGTTACGGGGGTGGATTTCCTCGCAGCCGAGCGCGAGGAGCTGATGGCGCTGCTGGAGGGCAAGATCCATCCCGACGCCAGTTGGGCGCAGACGGTTCAGGCCGTCTACTCAAAGCTCGTTGAGCCGACGCTCAACCAGCCCACACACGTATACGACTTTCCGCTCGAGTCCTTCCCGATCACCAAGGCCCACGCCGAGGACTCAAGGCTTGCCGAGCACTTCGACGCCGTTATCGGCGGCATCGAGCTGGTCAGCGGCGACTCGGAGGTCAACGATCCCGTCGAGCAGTACGAGCGCTTCGTCGAGCAACGCAAGCAGCGCCGCGCCGACGACGACGACGCCCCCCACCCCCACGACGAGGAGTACGTGCGCGCGCTCGAGTACGGGTTGGCCCCGTCAGCCAGCGGCGGCATGGGAGTCGACCGTCTGCTGATGATCCTCACCGGACACGAGACACTGCGCGAGGTCGCACCGTTTCCGGTTATGAGGGAGGTTCGTGCCACTACGGGCACGCCCGCCGGTACCACGATCGACGCCAACGCCTCCACCGCTCCAGCTCGTGCCGCCACGGGCACGCCCGCCAATCCCACATTCGACACAGCCCCTTCCACAACCGAGCGATCGGACTAGGCGCGAGGCCGGCGAAGGCTATAGTCGCCCTGAGACCTGAGAGATGAGCCAAGGGGAGCACAACTTCGAGGAGCTGCATTTCGAGCCCGCCCCGGCGCTCGATGGCGAGGTGCCGGGTCCGCGCTCGCGCGAGCTGCTCGCCCAGCAGGACGAGCTCGAGTCAAACGCCCGCTCCTACCCGCGCAGCGTGCCCGTGGCGATCGAGGAGGGTCGCGGCGCGACGATGAAGGATGTCGACGGCAACACGTTCGTCGATTTCTTCGGCGGTGCGGGCGTGCTCAACGTTGGCCACAGCCATCCTGACGTGCTGGCGGCCGCGGCCGAGCAGGAGCGCAAGCTCGTGCACGCGCTCGACTTCCCCACCAAGCCCAAGCTGCGCCTGATGAGCAAGCTCAAGACCCTGCTCCCCGGCCGCCTGCGCGAGAGCGCCAAGTTTCACTTCGGCGGTCCCACCGGCTCGGACGCGATCGAGTCGGCGTTGAAGCTGACCCGCGCGCACACCGGGCGCGACGCTGTGATCGCCTTCCAGGGCTCCTACCACGGCATGACGACCGGCGCCCTGTCGGTGACAAGCGACGTCGGCTTCGGCGGCCCGACCTCGAGTCCCGTGCACTTCATGCCCTACCCCTACTGCTACCGCTGCCCACTCGGCCTGAAGCCCGACTCCTGCGAGCTGGCGTGCGCGAACCTGCTCGACACTTCGCTGGAAGACCCGCACAGCGGCATCCCCCACCCGGCGGCCGTGCTGATCGAGCCGATCCAGGGCGAGGGCGGCACGATCGTCCCACCTGAGGGCTACCTGAGCAAGGTGCGTGCGATCACCCGCAAGCACGACGTGCCGCTGATCTGCGACGAGATCCAGACCGGCTTCGCGCGCACGGGCACGATGTTCGCGTGCGAGCACGACGGGGTTCAACCCGACGTGATCACCCTCTCCAAGGCGCTCGGTGGGATCGGCTACCCAATCTCGTGCATCGCCTATGACTCAGAGCTAGACACCTGGAAGCAGGGAGCCCATATCGGCACCTTCCGCGGCCACCAGGTGGCGATGGCGGCCGGCCTGGCGGCAATCGAGCTCATGCAGGAGGTGGACCTGCCCGCCCACGCGGCGGCGCTCGGCGAGCTGACGCTCGGGCTGCTGCGCGAAGCGCAGGACACGCTGGCCTCCGTCGGCGACGTGCGCGGGCGCGGGCTGATGATCGGCATCGAGCTCGTCAAGGACCGCGACACCAAGGCGCCGTGGCCTGAGATGGCTGCTCAGATCCGCACCGAGTGCTTTCGCAAGGGGGTGATCATCGAGGTGGGCGGCCACTACGGCAATGTCGCGCGCTTCCTGCCCCCGCTGGTGATCACGCGCGAGCTGCTGCTAACGGGAGTCGAGATCTTCGTCGAGTCGGTGCGCGCGGCAGAAGCGGCGCTGGCCCAGCCCGCGGCGCTGATCGCCGGCTGATCTGCCGGCGAACGACCTTCCTGAGGCGCTCATAAGAGCACGCCCGCTCTCTCGCCCAAACGTACGGAGCCGGATATAAGATCGGGGAACGGATCCGCCTTCGACGCATCGATGCGGGCGGAGGTGTGTGGGTTCAGGACATGTGTTTCAGGTGATGGGTCTCTGGTGAGTCGGGGCATAGGTCTCGCGTCGGGCTGAGCGTGTTTTCATGGTGCTGGCCGTGAAGGCGCGGCCTGGGGGCTGGGCCGGAGCGACTAGACCAGCACGG
>JBAQGH010000086.1:0-12898 GCA_049287685.1 Solirubrobacteraceae bacterium | reverse complement strand
TGCGGGCCTGCCGGTCACGCCACATGTGGCGTGACCAACTACCAATGAACGCCTCGCATCAGGTTTGCCATCGCGAGCTGCTCCAGCGAAGCCCGCTCGTCGGTCCCCTTCTCGCCGCGCGAGGCAGCCGAGTCGGGGAACACGCGGTAGGCGAGGTGCAAAATGCGGTCGACCACACCAGGAGCAAGCGCGTAGAGAACCTCGCCGGTCGTGCCGAGCGTGGTCCCCATGTGCTTGGGACGAGTGCGCAGCGCCTCGCAGATCATGTCGGCCGCCTGCTCGGGAGTGATCGTGGGAAACGCGTCATACAGTTTGGTGGGAGCGATCATCGGCGTGCGCACGAGCGGCATGTGGATCGTGGTGAACGTCACGCCGTCGCCGACCACCTCGGAGGCGACCACGCGCGTAAACGCGTCGAGGGCGGCCTTCGATGCCACGTAGGCGGAGAAGCGCGGCGGGTTGGTCTGCACGCCGATCGAGGAGATGTTCACGATGTGGCCGAAACCGCGCGCCCGCATCTGGGGAAGCAGTCCGATGATCAGCTTCACCGCGCCGAAGTAGTTGAGCTGCATCGTGCGTTCGAAGTCGTGAAAGCGCTCGTAGCTCAACGAGATCGAGCGCCTGATCGAGCGCCCAGCGTTGTTTACGAGCATGTCCACGTTGCGATGGTCGTCTTTGACGCGCTCGATCAGCCGGTCGACCTCGTCCACGTCGGAGATGTCGGCCGCATACACGTAAGCGAGCCCGCCGGTGGCGACGATTTCCGCGCGAACCTCCTCGAGCTTCTCCACGTTGCGAGCCACCAGCAAGAGAATCCCGCCCGCGGCGGCGACCTTCACGGCCGTTGCTCTGCCGATGCCTGAAGAGGCCCCAGTGATCAGCACGCGCTTGTCGCGCACCGCCTCACCAAGCGTGCGCCCGCGACTGATGCTCGGGTCCATCTCACGTTCCCAGTAGTCCCAAAGCTGCACGGCATACTCGCGCAGCGCCGGCGGATGCTCGAAGTCGGAGCTGGCAAGCGCGCGCTCGGCTTGACGCGTGTTGAACGTGGGCACGAGGTCGATGTGCTCGAGCACCTCCTTGGGTATCCCAAGCTCGCGAAGCGTCAGCCTGCGCGCCTGGCGCAACGGTGGCATGCGCATCAGCAGTGAAAGTGGTGTCGTGGGCATGACATCGAGCACGCGCTTGTCGATGCTCACGGCAAAGCGAGGAGCGTTCGCGGCCGATGCGATGTCGTTCATCACCTCGTCCACGCGCTGGCCCCCGGGATATGTCAGGTGAAAGGCTCGCCCGTCGAGGTGCGGACGATGGGCGATGTGGTCGAGCGCCCCGGCCACCCAATCCACTGGCACGAGGTTCGTCTTGCCGAGATCCAGCCCGACGAGCGGCATCCACTGCGGCACCACTTGACGCATGCGCTGGATCGCCTTGAAAAAGTAGTAGGGACCGTCGATCTTGTCCATCTCGCCCGTCTTGGAGTCGCCGACGACGACCCCAGGCCGGTACACGCGCCAGGGCACGAGCTCCTGCTCGCGCACCGCTCGCTCAGCCTCGAACTTCGTGGCGTGATACGGCGATGGCAGCCGCTGCCCCTCGTCGAAGAAGTCCTCGCTGAATTCCCCCTTGTAGGCGCCTGCGACGGCGATCGAAGAGACGTGGTGCAAGCGTCCGGCACGCAGTGCCCCAGCCAGTTGAATCGCGTGGCTGGTGCCGCCGACGTTGACGGCGGTGTCAAGCTCTAGGGACGCGGTCATGTCATAGACGGCGGCCAGATGGAAGAGATGATCGATCGTCCCCTCGAGCTCTGAGACCTGCTCGTCGGTTAGTCCTAGCAACGGCTGGCGCAGATCCCCGATGACCGGATGCACACGCCTGCTCACGGTGGCCTCGGAGATCTTTTCCCAGTGCTCGATCGCCTCATCCAGGCGTCCAAGCGAGTCCTCGCGCACGAGCACGTGGATCTTGCCCCTGCGCTCCAGCAGCCGCTCCACCAACCGGCGGCCGATGAAGCCGGTCGCTCCCGTTACGAAATAGGCCATTTGCTCTCCCGAGGTTCGATCAGCCGAGGATAGTCGTAGCTGAGACCACGCGTGGGGACGCGGCGGTTGAGGTGTTCTGAGATGGCTGATGGATTATGTGTGGGGTTCCATGGGAATTTGTGGGCGGGGTGCGAATGTCCTGGGGGAGACATGCACAAACCTCTATCCAGACATACAACCTCCAGGTTGTAATCCGGATCTGGGTCTCCGGGGATTACAACGTGGAGGTAGGGACGTCTTCCCCGCGCGGGGGCATCGAGCTTTTGGAGGCTATGCCCCAAGGCCGCTGCCCCCGAGGGGAACAGCCGCAAAGCCTCTACGCGCCGGCGCCGGCTCCGCCGCGTCCCTCGCCGGAGGCAAAGCGCTGCGCGCCGCTGACCGCGTCGAGGTAGGTCTCGGGTCCAGCCTGGGCCTCGAGCGCAAGACCTTGCTCGAGCGTCATGCCAAAGCCGTCGATTGCGGCGCGTCGGTCGACGAGCATCGTGCGCTGCGGAAAGCGCGCAAGGTTGTTGGCAAGCTCGATCGCCCGTTCCAGGTGCGCGCCGTTGGCGACCACCTCAGTGAGCAGGCCCATCGCATGAGCCTCGCCGGCGTCGATGATGCGCCCTGTCAGGATCAGATCGAGCGCGCGCCCAAGCCCGACGATGCGTGGCAGGCGCTGCGTGCCGCCGTCGATCAGGGGTACGCCCCAGCGGCGCTCGGGATATCCGAACTTCGAGCTCTCGGTGGCGATCCGCAGGTCGCACCACAGCGCCAGCTCCAACCCGCCAGCCAGGGCGAAGCCGGAGATCGCCGCGATCGTCGGCTTAGAGGGCGTCAGCCGCGTGAACCCCATCGGCCCATCCGGTGAAGTCAGGCGTCCGCCGAGCGTCTCGATCGCCTTGAGGTCTGCTCCGGCGCAAAAGGAGACTCCACCGGTACCGGTGAGCACCATCGCGCGCGCGTCCTCTTCGCCTTCGAAGCGCATGAGCGCTGAGTGCAGAGCCTCGGCTGTGGCCCCGTCGACGGCGTTGCGCCGCTCGGGACGGTCGATGCTGACCACGGCGGCCGCGCCGTAGCGTTCATAGCCGACCGACTTGGAATCGGACTGGGCCTGGGAGCCTGAGGTATCGGGCTGAGAGCCGGAGGACCGGGCCTGGGAGCCGGACGTCTGGTCAGGCTCGCTCGTCATCGCAGGGTCAGCTGAGCCGGCTTACCAACCGCCGCGCCAGCGGGCGTCGTCGATGCGCGCGGTGTGGGCCGCTTTACGGGCTTGTTTGCGCTTGTCCAGACGCCATTGCAAGAGGCTCATAAGGAGCACGAAGGTCGGGAAGAAGATGATCAGAATGAAGCCGGCTTTGGTGATCACCTTGTCGTTGGTAGCTCCGTAGAAGCCGCGCCCGTCGTTGTAGGCAAGTGCCGTGGGAGCGAGCACAAGCAGCAGAGTGGTGGAGGCGCAGAGGCTGGCGAGCAGGCGACGCATGTCGTCGAGAATCTTATAGGAAGGAGCGGGCCCTACCATCCTCGACGTGGCTCTCCTGATCGCCTCAGACCTACGCAAGGACATGGCCGGCAAGCCGCTGCTCGGCGGCGTGTCGTTCAAGCTCGAGCGCCGCGAACGTCTCACGATTGCCGGACGCAATGGTGCCGGCAAGACAACGTTGCTGCGCATGATCGCCGGCGAGGAGCGGATCGACCAGGGCGAGCTGAGCGTCGCTAAGGGCGTGCGCATCGCCCTGCACGACCAGCGTCCACCCAGGGAGCGCACGATGTCGCTGCGCGACTATGTGCTCTCCGGCTGCGTGCAGGAGCTGGAGGTAGAGCGCGAGCTGGCCAGGCTCGAGCGCGAGATGACCGAGGGCGCAAGCGACGATTCGCTGCTCGACCGCTACGCGCGAGCCCAAGCACGCCTGGAGTCATACGGCGGCTACCTGTGGCGCGACCGTGCCACCTTCATGACGCACGGCCTAGGCTTCTCGGACGCCGATCTCGATCGTGGTCTGGACACCTTCTCCGGCGGTCAGCTCACGCGCGCCTCGCTGGCGCGCGCACTGGCGACGAGCGCCGACGTGCTGCTGCTGGACGAGCCCACCAACCACCTCGACATCGAGTCGCTGGAGTGGCTCGAGCAGACGCTGGTGGACCTCGACGCGGCCGTGATGCTCGTCGCCCACGATCGCTGGTTCCTGGAGGCGGTCGGTACCGCCGTACTAGAGCTCTACGGGGCTCCGCCGACGCGTTCGCGTTTCTTTGCCGGAACATGGCACACGTGGCGGCGCGAGCAGGCCGCCCGGGAGATCGCGCTGGGCAAGGCAATTGACAAGCAGCAGGCCGAGATCGCGCGCATGGAGCGTTTTGTCGAGCGCTTCCGTGCCAAGGCAACCAAGGCGCGCCAAGCCCAGTCGCGCGTAAAGCAGCTGGCCAAGATCGAGCGCATCGAGCGCGACCCACGTGACGCGGCCACACTCGAGTTCTCCTTCAAGGCGCCCGAGCGCAGCGGCCGCGTGATCTTCGAGCTGCGGGAAGGCCGCGTCGAGATCGAGGGCGCCGGGGACGGGGGTGGCCCTTTGGTTCTGCTCGACGATGCCGAGCTGTGGCTGGAGCGCGGCGAGCACGTCTCGTTGGTGGGAGCAAACGGTGCCGGCAAGACAACTTTGATCGAGACGCTGGCAGGACGCCGCCAGCTCGGCGCGGGCAAGCTCTCCACAGGGCACAACGTCACCGTCGGCTACCTCTCCCAGCACGCCGAGGAGCTGGGCGCTGGCGGCGCGCCAGGGCAGAGCGTGGTGGAGGCCGCTCAGCGCGCGACAGGCCTGCCCCCCAACAAGGCGCGTGCGCTCGTAGGCAGGTTTCTGTTCTCCGGCGAGGATGCCGAGAAGCCGTTGGAAGGTCTATCCGGCGGCGAGCGCCGGCGGCTGTCGCTGGCGATCCTGATGAACGGCACGCCGCGCCCGCCGAACGTGCTGATCCTCGACGAGCCCACCAACCATCTCGACCTCGAGAGCCGCGAGGCTCTGGAGGACGCCTTGCACAGCTTCGACGGCGCGCTGCTGCTCGTCTCCCACGACCGGGCTCTGCTCGACGCGGTAGGCATGCGCACCGTCGCGATCGAAGACGGCTCGCTGCGCAGCTTCCTGGGAGGCTGGCCCGAGTATGTCCGCCTGCGCGAAGAGCGGCTGGCCGTAGGGGCTTCCAAGCCCGGCGGTACACCAGCGCGCGGGCACAGGGGGTCGAGCGGTGCCGCGGCCGGCGCAGGCGGGAGCGGGGACGGGGACGGGGACGGGGACGGGGGTAGGGCCAGGAGCGTGGACGGGGGTGGCGGAAAAGCTGATGCCCCCCGCGCGCGCGGGGGGCATCGGCTTTCGAGCGATGTGGACGGTGGAGATGCCATGGCGGCCAACGGCGGGGCCAAGTCCGGCAGGGCCAAGTCTGTGAAGGCCGCCGGCCCATCGAAGAATCGAGTACGCGAGCAGACCAAGGCTGAGCAGGCGGTCGAACAGGCCGAGGTGGCCCTGCGCGAGCTCGAAGACGAGCTGGCCGATCCGGAGGCCTGGGTGACGAAGTACGAGGCGGCGAAGTCCGAGGCACGCCACACGGCCGCCAAGCGCGCGGTCGAGCAGGCCTACGAGCGCCTCGAGGCGCTCGTAGACTAGGGACGCGCGGTGGAGTGATTGGCGGTGAGCGAAAGCGAGCTCGCCCGAGACGGCCAAGGAAACGAACGGCGAGGAAAGCTCGGACGCGCCAAGGAGATTTGGTGTGGCGCATTAAAAACAGGCGCCGGGGCTCTCTGACCTGAATGACGAGTACCCCGGCGCCTGCCAACCAACCCTCGTTTCGATCGGGTTAGGACCGAATGGGCTTGCCCAGTATAGCGTAAAACGGCTCGTGTGGTGAAAACGTTGGATAACTCGCGGGACGATCATTCCGGACATTGCGGCTTTGCATTTCTACGCCCGCGACCGCCCGAGACCGCTGGCAGCCCAACTAAACTGATTGACCTCATGGGCAGGGTGTCGTCATGGACCGGATGAGAACCGCGCGCAATATCGCGATCATCGTTCTGATCGCGGCCGCGGTCGAGTTCCTACCGGGCGGAGGGCGCGCGGCAGACGCGTTTGCCGCGGCGCTATGGGTCGTGTTCGGCGCCGGCTTCGCTTTCCTCGGCTACAGGCTCTACCGCGAACGCGGCATCGACCTGCACAGTCTCGGCGACCGTCACCGGGCGCTGCTCTACGGCGCGGTCGCTGTCGGCTATGTCACGATCGCCGCGCAGTCACGCATGTGGCAGACGTCTTTCGGCGAGTTCGCGTGGTTCGCGCTGATCGGTATAGCCGCCTACACGCTGCTGGCCGTCTACCGCTATTCACGCACCTATTGAATAACGCCAACCAACGGAGCAAAAGCGTTCCTGGACAGGACGAGAAGAGCATTCCTAAGCAAGACGGGAAGGGCGTTCCTAAGCGGGGAGGGAAAAGTATTCCTGGGCAGGGCGGGAAAAACGCTCCTGGGCAGGGCGGGAAGAGCGATCTCAGGCCGCCGGGAGCCAAGAGCGGCGCAGAGCAACGACGCGCCAGTTTGGCCGAGCAGCGCCGCGTGTTGCCGGACAGGCCGGGCGTCTACCTGTTTCGTGACGCGAAGGGGCGCGTCATCTATGTCGGCAAGGCCAAGTCGATCCGCAAGCGGGTGGCCTCCCACTTCTCCAAGGCCCAGGTTCCTTCGAGCCCGGGCCACGCGGAGATGGTGGCGAGCGTCGAAGCGATCGAGTGCGTCGTCGTCTCCAGCGAGGCCGAGGCGCTGCTGGCCGAGCAGAGCTTCATCAAGCAGTACCGCCCGCGTTTCAACATCCGCTTGCGCGACGACAAGTCCTACCCGTTCATCGCGATCTCCCTCGACGAGCAATACCCGAGGGTCTACTTCACACGTGAGCGCCACCGCTCGGGCCGCGCCTACTTCGGCCCCTACTCCAGCGCCAAGCGTGTGCGCTCGACGCTCGAGGTGCTCGCCAAGGTGTTCATGTACCGCTCCTGCACGGGCCCCGAGCCGGGCCGCCGCAGCGGCAGCCCATGCCTCGATTACTACATCAAGCGCTGTGAAGCCCCGTGTGTCGACTATGTCACCGAGGAGGACTATCGGCGCAGCATCGACGGCGTGATCGACTTCCTCTCCGGGCGTTTCAGCACGATCGAGCGCGATCTAGAGCAGCGCATGCGTTCGGCCTCCGCCGCCCAGGACTACGAGCAGGCCACGCTCGAGCGCAACCGGCTGCGCGCGGTGCGCTCGCTGATGGAGCGCCAACGTGTCGCCAAGAGCTCGATCGGCACATTCGACGCCGTTGCCGTCGCCACCGATGGCCGCGACGCCAACGCCCAGGTCTTCCAGGTACGCGACGGCATCCTCTCCGACCGCCACTCCTTCTACTTGTCAAACGAGACCGAGCGCGCGCGGGGCGAGGTAGCGGAGGAGTTCCTGCTGCAGTACTACGGTGGCCCGACCACCATCCCGGCGCTGCTCGTCGTCCAGCAGGAGCTTGCCGAGCGGCCGGTGCTTGCCGAAGCGCTCTCGCGGCGACGTGGTGGCCCGATCGAGCTGCGTCCATCCGAGCGAGGTGACAAGCATCGCATCCTAGAGCTCGCCGAACGCAACGCGCTGCTCGCGCTCGACCAGGAGCGCTTGCGCGACGAGCGCCGCCACCAGCACCGCGCCCAGGCGCTCGAGCGCTTGCAGCTCGCGCTCTCACTCGATGCGATCCCGGTTCGCATCGAGTGCTTTGACATCTCCAATCTGGGCGGTACCCACACGGTCGCCTCGATGGTGGTGTTCGAGGGAGGCGCACCGAAGAAATCCGACTATCGGCGCTTCAAGATCCGCACGATTGAAGATCCCGCCCGCCCCGACGACTATGCCTCGATGGCGGAGGTGCTCTCCAGGCGCTTCAGCCAGTGGGAGCAGCAGGCCGACTTCTCACCGCACGACCCGGCCCACGACGCCAGCTTCGCAGCGCTCCCAAACGTGGTGGTGATCGACGGTGGCAAGGGTCAGCTCGCGGCGGGCCTGGTTCCGCTGACAGGCTTTCGCGAGCGCGGTGTCGCCGTCATCTCGCTGGCCAAGCGCATCGAGGAGGTGTTCATGCCCGGTCGCCCCGAGCCGCTGTTGCTCGATCACTCAAGCCCCGAGCTGCAGCTGCTGCAGCGCATCCGCGACGAGGCCCATCGCTTCGCGATCACCCACCACCGCAGCAGACGCGACAGCGCGATGACGGGCTCGCTGCTCGACGGGCTGCCGGGTATCGGTCCGACGCGCAAGCGTGCGTTGATCGCGCACTTCGGATCACCTGAGGCGATTCTCGCGGCCTCGCGTGAGGAGCTGCAGGGAGTGCCGGGTCTACCGGCCAAGACCGCCCGCGACATACACGCGCTCCTGCACCGGGCCGGCTGAGCCGGCCGTGGAGCGGCGCGATGCTACGTCTTCGCTCGCTTATGTGCAAAGCACACTGCGCGCAGCTGCTTGTGCCCCGAAGGGGTGCATCCTTGCCTCGCTTGCCCCACGGCCGGCTCAGCGTGCCAATCGGTGCCTTCCCCCGGTCGAAGCTGCACAATGGACTGCAGATGGTCGCCACCAGGCCCGTGCCTCCCCGTCCCGCAAACGGACCGACCGTTGTGTCGCGTCTGCAGGACCTCGTCATCATCACGGGCTTCTCTGGCGCCGGCAAGTCCACGGCGATGAACGTGTTCGAGGATGCGGGCTACTTCTGCGTCGACAATCTGCCGCCGGAGATGATCCGCTCGCTCGTCGAGCTGTTCGTGCACGAGGGTTCCAAGGTGGAGCGCGCGGCGGTCGTCTCCGATGTACGCGGCGGCGTCTACTTCGAGGCGTTGACCGCGGTCGTGGATGACCTGCAGGCGCTGGGCATCACCCATCACGTGCTCTTCCTAGAGGCGGCCGAGCAGACGCTCTCGACGCGCTACAAGGAGACCCGTCGCCGCCATCCGCTCGCGCCCGAGGGCAGCGTCGCCGCCGGCGTCGCCTCCGAGCACGCGCTGCTCGAGCCGCTGCGCTCACGCGCGGACCTTGTGATCGACACCACGGGCATGTCCGCCGCGATGCTGCGCAGCCGTATCGCCGACGAGCTGTTGCCGCGCCAGAACGCTGGTCGGCTGGCGCTTACGTTCATGAGCTTCGGCTTCAAGCACGGCCCTCCGCGCGAGGAGGACCTCGCTTTCGACGTGCGCTTCCTACCAAATCCGCACTACGAGAGCGAGCTGCGCGACCTCACCGGTCACGACGAGCGGGTCGTGCAGTACATAGCCCGCGACGGACGCCTCGACGAGCTCTACTTGCGCCTGCACGCGTTGCTCGACTTCCTCCTGCCTGAGTACGTGGCCGAGGGCAAGGCCCATCTGGTAATCGCGATCGGCTGCACCGGCGGTCGTCACCGCTCAGTGGCTATCGCCGAGCATCTCGCCGCCCGCTACCGCGACCGCGAGGAGCTGACGGTTGCCGTCGCCCACCGAGACATCGACAAGCGCTCGCGTCACTCCTAGACAGCTCGGAAGCGCTTGTCGCAAGAATGCGTTGATCGGATGGCGGGTAGGCGTTTATAGGCGGCGGAATGGGCCGCTGATAGCCTTTTCCCACCCACGCCGGGCAACGGAGCGAGGCTCCCGAAGCCCGGCATCGTTCATTTTTCACATAGAGGGTGGCGCAGTCGGCCGCGGGCCGGCGAGCCGGGTCCCTCGTTTTTAATTTTTTCGTCAGGAGGCTGTGAATGCCCGTACGCGTGGGAATCAACGGTTTCGGCCGCATCGGTCGAAACGTGTTCCGCGCCGCAATGGCTCGGGGGGACGTCGATGAGATCGAGTGGGTAGCCGTCAACGACTTGACCGACTGTCGCACGCTGGCTCATCTACTCAAGTACGACTCGATTCTCGGCCCCTATCCGGGCGAGGTAGTGGCCAAGGACGAGCGCACGATCATGGTCGACGGGCGCGAGTTGAAGGTGCTCGCCGAGCGCGATCCTGTCGCGCTGCCGTGGGAGTCGCTCGGGGTGGACGTCGTGATCGAGTCAACCGGGCTGTTCACCGATCGCCCCAACGCCGCCAAGCACCTTGCGGGCGGCGCCAAGAAGGTCGTGATCTCCGCGCCGGCTACCGACCCGGACGTGACGGTGGTGCTCGGCGTCAACTTCGACGAGGCCTATGACCGCGACAAGCACGACGTGATCTCAAACGCCTCGTGCACGACTAACTGCCTCGCTCCGGTGGCAAAGGTACTGGTGGACACGGTCGGGATCAAGCACGGCCTGATGACGACGATTCACGCCTACACAGCCGACCAGCGTCTACAGGATCTGCCCCACAAAGACCTGCGTCGTGCGCGCGCCGCCGCGATCAACTTGATCCCCGCCTCGACCGGCGCCGCCAAGGCGATCGGGTTGGTCGTGCCGCAGCTGCAAGGCAAGCTGCATGGCTTCGCCGTGCGCGCGCCTGTGCCCACCGGCTCGGTCGTCGACCTGACGGTGGAGTGCGCGCGTGAGACGAGCGTCGAGGAGGTCAATGCGGCACTCAAGTCGGCCTCGCAGAGCGGTCCGCTGGAGGGCTTGTTGGCCTACACCGAGGACCTGATCGTCTCCAGCGACATCGTCAACTCCCCGTTCTCCTCGATCGTGGACTCGCAGCTCACCGCCACGATCGACGGCACAATGCTAAAGGTGGTGGCCTGGTATGACAACGAGTGGGGCTACTCCAACCGCGTCGTCGACCTGGTGCAGAAGGTCCTGTGAGCCCGCTCCTCGGCTGTCGGGCCAGCTCTTCACGGACGGTGGAGCGATGAGGACACGTAAGACACGTAAGGACCCCGCGGACGATGGGGTCGTCACGACGATGGGAGCGCAAAAACGATGAGAAGCATCGACCAGCTTGACGTCCATGGCAAGCGTGTGCTCGTACGCGTGGATTTCAACGTGCCGCTGTGCAAGGACGAGCACGGTGCGCCCGCGGTTGCCGACGACACGCGCATCGTGCAGGCGCTGCCCACGATCAAAGAGCTGCGCGCGCGCGGTGCGAAGCTAGTGCTCGTGTCGCATCTCGGCCGCCCGGAGGGAAGGCCCGAGGCTGACCTTTCGCTCGCGCCGGTGGCCGAGCGTCTGCGTGAGCTGACCGGGGCGAACGTGACGCTTGCGCCTGAGGTTGTGGGTCAGCTTGTGCACAAGCTCGCTGAGGAGCTAAAGGACGGCGAGATCCTGCTTTTGGAGAACGTGCGCTTCGAGCCCGGCGAGACCGCTAACGACCCCGAGTTTGCCCGTGCGCTCGCCGGGCTTGCCGACGTGTACGTCAACGACGCCTTTGGTGCCGCGCACCGCGCGCACGCCAGCACCGCGGGCGTGGCACATCTGCTGCCGTGTGCGGCTGGACGCCTGCTCGAACGCGAGGTGAGCACACTGACGGGCATCCTCGAACATCCCGCACCACCCCTTGTAGCGATCATCGGCGGAGCGAAGGTAGCCGACAAGATCGGAGTGATCGACAGGTTCCTGCAGCTGGCCGACGTGGTGATGATCGGTGGCGCGATGTGCTTCCCGTTCCTGTGCGCGCAGGGGCACACGGTTGGCGAGTCGCTGTGCGGTGAGGAGGACACTGAGCATGCCCGTAGGCTGCTCGTACGGGCCAGCGACACGCACTCGCCGCAGCCAGGCCGCGCGCGTCTGCTGGTGCCAAGCGACCTGGTGATCGGCGACCGCCTCGCTGACGACGCCGAACATAGTGTGCTGCACGGGGTCGAGGTGCCGAAGGGTTGTATGGGACTCGATATCGGGCCTGCCACGGTTGAGCGCTACAGCACCGAGATCGCGCGGGCGGGCACCGTCTTCTGGAACGGTCCGATGGGCGCCTTCGAGTACGAGCCGTTCGCGCAGGGCACGCGTGCGGTTGCCCAGGCCGTTGCCCGTGCGTCGGGCGTGACTGTTGTCGGCGGCGGTGACTCGGCGGCCGCGCTGGCCGACTTTGGCCTGGAGGACACGGTCGATCATCTCTCGACCGGCGGTGGCGCGACGCTCGAGCTGGTCGAGGGACGCGTCTTGCCAGGAGTCCAGGCGCTCGAGGGCGCCGGAATCGCCTGATGGCCGGCGAGCGCCGGCCGCTAATCGCGGGCAATTGGAAGATGTACAAGACCGAGGAGCAGGCTGAGGAATACATCCAAGCTCTGCTGCCTGGAGTGTCGTCGGTCAGCGGGGTTGACATCGCAATCTGCGTGCCGTACACCGACCTGCGCGCGATGGTCGACAGCGCGCGCGGATCGCGTGTGGAGGTGTACGCCCAAAACATGCACCACGAGCCCGAGGGCGCCTTCACCGGCGAGATCTCGGCGCCGATGCTCTCAGAGCTCGATGTCGGCGGCGTGGTACTCGGCCACTCAGAGCGGCGCGAGCTGTTCGGCGAGACCGACAAGGCGCTTGCGCTGAAGGTGCCTGCCGCGCTCGCGGCAGGCCTTGCGCCGATCCTGTGCGTGGGCGAGACCGAGACCGAGCGCGATGGGGGCGAGACCGAGCGCAAGCTGCGCCACCAGATCGGCGAGAATCTTGCGGGCGTGCCCGACGAGCGACTGGCCGAGGTGACGATCGCCTACGAGCCGATCTGGGCGATCGGCACCGGCCTGGTGGCCAGCCCCGAGCAGGCTCAAGAGGCGATCGCGTTCGTGCGGGCGCTGCTCGGTGGGCGCTCGCCCGAGGCAGCTGAGCAGGTGCGCATCCTCTACGGGGGCTCGGTCAAGCCCGACAACGCCGTCGAGCTGTTGGCGCTGCCCGATGTCGACGGCGCGCTCGTCGGCGGCGCATCGCTCGATGCCGAGTCGTTTGCCGCGATCGTGGCGGCCGCCCAGCTATGAGC
>JBAQGH010000085.1:0-2592 GCA_049287685.1 Solirubrobacteraceae bacterium | reverse complement strand
GGCCGCGCCCGACGAGCGCGTCGGCCGCGCGGCGACGCAACTGTTGAACGGCCGAGAGGCGACCATATGCGCCGCGCCGCGCCGGTAGCGTCGCCGGCAGCGCGTCCAGCCCATGGATGCGGGCGACCTCCTCGATCAGATCGGCCTCGCGGGTCACGTCCTCGCGGCGCACGGGCGGCACTGTCACGTCCAACCCGGCCTGTAGGTGCTCGTTTGGCTGGCTCCCGGATGGAGACGCCTGCCCCCCGGACGGCGAGTCCACCTCCACGACCGCGAAGTCGAGTGCGCGCAGGATCTCGGCCTGACGCGTGCGCGCTACCGGCATCCCCAGGATCGCCTGTACGCGCTGCTCGCGCAAACGGATCGTTTGTGGCGGCGCACCGTCGGGCGCGGTGTCGATCGTTCCGGGAAGCACGCGCGCACCGCACAGCTCGACCATCAGCCGAGTGGCAAGCGCCTGGGCGTACAAGCACTGCTCGGGCGCAAGCCCCTTCTCAAAGCGCGAGGATGCCTCGCTGCGCAGCCCCAATGCCCAGGATGTGCGGTGGATGTTGGGCCCGCTCCAGTTGGCGGCCTCCATCAGCACGCGTTTCGTCTCGGCCTGGACCTCCGAGCGCTCACCACCCATGATGCCGGCGATCGACGTCGGCCCCTCGGCATCCTCGATCACAACCATCTGGCCATCGAGCGTGCGCGCTTGCCCGTCGAGCGTCGTCACCTGCTCGCCGTCGTGGGCGCGCCTGACCGTCAGCTTGGCGCCGGCGACGCGATCGAGGTCGAAAGCGTGCAGCGGCTGCGCGCACAGCAGCATCACGTAGTTGGTGATGTCGACCACGTTGTTGATCGGACGCTGCCCGGCGGCCGACAGCCGCGCCTTCAGCCACGGCGGTGAAGGCCCGATCTCGACGTTCTCGAACACGCGGGCGGTGAAGCGGGGACAGAGGTCGGGGCACTCAACGGTTACTTCAAAACGGCCCTTCCCCCCGCGCGCGCGGGGGGCATCGTCGTTTGCGAGCAACGGACCCTCGCTGCCGAGATCCTCGGCCCAAGGCGCACGCGCGAGCGGGGCGCCGGTGGCAGCGTGCAGCTCGCGCGCAACCCCGTACACCCCGAGACAGTCGGGCCGGTTGGGGGTGATCTCCAGCTCCAGCACATCGGTTGAGATGGCAAGCACGTCGGCCAGCGGCGTACCGGGAGCCAGCTCCGCGTCGAGGACAAGCTCGTCGAGCACCATGATGCCGCTGTGGTCGTTGTCGATCTCCAGCTCGTCGGCGGCGAGGATCATGCCGTTGGACGGCACCCCGCGCAGCTTGGCGGCCTTGATCTTGGTTCCGTCGGGCATACGCGCCCCAGGTAGGGCCACGGCAACGGTCTGCCCCGCGGCGACGTTCGGCGCCCCGCAGACGATCCCAGCCGGCTCCCCCTCCCCCACATCGACCGTGCACACTTTCAGCCTGTCGGCGTCCGGGTGGGGCTCAGCCGTGAGCACGCGGCCGACGACGAAGCTCTCGACCGAAGGCACCCCATGGTGGAAGATCGTCTCGACCTTCGTGCCGGTCATCGTCAAGCGCTCCTCGATCGCAGCCGTGTCCAGGCCGGGATCGCAATATTCATACAACCAGTTGAGCGGGACCCTCATCCGAACTGCTCCAGGAAACGCAGGTCATTTTCGTAATAGAGGCGCAGGTCGGGGATGCCGTGCTTGAGCATCGCGATCCGCTCGACCCCCATCCCCCACGCATACCCTTGAACTTTCTCGGGGTCATAGCCTGGCGCGTTGGCCTCTGTGGTCGGCACGTAGGAGTAAACGTTGGGATCCACCTCGCCAGCGCCGAGCACCTCCAGCCAGCCCTCACCCTTGCAAAGCGGACAGCGCGAGCCATCACCCATGAAGCCTTTGCCCGAGCAGTGAAAGCAGGACACGTCAACCTCGACGCTCGGCTCGGTGAACGGAAAGAAATGCGGGCGCAGGCGCACGTCGCGCTCGCTTGTGCCCTCAGGGGTATTGCCGAACACGGCCTGAGCGAATGCGAGCAGCGTCCCCTTCAGGTCGGCAAGCGTGATGTCCTCATCGACCGCCAAGCCCTCGACCTGGTGAAACTGGGGCGTGTGGGTGGCATCGCTGTCCGGCCTGTATACGCGGCCGGGAATGACCACGTACAGCGGCGGCGGATGCGCCTCCATCGCCCTGATCTGCATTGGCGAGGTATGGGTGCGCAGGACCAGGTCGTCGGGCTCCCCGAGCCGCGATCCGCCATCCGACTCGACCGGCCCGGTGTGCGCGTCCGTTAGGCCCTCGACGATACCCGCGAAGCGGCGCACATAGAACGTGTCGGTCTTCGCGCGGGCGGGGTGCGTGGGCGAATGATTGAGCGCGTCGAAGTTGTAGTGGACGGTCTCGACCTCCTGCCCCTCGAGCACTGTGAAGCCGAGCCCAAGGAAGATGTCTTCCAGTTCGCGCATCGTCGCTGTCAGCACGTGCAACCGGCCGACCGGCTGCGGCGGGGTGCCGGGCAGGGTGACGTCGAGCGTGTCCGCCGCCAGGCGCGTGTCGAGCTCGGTCGCGTCGAGCAGCGCCGCGCGCCGCTCGAT
>JBAQGH010000084.1:0-6776 GCA_049287685.1 Solirubrobacteraceae bacterium | reverse complement strand
CGGTCGTGGCGAGCAGCGGGTGTGGATCTTCAGGCACGAAGACCGTGTCTGTTTCCAGTGCCCTGCCCTCCGAAGCTGCCACACAGCGCACGACCACTACCGGCACGACCAAATCCTCCCCCACCACCACCGCGCCCGCTGGCACCACCACGAGCACGAACGGGACCGGCGGCGTGGAAACAACGCGCACCAGCAGCGCGCCCGCGTTCACCAAAGAATCGACCGGCGGCGAAGGCCTTGGGGCGGCCGTGGCGCTCGTCAAAGCGCACGGGTACACCGCCGGCGAAACCTCTACCTATCGCCCTGAGCAAACCCTGCGCGTGCTTGTCGGCACCCGCGCCGGCTCGAGCGACGGCTATGGCCAACAGGCCTTCTTCTTCGTGGACGGGCGCTACATCGGCACCGACACGAGCGAACCAAGCTCCAGCGTCAAAGTGGTCGGCCAGAGCGACACCGAAGTGACGCTCGCCTACCCCGTCTACAAAGCCGGCGACCCGCTCAGCAAACCCAGCGGCGAAAAGACAGTGCGCTTCCAGCTGAACAACGGCCGCCTTGTCGCGCTCGACACGATCCCCGCCGCCTCCGCACGCAACGGCGCGTAGGCAGGCTAACGCCGCGTGTGGAGGATTACGCGAATCGCAAGCCCCAAAATGCAAGCTCAATTAGTTTGGTACCTAACTAATTTGAGGCCAAAACCGGGACCACCCCTTTTCGAGACCATCAACGCAAGACGCCCGCCGTGCGAGGGTTGGCCCACTTGCGGGTAGATTCATTACTTGGGGCCCGTACCGCGGCTCCTGACCACTCCGACCCGGAAGGGGATCCGATGAGCCAAGCGATTGAAGGTCGCGCCGAGGAGCTACTCAAAGATAAGAACTTCGTGCTCGTGTCCACCATTCGCCCGGACGGATCGGTGCACGCCGCGCCGGCCTGGGTGGACGTGCAGGACGGGCGTCCAGTGCTGAACACCGCCGAGGGACGTGCTTGGCCTCGCAACCTCGAGCGCGACCCGCGCGTGACGCTGACCGTGCAGAACATGGAGAACCCTTACGAGTACGTGACGATCCGCGGGCGCGTGGCCGAGCGCACGACCGAAGGGGCCGACGCGCACATCGACTCGCTGGCGATGAAGTACATGGGCAAGGAGTCCTATCCCTTCCGCCAGCCAGGCGAACAGCGAGTGATCGTGCGCGTCGACCCGGAATACGTGCACGTGAACGGCTGACTACTCCCCTTTGACGCGTCCCAGCAGCCACCGCCACAGCGAGGGCGGTCGCGGCTGGGTGCGCAGCCAGTCTTCGCGTAGCAACAGCTCCCCCCGCTGACGCGCCGCCAGCACGCACTTTGTGTGGGCGTGGCGGCGCCGGCTTTTGTCGTCCTCGGGGAACATCAGCACGTGCTCGCTGAGCGCCGGCAGGTGCCGCCCGCAGATGGGGCAACGGTAGGTCGCCGGCTTGTGGCTGTGAGCACTGCGCACCGTCCACCAGCGCGCTGCGGGCAACTTCGACATAAGAGCATTCTCGCGGCGATCGCCTCGGATTGGGCGGCGACTGCAATGTCATGGACATCCATAGGGCGACGCATGGCCGTTCGCAGGCAGCCATATCCAACGGTCGCACCGGGAGCTATGACCGCCGATGAGGGCGCCAGCACGCAATGGCTATAGCCTCCAATATGAGCAGGGCTGCGCATGGCTACTAGAAGCGACCCAATTGAGGACGATGGGGCGGGCTCGCGTCCGGCGGATCCCGCCGAGCTCGTGCACGAGGCGCGCAAGGCGATCAAGCGCATGCGCGCGCTCGCGCGGCTGTTGCGCGACGAGCTCGGCGAGCAGGAGTTCGCCCGCGTCAACGCGTCGCTGCGCAGCGCCGGCCGGCGCCTGGCGGGGGCGCGCGACGCCGACGTGCGGCTTACGACACTGCGCGAGTTGATCGAGCGCCACCCGCGCACGCTCGCCTCGTCACAGGGACCCTCCGAGGGGAACGGGCAAGGGCGCGAGGGGATCCAGCACCTGGAGGAACAACTACAGCGCGAGCGTCTGCACAACAGCCAGCCATCGGACATCGACGAGGTGCTTGCGGACATCGCCGCGATGCGCGATCAGCTGGCGCGCTGGAGCCTGGTCGATATCGACTTCGACACGCTTTCCCCGGGACTGCAGCGTATCTACCGCGAAGGCCGCCATCGCTACGCGCGTTGCACGCGCGAGCACGGACGCAACGAGCAGGACGTGCACGACTGGCGCAAGCGCATCAAGAGCCTTTACTACGCGCTCGACATGCTCGGCGCCAAGAAGGCCAAGGGCGCGCGCCGCGCCACGCGCCGCGCCGACCGCCTCGGCGATCTGCTCGGCAGCGAGCACGATCTGTGGATGCTGTGTGCCTACGTCGAAGAGCACCCGGATGTCTTCGGCACTGACGCCGCGGCAAAGGCCGAGCTGCTGAAGCGGATCGAGCAACGCCGCCGGCGTCTACGCAAGCGCGCGCTCTCACTGGGGGCTCGCTTGTACAAGCACAAGCCGGGCAAGTTCACGCGGCGCATCGGCCGCGCGCTTTCCCCCTGATCCGCTCAGGGTTTTCCCGTGAATAGCCGATGTAGTTGGCGACCCGCATACCCGATGCGCGCACTACCTCGACTCCATCCCTCGACGCTCGTCCTGGCCTCCCTGATCGGAGGTTTGGGTGTGTATGCCCTGCACACGACCGTCGGCTTTGGCGGCCCGGGAGGCGAGGGTCTCTTTCAGGACTGGATCTACAACATCCTGATGCTCGGCGCGGCGGTGGTCGTGCTGGCGCGCGGCGCGCTCGTGCGCGAGGACCGTGTGGCATGGCTGACGATGGGCGCCGGGCTCTTGTCCTGGGGCCTCGGCGAACTGTATTACTCGCTCTACATCGAAGGCACCAGCGCCGAAGCCGGCGGCAGCGTCTCCTTCGCCGATGTGCTCTTCCTGGCGATGTACCCGTGCTTCTACGTCGCCCTCGGGCTGCTCGCCAGGCGCCACCTGCGCGATTTGCGAATCAGCATGTGGCTCGACGGACTGATCGCCGGGCTAAGCGCCGCAAGCGTTGCCGCGGCCCTGATCCTGCCGCCGATTCTGGGCGGCGCCACGGGCACGCACAGCTCGATCATCGTCTCGCTGGCCTACCCGATCGGCGACATGCTGCTGATGATGTTCGCCGTCGGCGCGCTCTCGATCACCGGCTGGCGCGCCGGCAACATGTGGCTGCTGATCGCGCTGAGCATGCTCGTCAGCGGCGTCGCGGACTCGACGTACGTCTACCAGACGGCCACCGACTCTTATCAGTCGGGCACATGGCTGGAATGCCTATGGCCGCTGGCCGCGATCCTGCTGGCAACCGCCGCTTGGATGCCGACGGCGCGCGTGCAGCCGCGGCACATGAAGAGCTGGCAGATGATGTCGGTGCCGGCGCTTGCCCTGCTCAGCGCGCTCGGGGTGCTCGTGTACGGCAACGTCGGACCACGCCTCACACTGCCCGCCCTGATTCTCGCCGGGGCGACGGTGTTGGCGGTTGGCGTGCACCTGATCTTCACGCTGCGCGAGAATCTTCTGCTGCTCGCTCACTCGCGGCGTCTGTCGCTCACCGACCCGCTCACCGGGCTTGGCAACCGGCGCCTGCTGATGGGCGATCTGCGCCTCGCCTGCAAGTCGGCCAATCGGTACGAGCCGTGGGAGCTGGTTCTGTACGACCTCGACGGCTTCAAGCTCTACAACGACACCTTTGGCCACCCGGCCGGCGATACCTTGCTGGTGCGCTTGAGCGCCCGCCTGAAGGGCACCGTCGAGCCGCACGGCAGCGCCTACCGGATGGGCGGGGATGAGTTCTGCGTGCTGTTCGATCGCTCGCAGCTGGGCGAGGACAATCTCGTGCAGCTGAGCGTCGCGGCGCTTTGCGATCACGCTCCCAACTTCTCGATAACCGCTTCGCACGGTTCGGTGATGATCCCGGCCGAGGTGGCCGACCCGGCTTCGATCCTGCAGCTGGCCGACCAGCGTCTGTACCGGCGCAAGGAGGAAGCCGCGGCGCGGCGCTCAGTCTACGTTTATGACGGTGAGGACGCTCTCGCCCTTGGGGAGGACGACGGCGGCCCGCTCGCCGGCACGGCGGCCGAGCAAAGCGCGGGCAACCGGCGAGTCCGCCGACAGCCGCCCGTCTGAAGGCGAGGCGTCATGCGAGCTGACGATCTGCCAGCTGCGCTCCTTGCCCGCCTCGTCGCGAACCACTACGGTCGAGCCGAACGCGACGGCGCCGTCGCTGGCCTGCGTGGCCTCGACCACCTCCGCGGCTGAGATCCGCTCGCGCAGTTTCGCGATCTTCGTCTCCAGGTGCGCCTGGTCGTTCTTGGCGTCGTGATACTCGCTGTTCTCCTTGAGATCGCCCCACTCGCGCGCGGTTTTGATGCGCTCGGCGATCTCACGACGACCCTCGCCCTCGAGCGCGGCCAGTTCTGCTTCGAGCTCTTGCAGGCCCTCGGCGGTGACCATGTTGGCGGCGTCGGCTGTCATCTGCCGCCTAGCCTACTCGGCCTTGCCTCGCCGCGCTCAGGGGGTGCGCCAAGTCCTTCCAAAACCGCGATGCTCCCGCGCGCGCGGGGGCATGCCGCTCAGAAGTACGTGCTGGCCGACGTGGACAGCAGCGCGTAGATCTGCACGACCGCCGCTTGATCGAGCAACTGCGTGGACGACGGCGAGCCGAACGCGAACAGGTTGTCGCTCAGGCGCTGGTGGACCCACACGCTGTTGATGTATTCCTGGGCGAGCTTCGAGCCCGGTGGGTCGTGCGTGACCGAGTCGAGGTACATCAGGTTGCGGAAGTAGACCGACGGGAAGAACGGATTTTCCGAGAGCAGGCGCGGGATCGTGAAATAGGCGAGTGCTGCCTTGGCGGTCTGACGCGCCTGGTAGAGGTAGGCGCCGTTGCCGGTCACCTGGTAGAGCAATGCGCCGGCGCCGATCATCGAGCCCTGGTTGTAGCTCCACAGCGTCGTGTCGATCACGCCGTGCAGGCGGATGTGGTCGTAATACAGTTCGCTCGGCGAGCGTAGGCAGGTGCGTACCCATTCGTAGGCCTGCTCCGCGAACTGCAGGTATGTCGCGTCGCCGGTGAGGCGGTAGAGCTGCACGCCGAGCTCGGCGGCCGGGCCGTCGGTGACCGTGTTGCGTTCGGTGTTGCTTGGCGAATCCGAGAAGGGGACGCCGCCGGGACAGGCGAGCTTCGGGTTGGTCTGCCAGCCGGCCATCACGAACGCCATGATCTGCTCGGCTTTTTCCAGCATCGCCGCTTCGTGGTGCAGCTTGTATAGGCGTGCCAGCTCGATCCCGACCCACTCGTTGTCGTCGTAGTAGCTGGCGCCGCCTGGGGGCACCACCTCGCCGTTGAATGAGGGCAACGCCGGCGGCGCGATCCCCGCCGCTTCGGTCGGTTCTGAGCCTTCGCCGTGTTCTTCGCTTTCGGGCTGTTCGCCGGTGCCCTGGCCCGCGACTGGTGTAGGGGCGCCCCAATACTTCCGCAGGCCGACGATGCGGGCTTTCAATTCGTGCGAGTCGGCACTTGCCGCGCTGGCTGCCTGACCTGGGATGTTGGCGACGCTGACGGTCGCCGCCAACGCCTGCGAGAACGGCCACAGGTAGGAGTACGGTTCGCCCTCGTACAGTCCGGTGCCGGGAATGTAGAAGCTCTGCTGCATCGCCTGAAAGGCCAGCAGCGCACGGGCCGGGTTGCCGTGCAGGCCGGGCTTGGGCTTCTTCTTCGCGGCCGTCTTGGTTGTCTTGCCGGTCTTGCTCGGCGCTTTGCCGCTGGTGGGAGTGGAAACGCCAGGCGAGACACCCCCGAGGCCATTGGCGGAGCTATGGGCGTATTCGCTGGGACGCGCGAGCTTGCGAGGGTTTTGGGCGGCGGCAGGGTAGGGCGATGCTGCTGACCCTTTGTGGCTCGCGCTGGCCGTAGCCCCGGCAGGCGCTCCCGCGCACGCAAGCGCACAGCCGACGACCGTCAACAACGACCGCATGCCAACCCTTGAGTTATGTCTACCGCGACTGACCAAGATCCGACTCCCAGAACAGACCACCACCGCAAACGATGCGCTGAATGTATTGTCCCCGAGCTAAGAACCTCCTTCAAAAGAGGCGGCACATCCCAACCGGGAGACAGCGGTGACGGCATCGATCACGCTAGGAGAGATACGTGAAGACGGTTAGAGAGGCGACGTTCGAGCTGCTTCGCGAGCGCGGCATGACCACCCTGTTCGGCAATCCCGGCTCCACCGAGCTGCCGATGCTGACCGAGTTTCCCGCGGACTTCCGCTACGTGCTCGGCCTGCAGGAGGCGACCGTCGTCGGTCTCGCCGACGGCTACGCGCAGGCGAGCGGACGGCCGACGCTTGTCAACCTGCACACCGCGCCCGGGGTCGGCAACGCGATGGGCGCGATCTTCAACGCGCAGGCGAACAAGTCGCCGCTCGTGATTACCGCCGGCCAGCAGTACCGCTCGTTGATGACGCTGCAGGCGAACTTGACCAACCGCGAGGCTGCGCGCGTGCCCGCGCCACTGGTGAAGTGGAGCTATGAGCCGCCGCGCGCCGAGGACGTGCCGCATGCGCTGGCGCGAGCGATCCACATGGCGACGCTGCCTCCGCGCGGGCCTTCGTTTCTGTCGATCCCGATGGACGATTGGGGTGCCCAGATCGACGAGGACGCCGTTCGCCATCAGGCCGGCCGCTTGGTCGCCGGCGCCGCGCAGCCCGGGCCTGAGGCGATC
>JBAQGH010000083.1:0-27357 GCA_049287685.1 Solirubrobacteraceae bacterium | reverse complement strand
CGCGAAGATCGGCGCGCCGACGCGCACGGCGAGGGCGATCGCGTCGCTCGGGCGGGAGTCGATCTCGAGCTCGCGGCCGGCGACGTTCAGGGTGATCGAGGCAAAGAAGGTGTTCTCGCGCAGCTCGGTGACCGCCACCTGAGTGCACTTCACATCGAGCTCGCCGAGCAGCTCGCACAGCAGGTCATGGGTCATCGGCCGCGGCGTGCTGGCCCCTTGCAGCTTCATCAGGATCGAGGCGGCCTCAGGGTGGCCGATCCAGATCGGCAGGAACTTGTTGCCGTCCACTGTCTTCAGCAACACAATCGGCTGCTTGCCGACCATGTCGAAGCTCACGCCATAGATGACCATCTCCTGCACGACGTTCCTCCAGCGGGGGAAATCCAGAGTATAGGTACCCAACCTCGCGGCCCGGCCGGCCCGGCCAACGCACGAAGCCAGGTCAGTGGCGCATCCGGAAGCTCCAGAGCTTGTTGCCGAGGAAGTTAAGCGGCATCGAGGCCGCCACGGCGATCGCCTCGGCCGGCACCTTGGCAAGTCCACCGACCTCGACGAGCAGCGTCAGGAACAGGAACCCGAAGAGGGCGGCGATCAGGCTCACCACGAAGAAGCGAACGGCCTGGAAGTGGACCCGGCCTGCCGAGGCGTCGAACGTCCAGTGGCGGTTGAGCACGAAGTTGTTCGTCACGCCGACTAGCCAGGCGAGCACGTATGCCGGCTGGTAGGCGACGTGCAGGACGTGCACGCACAGCGTGTAGACGGCGAGGTTGAGCACAAAGCCCACACCGCCGACGAGCCCGAAGCGAACCAGCTGCAGCCAGTTGGCGGGCCGGCGCATGCCGTGCAGCAAACGCTTATGCGCACGCGCTTCGGGACGATGGCTAGCGCCGCCGGGACGAACGTCCACGACGGTTTCCTGTGCGGGCATCCGATCAGGGTACCGAAGGCAGCCACGGAGGGGGCCTGCTTGGCGAGGTTTTGGGCCGCGTCCGCCACTCGGGCCACTCGGAAATGTCAATTCGACCTGCCGGTGGGGTCTTTGAAAAGAGCGGTTCTAGCCAAAGGGGGGTATTCGTGACAGGCATCCGATCGTTTGGTACCTAAATAATCGCCCCCGCACAAACAAGGCCCCCCTTTTTTCGACCATCACGATTTGGAGCACTTCCCGCACGTGTGGCGCTAGCCTGTGTCAGAGGTGAGCATCGGGTCTGACACCACAGTCCAGCCTGGCTCGCGAGGGGGCTTGCCGCTTTCGTGGCGTGTGCTCGCGGGCGGACTCGCCGTCGCCGCGATCGCCGTCGTGGCCGCGTTGCTGCTCAGCGGAGGTGGCCATTCGACACCGGCAGGTACTGCCAAGGCAAGCGTCACCCATGACAGGGGCAAGGCGGGCGGACCAAGCGCAGGCAGCAAAAGCAGCGGCGTAGAAAAGCTCGACTCCTCCGGTCGGAGTGCCCACACAACCAAGCCAGGCATCGCCAACACGAGCACCGGCACGAGCGCCGAGCACTCCGCGACAGGCACCCACGCCAAGCCAAGCGCGATCCCGAGCGCTACCGGCGGGGGCTCGCCGGCTGCCGCAAGCGCCGGCGCGGCCAGGGGCGTGGCCGTTGCCGAGGTGCGCGACCCCGAAGAATCCAAGAGCTTCCCGCTGCCCGCCTCCGTGCACCACGCTCGGGCGAGCACGCCAAGCGTCGCCGCCGAAGCCGCGGTCGCTCCCGGAGCAGCCTCAGATTCCGAAATCCGCAAAGAGCTCGGCGAAGAGGAAAAGGCCAAGGCTCAAGAACAGGCGGCGCAGCGACGTGTGCTCACGCCCGTCGCCGGGGGCTTCTCGGTCGGCGGAAACGGCACGATCCCAATCCCAACGAACGTGCCCGAAGCGGTGCAGCGCGTGGTCGCCGGCGGCAACGCGATCGCCGACTTCCCCTACATCTGGGGCGGCGGCCACGCCTCCTTTGTCGCCAACGGCTACGACTGCTCCGGTTCGGTCAGCTATGCGCTTGCGGCTGGCGGGCTATTGAGCGCGCCGCTGGTCTCCGGAGATCTGGCCAACTGGGGCGAACCGGGGCCGGGCCGCTGGATCACGATCTACGCCAACGCCGGGCACACGTTCATGGACGTGGACGGCGTCTGGTTCGACACGGCGGGCCGCAGCGGGCCTTACGCGTCGCGCTGGCTTGTCGCCCAGCCCCCGCTCGAAGGCTACGCCGTGCGTCACCCGCCCGGCCTCTAAGGCTCGTCGCGCCTCGCCGGCACTCGGCTTCCTCCGCTGACTGAGCGTGCCCCGCGTCAGGCTACAGGCGCCTCAGGGGTTGAGCACGACGGTGCTGAGCATCGTCGTCGTCTGCGGGCTCTGGCGCGAGGCGTTGCGCGCGAACAGGCGCAGTGTGACCTTCAGTTTGTGAACATGCTTCAGGCGAGCGGCGGCGCGTGAGGTGAACTTCACGCGGATCGTGCCCTGGCCGGCCTTTGTCGTCACGAGCACAGCCGTGCCGACGACAATCGACTTCGGCGTGCCAGCGGGCAGACCCGTAGCTGTCGCACCCTTGATGCCCAGGCGCTTGGCCGTGCCGCTTTCAAGCAGCACCTCGATGCTACCGGCCACCTGCTCGTTGGTCGTGTAGCGCACCGGGAGGCCAGTGCTGAGTGCTTTTTTCAGAGACTTGGAGGTGACCGAGGCGCCGAGCACGGGGGGCGGCGTCGTTGTCGTGGTGCCGGTTCCACCTGAGCCGCCCGAGGACCCAGAGCTGCCTGGGCTGCCCGGCGTGGTGGTGGAGGGCGTCGGTGCAGGTGCGGGCGTCGGCGTCGGCGTCGGTTCGGGTTTTGGTTCAGGCGGACCGACGACGGTTATCGGCTCCTTGACACTGGCCGTGTTACCGCCTACGTCGGTAACGGTGAGTGTCACTTCATAGGTGCCTCCATACTTATAGGAATGGTACTCGCTCGCCGCGCAGGGCGTTTCCCATTGGGCGGCGCCGCATGGTGAGACTCCTGGAGAATTCACAAGCGGGGCGCCGGGCGCGTAGCCAGCCACTGGGGCCGAGCCGTCGCCGAAGTTCCAGGTGTAGGTGGCATAGCCGGTGTTTGGTTCGCCGGTGGGGGAGAAGACCGTGTCGGCCCCGAGCGATATGTCTGACTCCATGCCGTCGAAGCCGACGACTTCGCCCGTATTTACCGGATTGGGTGCCGTAAATTGCGGCAACAAAGAGTTGCCCGGCAGACATGGCACACCCGGGTATGGCAGCTTCAGGGCGGCGAGGTTGAAGGCGTCGTTGAGATAGTAGTCGCCGCCCGCGAGGGACTGATTGAAGAGGGTGCCGGCGTCAGACTCTTCCTGGGCGCCAGAGTTGCCACCGAGCACGGGTGCGAAGAAGTCACGGCACTCGTCTGTAGCCTCATTGCCCATAGCATCCTGCCAAGCGTTCAACAGTGGATCGGTGACGATGTTCTGCTGCTCGACCGCAATCTGGTTGACGATCAGATCGGCCAGCCCAGTATCACAACCACCATCCGGGCTGGCACACTTCACCTGATTGGGCTCCTCGATATGTGGGCCTTCCAACAGTTCCTGTTGGGCTATTTCTTCCTGCTCCTTTTGGGTCTTCTTTTCATTTTCTTCGATTTCCTTGAGAGTCTTTTCTTTCTTTTCCTCATGGTTCTCAATAGGTTTGCTGCTCGGATCGTAGCCGCCGTCCTGACATTCGTATGCCGGTAGCCTGTCCCGCGGAAAAAGATGTGCATCGCCAAGCCCGCCGGCGGTCCACGGAACTACACCGTAAAGGATCGTGTTTTCGCCGCCGCTCGAGTTACTCGCGTCGATAGTGGAATGGTAGCTGCAGAAGCTGCTTTCGTAGCTCTTGAGCGTTGTCGGTTCAACGTAGGATTCTTTTATTTCTTTCTTCTTTTGCGGTTCTTTGGCCAGTTCGGCTTCCCATTCCTTTTCCCTTACTTTCCGCTTAATTTTCTCGCCGGCTTCGGCTTCGGCAACCGTACCTTCGAAATCAGAGCAATGACCGCTGTTTCCGCCTCCGCCAAGACAGACCGTGACGGCCGGTGGGGTCAGTACGTAAAAGATCGATTCCATGCCCTTCTGCAGCGAATGCTGGCCGATGAACGTTTCAAGCTCGTTGCGAATCTGCTGGTCGGTCAGACATACCGACTTGTATTCTTTTTCCCCACGAAGGTTCTTGCCCTTTTCCGGGCCAATCGTGTCCCGAGCGTCAAAGGGATTGGGGTCTTCGCACCCGAGGGACGGGTAAGAGTCGGTATCGGTATAGGCACCTTGAAAAGTGGACTTGTACAATGCGTGCTGGTTGGTCTTGTCTGTGTACTGGGCGTCCACCGCGAAGACGCTGCCCAGCGTTCCACTAGCTGTGCCCATGTTCTGCAGAAAAGTGTCGATCACATGCTGCCAATCGCCGTGATAGTGATCCGTCGGGTCCCAGTAAATTACATATACCTTGCTGGCGCTGACGATCGCGTTCCCGCTGTTGTTAGCGAATTCTTCGGGCGCGGGCAGCGACACGGGTTCCACAATTGGATCGAATCGCAGCTCTCCGTCGCGTGGCTCCCACACGCTGCGGGGCTGCAGGCCGACGTTCGTCCCTTCGACCGTCGTCACAAACGCCCCAGCCGGCGGCGCCGCGTACAGCAGAGCCAGCGTGATCGAGACCACGAGCGCAAGCGCCGCGATCGATACGGCGGCGCGCAGGGGGCGGGGACGGGAGGTAGTTGCCACGGAGCCATCATCGGCACGAGTGCCTCGTTGCCTTAGCCTCCAAGGAGGGGCTTGCAGCACGGCTTGCAGTCGACTCGACGAATGACCCTCTTGCCCTGGATTCGCACGGGTGGTCCGCCGTGCCGGCTGACCGGCAGCTTGCGGAGCTTGTGCACGGCGCGGAGAGCCATCATGCTGTTCGGGATGGCTGACAGCGAATGCCCTCCATGAGCGAGATCGAGCGATCCTCGCCGGAGCTTGACGACTCCGCCCCGCCCACGCCAGGCAACCTCAAGCGCGAGGCGCTGGAGCTGTTCGCGCCACTGCCGCGCCACTACGACCGTGTGGCCGCGGTGTTGAGCTTTGGCCAGGATCCGCGCTGGCGGCGGGCGATGGTCGACGCCGTGCAGGCGCAGCGCGGCGATCGAGTGCTCGACGTGGCCACTGGCACCGGGCTGGTAGCACAGGAGCTCGTACGACGCTACGACTGCGAGGTGGTGGGACTCGACCAGAGCCCACAGATGCTCGCCGGTGCGCAGGCAAGGCTGGACGAGGACCGCGAGCTGGCCGAGCGGGTGTCGCTGGTGCGCGGCGAAGCGGAGCACCTGCCCTTCGCAGGCGAGCAGTTCGACCACCTGACCTTCACATACCTGCTGCGCTACGTGGACGATCCGTCGGCCACGATGGCCGAGCTCGCGCGCGTGGTCAAGCCCGGCGGGCGCGTAGCCTCGCTCGAGTTCGCCGTGCCGCCACGGGCGCTGTGGCGGCGGCTGTGGAGGTTTTACACGCATGTAGGACTACCTGTGCTGGGCAGAGCCGTATCGCGCGAGTGGGCGCACACGGGCCGTTTCCTAGCCGAGAGCATCCCGGCCTTCTATGAGCGCTACCCCATGGCGCGCATCGTGGAGCTGTGGGAGCAGGCTGGGATCGTGGACGTACGCGTGCGCCGTATGAGCCTGGGTGGCGGCGTGGTGATGTGGGGCACAAAGCAAAAGCGCGAGCCTGCCACGGGCGGCGCCGTTGTAGGTAGTGACACCGTTGCGAGCAGCACCGACGAGGGCGGCCATCTGACGGCGATCTCTGGAAGGGCAAACG
Source organism: Solirubrobacteraceae bacterium (assembly GCA_049287685.1). Classification (GTDB taxonomy): domain Bacteria; phylum Actinomycetota; class Thermoleophilia; order Solirubrobacterales; family Solirubrobacteraceae; genus Palsa-744. The sequence continues at coordinate 21,548 of JBAQGH010000083.1, read as the reverse complement.
CCCGTGACCACGCCGAGCCGGCTTGAGCGACCGGCATTCTACGCGCTGCGCCCCGGTGGCTGGCGCGATCTGCTGACGCTACTGCATCCCCCGTACACGGCTTGGCACCTGAGCTATGTGGCGATCGGCGCAGCCGTGGCGCCCCGCCTGGACGGCCACCGCCTACTGTGGACGCTGCTTGCTTTTCTGCTCGCTGTCGGCGTGGCCGCGCACGCGCTGGACGAGCTGCACGGGCACCCGCTGCGGACGAGCATCTCCGATCGCGCGCTGATCGCGCTCACGGCCGTCTCCTTGGCGGGGGCCATCGCGATCGGTGTTGTTGGCGCCGTGTCGATCTCCTACTGGCTGCTGGCGTTCGTCGTCGTGGGTGTGCTGCTGGTGCTTACCTACAACCTGGAGCTGCTTGGCGGACGCATGCACTCGGACCTGTGGTTCGCGCTGGCCTGGGGCGCGTTCCCCGCGTTTACGGCCTTCTGGGTGCAGACGGGCGAAGTACGTGTCGACGGCGTGCTCGTCGCCGCGGCATGCCTGATGCTGAGCATGGCGCAGCGACGCCTGAGCACACCGGTGCGCGCGCTGCGCCGGCGCACCGTTTCGCTGCACGGGGAACAGCAATTGAGCAACGGACACACGATCGAGCTAAACGCCGCGCGGGTCGCGGCACCGATGGAGGGCGCGCTGATGGCCTGTGCCACTGGCCTGGTGCTGCTTGCCGTCGGACTGGTGGTGGGGAGGCTCGCATGACCGCCACCCGACGGCGTGCCTCACGGCGCGCCACAGCTCGCCGAATCCCGGCCCCCGGGAGACCCCACGCGACGGTCGCGGCTCACAACTTGTCGCAGGCCATAGACGTCAGTGCAGAGATCAGTATCGGGCGTAGCGACCGTCGCGACCGGCGACATTCGACTGGACCGACCGCCGTGCCCGGTGATCGCCCCCGGCCAGCTGTCGCTCCATCCGCCGGTCGTTCTCTTGCTCGAGGATCCAAAGTCGGATCTTGCCCTCGACCGATCTCGCTTGCTCTCTAGTCATGTGAGCATATTCGGCGCTTCGCGTCCGCTGCGCTTTGGACGTTCGTCCCAAATGGGCGGACGGCTCTTGGCCAGTCGCCAAGCATCGTTGCGGGCGCGAGTATCGTTATCGGGAATGACCGATATCGGCGACAGCCTGTTCCACAAGGGTCAGCCCGTGTGGGTGATCCAAAGCGACGGCTCACAACGCGCCGCCGAGTACGTCGGCGAGGGCGAGATGAGCGCCTGGTTCGGCGGATCGCCGAGCGTGATCGTCGTCTACCCGGACGACCACTCGGGCGGGACGGTCGAGGTCGATCGGGTTATTGCACGGGAGGCCTGAAACCGGCTGGCGCCAGCGAATGGAGCCAGCGCATCGGCAAATCCGCCCCGATGGGCGATCCTGGATTCGAACCAGGGACCTCTTCCTTATCAGAGAAGCGCTCTAACCAACTGAGCTAATCGCCCGCGAGCGCCGATTCTAGCGTCCGTCCACATCTGCGCGCAGGTGCGTGAGAGTCGCATCGCCGTACCATCTCCGCTGGCCCCCACACAGCGTCACGCCTTTGAGCCTGCGCGACCCTTCCCCAGCCCCTCGACCAACGCCAGCGCCTCCTCAGGGCCCGCAAACGAAAGCTCGGCCCGGTAGCCGCCCTTCTCCGCACGCACCTTGACCTCGGCGCCCAGTGCCTCTTCGAGCGTCGTGGCGATCGTGGCCGCGGCCTCCTGCTGATCTGGATGAACACTGAGCCTGTTTGCGCGTACGCCGCGCTTGCCCGCAGCGACTCCGCCCGCCTGGTTGGCCTCGCGCGCACGCGCTTCGACCGTGCGCACCGACCATCCCTCACGGACCGCGTCGCGCGCGAGACGGCGGCGCATCGTGTGGTCCCCAGCCAGCAGCAGCGCCCGCCCATGTCCCTCGCTGAGCTTCTCTCGCTCGAGCAACTCGATCGTCTCGTCAGGCAGATCCAGCAAGCGCAACAGGTTCGACACCGCCACACGGCTGCGCCCAACACGGAGCCCGACATCCTCGCGCGTCAAGCCAAGCTCCTCCACCAGCGCCGTGCACGCGCGCGCCTCCTCGATCGGATTGAGGTCCTCACGCGCCATGTTCTCGATCAAGGCCAGTTCCAACGTCGCGGCGTCATCGCGCGAGCGCACAAGCGCAGGGATCTCGGTCAATCCGGCGATTTGGGCCGCTCGCCAGCGTCTCTCGCCGGCGACAAGCTCGTACGTGCCGCCCGGCTTGGGGCGCACGAGCACGGGTTGCAGCACACCCCGCTCGCCCAACGATCCGGCAAGCGCGTTCAGCGCCTCGTCGTCGAAGTGCCTGCGCGGCTGGTTCGGATTGGCCACGATCAGCTCGATCGGCAGCTCGCGCAATTCCTCCGCTGTCCGCGGCTCGCTGGAGACGCTCAGGATCGCCTCCAGCCCGCGACCCATTCCCCGCTTTGGCTTAGCCACGGGCAGCCACCTCCTTTGCCAACTCGAAATAGGCAGCGGCGCCCGCGCTGTGAGGGTCGTGGTGCGTGACGGGCAGGCCGTAGCTTGGGGCCTCGCCGACGCGCACGTTGCGCGGGATCACCGTCTCGAACACAAGCTCTGAGAAGTGCTCGCGTACCTCGCGCTCGACATCGCGGCCCAGACGCGTGCGGTTGTCGTGCATCGTCAACAACATGCCGGCGACCGTCAACCGTGGGTTGAGCTCCCGCTGCACCAATGCCAGCGTCTCCAGCAGCCCAGCAAGACCCTCGAGCGCGAAATACTCGGTCTGGACCGGCACGATCACGCGATCGGCCGCCACCAGTGCGCTCACCGTGAGTGGGCCGAGCGAAGGGGGGCAGTCCAGCACGATGTACTCATAGCTGTTGCGAATCGGCGCGATCGCCTCGAGCAAGCGCTGCTCGAACCCATCCATCCGAGGCAGCTCGATATTCGCGCCGGCAAGTCCCGGGCCCGCTGGCAGCAGCTTCAGTTTCTCCACCGAGCTATCGACGATCGCCTCTGCAGCGGCGCTCTCCCCGGCCAACACCTCGTACAGCCCAGGCACCTGCGAGCGTGGCAGACCGAGCCCCACGGTCGCGTTCGCCTGCGGGTCCACATCGATCACAAGGGTCTCGTAGCCGGCCTCGGCGATGCAGGCCGCCACGTTGACAGCCGTGGTCGTCTTGCCCACGCCCCCCTTCTGGTTGGCGATCGCGTAAACCTTGCCCATGGTGGCCCGCACGCTAGCGTCGATCAACCTCGCGTGCTCTGTTGCCCATCCGGCGGCTCTAGATTTCAAGCCGCCAATGGCTTCTTGCGAGCCATGCCCGCCCTGCGCGGAAACCGCTCCGGGGTCTCCTCGACCTTCAGGTAGACGTGCAGATGGTGGTCGCGCACGCCCTCGTACGGCTGCACACGTTGGATCGACTCCAACCGCAAGCCCAACATCTCAGCAGCGGCGGCGGCTGAGCGCTCCTCTTCGGAATCGCGACGGCCGCGCCAGTCGACCAGAGTCCCACCCAAGCGCAGCAGAGGCGCCGCGTACTCGAGCACAACCGGCTGCCCGGCCACCGCCCGGGCTACCACTAGATCGTTTACGCCTATGCCCTCTGGCCACTGCTCAGCTCGGCCACAGACCACCTCGACATTTGTCATCCCGCTGCCTGCCACCACATCTTCGATGAACGTGCACTTGCGCGCTTGACTCTCAACCAGCCGCACCTCGGCACTTGGCAAAGCCACGGCAAGCGGAAGCCCCGGAAAGCCTGCACCCGCGCCGATATCGGCGATGTGGGTCGCCTCGCGTACTGACTCCAGTTCAAGCGCCACGAGCGAGTCTGCGAGATGCACGTCGAGCGCATGCGCAGGCGCGCGCACAGTCGTAGGGGCAAGCTCGTTGGAGGCCAACGCCATCAGGATCGCCCCGAGTTGGGCGACTTGCCCCGTCGACAGACCATGACGAGCGCCAAGTCCCGCCAACAAAGACCCCACGTCGCCCTCGCCAACCACACGCGGACTCACGGCAACCTCCCAAGATGACGAATCGGAAGCGTTTCACGTGAAATCATCGCTCCCTGGCCGGCCGCGAGCGTTTCACGTGAAATCATCGGAGCTCACGCCCATACCTGTGCTCTGGCGAGGGCCGCGACCATCCCCAACCCTTTGCTGAATCAGGCCTCGCCCGGCTCCACAACCAAATACCGCTCAGGCTCATCGCCCTCGCTGTGCGTCTGCACGCCCCCGCGCTCGCGCAGGTACTCATGCACGATCCGTCGCTCAGAGGCGGGCATCGGGTCCAGCTCGATCGCTTCTCCACTGCGCAGCGACTCCTCCGCCGCGTCTGCCGCAAGGGAGCGCAGGGTCTCCGCGCGGCGCTCGCGATAACCATCGGCGTCGATCACCACTCGTGCCTCTGGAGCGCCTTCACGGAAAACGATCCGCTGGGCCAAATGCTGGACCGCGTCGATCGTCTGGCCACGTCGCCCGATGAACAGGCCCAGGTCGTCCCCCTCGACACTGCCCGTCAAAACCCCATCGGCCTGCTCGACCTGCACATCCGCGTCGAGGCCAAGGCTGTCCACGACCTCCTCGAGCAGCTCCCTGAGAACGACAACGGGGTCCTCCTGCTCCTCCTCCCGAAGCTTCTCTGCCTGGCTCATCGTCGCCTGCCCGAGCGCTTCTTCTTCTTACGTGGAGGTGGAGGTGGCGCGCTACCGACACCGGCGCCGGCCAACGCGGGCTCGCCCTTCAGCCCGCGCGGGTCTTCGGGCTTGCCGTTCGACACGGCCTTGCTGGTACCCGGCGGGCTCACCCCCTTGCCAACCGAGACCGGCGGCGGGCCAAAGCTGCGGCGGACGAAGTAGCCCTGGCCGACCGTCCACAGGTTGGTCGTTATCCAGTACACCAGCAGGCCGGCAGGATACTTGTAGAGGATGATCACGAAGAACAGCGGCAAGGCCATCATCAGGCGTCGCTGGGTAGGGTCGGCCGTCGCCGACATCGTCATCGTCGAGACAAGTTGAGAGCCGACGTAGAGCACCAGCAGCACGACCAGGGCAACACCGGTTGCCTTGGAGGTGATGTCCGGTATGAAAAGGAATTTCGCCGAGCCGGGGGCCACGGTCTGGCAGCCGGTTTGTTCGACATATTTGGTCGGCAGCCCGGAGAACGTCAAGATGGCGGTGTGGTGCAGCGAGTTGTAGTGGCTGACCAGGGCCTGTCCGCAGATGTTCTTCTTTAGGTCTGTCCGCAGCATGTAGAACAGCGAGATGAACACTGGAAGCTGCAGCAACAGCGGCAGGCAGGAGGCAAACGGATTGACTTTGTGCTCCTTGTAGAAGCCCATAATCTCCTGCTGCTGGCGCTGCTTGTCGTCTTTGTACTTCTCCTGCAGAGCCTTCAACTCCGGAGCCAAACGCTGCAGTTCCTGCATCGAGCGGAACTGCTTGAGCGTTAGCGGTACCAGGACCGCGCGTATCAGCACCGTCAGCCCCACGATCGCCAAGCCCCAGCTCGTGGTGGTGATGTTGGTGTGGATGAAGACCAGGATCGACTGGAAGACGCTGATCAGCGGCGAGAACGCTTCCTGGATGACGTTGGCGAGGATGAACATTGGGCGAGATTCCTGGCGCTACTCGGCGCGGCGGTCGAGCTTGAACAAACGCTGAGCCGAGACGGGGTCGTAGCCGCCATGGCTCCACGGGTTGCACCTAAGCAAGCGCCACGTCGCGAGCACGAGGCCCCTCAGTATGCCGTACTCCCGGACCGCCTGTACCGCATAGCGAGAGCAGGTCGGCTCGTACTTACAGCGCCGCGGCAGCGCCGGCGAGATCACACGCTGGTAGGCAACGATCGGAGCAAGCAGGACCGACTGTGCCGCACGCTCAATCCTCACGAGCTACCGCTCCAGCCTTGCGCAAACCTGCTCGTCGGATTAGCTCCTCGAGCGCACCGTCGATCCCCTCCAACCCCTCGCGCTCGGCCAGCTCCCGCGCCTCGGGCCTCGCCACTACCACAACGTCATTGCCCCCCTCGAGCTGATCCTCGACTCCGGCAAAGGCCTCGCGCAACAAGCGCTTGACGCGGTTGCGCTCCACGGCGCCTCCAACCTTGCGCGAGACCGACAGTCCAAGCCGAGGACGATCGACCGAATCGTTTGGGAACGAATAGAGCACAAGATGGCGGTTAGCCACTGAGCGGCCCTGGCGGTAGACACGCTCGAACTCGGCACTGCGCGATAGCCGTTTACCGCGGCTCGGGGATCGCGCCGTCATCGCTGCGAACCCACTACGTGGACAGGCGCTTGCGCCCCTTGCTGCGCCGCCGCTTGAGCGTTAGCCTGCCTGCGCGCGTTCGCATCCGGGCACGGAACCCGTGGGCACGGGCTCGCTTGCGTTTCTTTGGCTGATAAGTGCGCTTCATGATCGATCTTCTCCGGCCGCGCTCGTATTCCCGCCGCAACCCGAGCGTGGCGTCGGTTGCGGCAGACCGGCTTCCGCCGGGCGCTGAAGTATAAAGGTCAGCCGGCCCGCCACCAACCCAAGGTTCTCCGGCGACCCCGATCACGGAATTTCTCGCCATTTGCGGTGACCGTCACCGCCGCGCGAGCGCGAGCGCGCGGCCTCGGATATATTCGGTCTACCGGGCCCTTCGCGGGCCTCACACGAATGACTTCCGCCCGCTTTCTCCTCCCAAAGGAGCAGGTTTACGCTGCCGTGAGCACCGAGCTCGAGCACATCTGGTCGCAGGTAACGGCTGAACTCTCAGCCTCTATCGACGAGCCCATCTATCGCATCTGGTTGGAGCCGCTACGGGCGGTTGAGCTCGACGGCGAGCACCTTACCGTCGAGGCTCCGCCCCAGACCTACGCCTGGATCAGGGAGCGCTTTGGACGCGTGCTGCAGACCACCGCTGCCGCCGTTCTCGGGCCCAGCGCAACGTTGGACATCGTGGAGGCTCCCTCCACCACGCGTGCTGGAGGGAGCCCGAAAAGACAGCCACGCACAAGCCTGCCGGCCCATGCAAGCCAACCAACCTCGCCGACGCCGCCGGAGCTCACCCAAGCCTCATGGGGCAACCCCAAGCTAACTTTCGACCAGTTCGTCATCGGCGACTGCAACCGGTTGGCCCACGCCGCGGCGCTGACCGTTGGCGAGCTGCCCGGCCAGGCCTACAACCCACTCTTCGTCTGTGGTCCTCCGGGCGTCGGCAAGACCCACCTGCTGCAGTCGATTGCCACGTTCATCGCCACCTACAGTCCCGGCCTGAATGTGCGCTGCAGCACTGGAGAGTCCTTTACCAACGACTTCATCAGGGCGCTGGGCTGCAGCCAACTCGACAATTTCAAGGCAGGCTTTCGTCATGTGGACGTGCTTCTGATCGACGATGTCCAGTTCCTCGAGCGCAAGACCCGCACCGAGGAAGAGTTCTTCCACACCTTCAACGCCCTATACGATGCCGGCAGCCAAATCGTTCTGACCTCCGACCGCCCACCAAGTGACCTGCAGGCGCTCGAAGACAGGTTGCGCGAGCGCTTTCAATCCGGGCTCGTCGCGGACATCCGCCCCCCAGACCTTTCGACCCGCATGGCCATTCTGCGCAAGCGCGCGCAGCACGACGGCCTGGAGTCCGTCGATGCGCTTGCGCTCGAGGAGATCTCCAAGCGCATAACTGTCAACGTTCGTGCTCTCGAGGGGGCGCTTATCCGTGTAGTCGCCTTCAGCTCGCTCACAGGTCGTCCGCTAAGCGCCGAGCTCGCTACAGAGGTGCTCGACGGCCTCTATCCCAAGATGGACCTGCCCCAGCGCTCGATCGCTGAGATCAAGGCCGCGGCATGCGCGCAATTCGGCATATCCGGCGAGGAGCTCGTCTCCGCCGGTCGTACGGCGCGGCTTGCTTGGCCGAGACAGGTCGCGATGTACCTGGCTCGAGAGCTCACACAGGAGTCTTTGCCCACCATCGGACGCGAGTTTGGCGGACGTGACCACACAACGGTGTTGCATGCCTGCAAGCGCATCTCAGAACGAATGTCGGAGAACGTCTCCTCTCGCGCCGCTGTGGAAGAGTTGCGCACAAGATTGACCTCGCAGCCTGTTGACCGGAGGACTTGAGACACTTTCAACGCTGTGCTCACAGGCACTGCACAGGTCGTCAGCTTCAATCCTCTCTAGTCTTGCCAAACCACACATCTCAACAGCCCCTACTAACCCTATAAACCTATTCAGGTGCATAAGTGAAGCTTTCCCTCTCGACTCCTGAGCTATTGATGCAGTTGCAAGCGACGACACGTGTTGCTTCCTCTCGCGCTTCTATCCAAGCTCTCTCTGGCGTCATGATCTCCGCCGTTGGAGAGACTCCCGTGCTGCTGGCAACCGATATGGAGATTGGTCTACGCGTCCCGCTGGACGGAGAGATCCTCAGCCCGGGCTCGGCTGTGTTGCCAGCTCGTCTGCTTCTTGAAGTCGTGCGCTCGCTTCCTCAAGAGACCGTTACCCTGGAGCTGCGTGTCCAGGAGCAGGATGTCGAGCTGATCTCCGGCTCGGCCAAGTTCCATCTACGCACTCTGCGCTCCGAGGACTTCCCAACCCTTCCTAGCTCCGACCCAGCCAGCCGCATGACGCTTCCCACTCAGGCGTTTGTGGATACCGCCACGCAAGTCTCTCGCTCGGCCTCCAAAGACGAGACGCGACCTGTGCTCACCGGCGTGCTGATCTCCGCTGGAGGGCAGGAGCTGACGATGGTCGCCACCGACTCATATCGGCTCAGTGTCAAGCACACCACGCTTGACACGCCTCTCCAGAGCACGATCGAGGCGAACGTGCCTGCCCGCGCTCTCCAGGAGCTGGCACGCATCGCACAGTCGATGGAGGAGTCTGAGTTGACGATCAGCCTCGGCCAGAATCAGGTTGTCTTCGAGATTGGCGAGGTTGTCCTCTCCTCCAGACTGATCGACGGACAGTTCCCCAACTATCGCCAGCTCCTGCCAGAGTCTGTCGACCACGAACTGCGTCTCGCGAGCGCCGAGATTGCCGACGTCGTCCGGCGCATCAGCCTGCTGGCGCAAAAGAATGCTCCCTTGCGGCTCAGCTTCAGTGAGGGCGAGCTGACCGTCTCCGCCCAGACCCCCGATGTCGGCGAGGCCAGCGAGATGCTCCCGATTCCCTTCTCGGGCGAGCCGTTCGAGATCGGCTTCAATCCCGAGTTCCTGCGCGATGGCCTGGAGAGCGTGGAATCCGAGGAGCTCGTGCTCAAGCTCATCAGCCCGCTGCGTCCCGGCTTGATCGAGTCGCCCGACGGCGGCGAGTTCGTGTACCTGATCATGCCGATCCGGCTGAACACATGAGGTCCGCGGGAGCGTGAGGTGCTGGTTCTCGGGTTGCATCTGCGCGACTTCCGCACCTACGCGCGTGCCCAGGCCCAGCTCGGCCCGGGCCTGACCGTCGTCCACGGCCCTAACGGAAGCGGCAAGTCGAACCTGCTCGAGGGCCTTTACTTCGGTTGTACTGGCTACTCGCAACGCACGCGCAACGAGCGTGAGTTGGTGCGCTTCGGAGCGCCGGCGGCGCGTGTGGTCGTCGAGCTCTCAGACGGCGTCCGCCGCCACGAGCTGGCGGTCGGATTCCAGCCTGGCTCACCGAAGCGCATGACCGCCGACGGCGCTCCCGTCGAGCGCCTCGCCGACGTGCAGGAGCGGCCGCTCGTCAGCGTCTTCTCTCCCGACCGCTTGGAGTTGCTCAAGGGCGCGGCGGCATTGCGACGTGCCCATCTCGATCAACTTGTGGCGGCACTGTGGCCGGCGCGCGTCGCCACCCGCCGCGACTACTCGCGGGCATTGGTGCAGCGCAATGCGCTGATCGCCGGGATTCGTGCTGGTCGTGCATCGCGTTCGACGTTGCCAAGCTGGGACGTAGAGCTTGCCCGACATGCGCTGGCGCTGAGCGGTGACCGTGCCGCGCTCTGGGCGCTGCTTGCAGAGCCCTTCGCGCAACGAGCGCAGCAACTTGGTCTAAGTGGGGAGCCCCGTCTGGAGTATCGGCCCCGGTCAAAGGCCTCCGATGTCGAGGGGTTCGTCGCGGAGCTCGAGGCACAGCTCCCCACGGACCTGAATCGTGGCTTCTCCACTTACGGACCGCATCGCGACGAGTTGGCGATCTTGCGCGACGGCCGCGAGCTGCGCTCATTTGGCTCGCAGGGAGAGCAAAGATTGGCGTTGCTTGCGCTGTTGCTGGCCGAGCGCTTCGTGCTCGCACGCGAGCGCACGCATGTGCCGCTGATGTTGTTGGATGACGTCATGAGCGAGCTCGATGTCACCCGACGCGAACTACTCTCCGCGGAGCTGCAAAGCGCCGGGCAGAGTGTGATCGCGACTACGGATCTCGCCCACGTCCCTGGTTCCGGCGATGGCACCGTCACGCGTTTGCGTATCTCATCTGGGGCCATCTTGGGAGAGGCGCTCGCCGCGTGAGCCGGCTTGCCCCCCGCCCTTTGTCGTTTGCGTTGGAGGGGCTGACGGCCGCGCTTGCCCCCGCGACCACGCTGGCTCGGGTGCAGCAGGTCTGGGAGCAGGCGCTCGGGGCGCGTATCGCCGAGGCTGGGACCCCGATCTCCGAGCACGACGGCGTGCTCACAGTCGTATGTGCAGACTCGGTTTGGGCCGCGGAGCTCGAGCTCATGGGCCCCGAGCTGGTGGGGCGCCTAAACGCCGCTGTGGGCACCGAGACCGTCCACAAGCTGCGCTGCCGCACGGGCTGATTCGCGCGGCGTCCTCGGCCCGGCGCCGGGCTCCTCGCCGGCACCGTCATAAGACCTTTTAGCGCCTCCAAATCAGTCTCTGTTTTGGCTTGTTTGCAGGCAATTCTTGCGCACACGTAGGCCGGTTCCAGGGGGTCTCTGTGCTATCGTTAGACAAACACACCCCGCGCCCCGGACCGAGGTACTAGACGCCCGGCGACCGGGGCGTTCTCGCGTCATCGGAGGACCATTTGGCGACCGACACATCAAGCTCGCAAACGCAGCCTGCCGCAAAGGGGGGCGCCAACGACCCCTCTATGAGCGGCGACGCCAGCTATGACGCACAGGACATAACCGTCCTCGAGGGGCTCGAGGCCGTCCGCAAGCGACCCGGCATGTACATCGGCTCCACCGGCGTGATGGGCCTGCACCACCTCGTCTACGAGGTCGTTGACAACTCCGTCGACGAGGCTCTGGCGGGGTTCTGCACCGAAGTCGCGGTCACGATCCACCCCGACAACTCCGTGACCGTCTTCGACAACGGCCGCGGCATCCCCGTCGCGACGATGGAGAAGGAGGGCAAGCCGGCGGTGGAAGTGGTCCTCACCGTCCTGCACTCGGGCGGCAAGTTCGGTGAGGGCGGCGGCTACAAGGTCTCCGGAGGCCTGCACGGGGTCGGGGTCTCGGTCGTCAACGCGCTCTCCGAGCAGCTGCGTGTGGAGATCCGCCGCGACGGCCACGTCTGGAGCCAGGAGTACTCGCGCGGTGCGCCGCAGGCCCCGCTGGAGAAGGGCGAGCAGCTGCCGAAGGGCGCCGGCACCAGTAACTCGGTGACGTTCCTGCCCGACGCCGACATCTTCGAGTCGCTCGACTTCGACTTCCACACGCTCGAGGAGCGCCTGCGCGAGACGGCCTTCCTCACGCGCGGCCTGAAAATCTCGATCGTCGACGAGCGTGCCGAGGGTCATTCCGCCGAGTTCCAGTACGAGGGCGGCATCGAGGACTTCGTCGCCTACCTCAACGAGAACAAGGACACGGTGCACCGCAAGGTCGTGTTCTTCGCCGGGGAGAGTGAGGAGGGGGCCGTCGAGGTCGCCATGCAGTGGAACTCCTCCTACCAGGAGTCGATCCACTCGTTCGCCAACAACATAAACACGCGCGAGGGCGGCTCGCATATGTCCGGGTTCCGCTCTGCCCTGACGCGCACGCTCAACAAGTACGCGCGCGATCACGCCTTGCTCAAGGAGAAAGAGGACAACCTCTCCGGCGAGGACGTGCGCGAGGGGCTCACCGCCGTCATCTCGGTCAAGCTGCGCGACCCCCAGTTCGAGGGTCAGACCAAGACCAAGCTCGGCAATCCCGGCATGGCCGGCGCCGTCGAGTCGATGGTCAACGCTGGGCTGTCGGAGTTCTTGGAGGAGAACCCGAGCGAGGCGCGCGCGGTCATCATGAAGGCCGTGCAGGCTCAGCGCGCGCGTGACGCTGCGCGCAAGGCTCGCGACCTCACCCGCCGCAAGTCGGCGCTCGAGAACTCGACGCTCCCCGGCAAGCTCGCCGACTGCTCGGTCAAGGACCCGAGCCTCGCCGAGCTGTTCGTGGTCGAGGGCGACTCCGCGGGCGGCTCAGCCAAGCAGGGGCGCGACCGCAACACGCAGGCCGTGCTGCCACTACGCGGCAAGATCCTCAACGTCGAGAAGTCGCGCATCGACAAGGTCCTGGCAAACACCGAGATCCAGGCGTTGATCACAGCGATTGGGACTGGTGTGCGCGACGAATTCAACATCGAGAACGCGCGCTATCACAAGGTCATCTTGATGACCGACGCCGATGTCGATGGAGCGCACATTCGCACGCTTGCGCTGACGTTGCTGTTCCGCGAGATGCAAGAGCTGATCGAAGCTGGCTATGTGTACATCGCCAAGCCACCGCTGTACAAGCTCAAGCAGGGTTCGCGCGAGCGCTACATCGAGAAGGACTCAGAGCTCGAGGACATCCTGCTCTCCGACAAGTGGGAGAAGTTGAACGTCTTCGATAGGCACGGCACTCAGTTCAAGCTGACCGATACACGTTGGCAGCGCTTCGTGCGACTGCTCGCGCAGTACGAAGGCTGGTCCTCGACCTTGCGCGCCGTGCACGGCCACGAGATGGTGCAGTTCCTGGAGGAGTCCTCGCTGCTGGGTGAGCAGGTGATGAGCGCTGAGGCCGCGATCGAGTTGCTATCCCGCGCTGGTCTCGAAGGTGAGACTCATGCAACCGAGCTGGTCGAGCAAGACCCGCTGGAGTTGCGCGTGAAGGCGACGGAGACTCGCACCGGCTTTGCTCGTACCCACCGCATCAAGCGCAGCTTGTTTGACTCGCAGGAGTACCGCCAGCTCGCCTCCGTGCACAAGCAGCTGATCGAACTTGCCGGTACCCCTGCCTTCGAGGTGCGTCTCGGCGACGCCCAAGAGAGCGCCCCATCCTTCGAGGCGCTGCGCGCAGCCGTGATGACGGTCGCACAGAAGGGCATCAAGCTGCAACGCTTCAAGGGTCTCGGCGAGATGAACGCTGAGCAGCTTGGCGAAACGACGATGGCGCCACAGTCACGCACGCTGGCGCAAGTCACGCTCGAGGACGCCGCGGCCGCCGACCGCATCTTCTCGATGCTGATGGGCGATCAGGTCGAGCCGCGTCGGGCGTTTATCGAGGACAACGCGCGCACCGTCGCAAATCTGGATGTCTGAGGAGGTAGTGCAACATGGCTAGTGCCGATGTCATAGGCGGCGGCAACGTCGAACCGCGGGCGCTCGAGGAGGAGATGCGCACGGCTTACCTCGATTACGCGATGTCGGTGATCGTCGGCCGCGCGCTGCCTGACGTGCGCGACGGCCTGAAGCCCGTGCACCGCCGCGTGCTCTACGCGATGAACGAGCTTGGTCTCGGGCCTACCCGCTCCTACGCCAAGTGCGCAAAGATCGTCGGTGAGGTGATGGGCAACTATCACCCGCACGGCGACTCCGCGATCTACGACGCGCTCGTGCGTATGGCCCAGGAGTTCTCGATGCGCTATGAGCTCGTCGATGGCCAGGGCAACTTCGGCTCGATCGACGATGATCCTGCCGCCGCTATGCGCTACACAGAGGCGCGTTTGGCTCGCATCGCGACAGAGATGCTGCGCGATCTGGACATGGACACGGTTGATTTCACAGTCAACTACGATGGCTCGCGTCAGGAACCGACGGTGCTGCCGTCGCGCTTTCCCAACCTGCTCGTCAACGGCTCCTCTGGGATTGCGGTGGGCATGGCCACCAACATCCCGCCGCACAACCTGCGTGAGGTGATCGGCGCCACGATCGCCTACATCGACGATCCCGAGATCGACCTCGACGGTCTGATGCAGCACATCAAGGGGCCCGACTTCCCGACTGGCGGGATCATCCTCGGCCACCAGGGCATCCGCGACGCGTACGAGACCGGCCGCGGCCGCGTGCGCGTGCAGGCCAAGGCGCACATCGAGCCGCTGCGCCAGGGCAAGGAGGCGATCGTCGTCACCGAGCTGCCGTTCATGGTCAAGAAGGCCGGCGAAGGCAACCTCATCACCAAGATCGCCGAACTTGTCAACGACAAGCGCATCCCGGAGATCTCAGACCTGCGCGACGAGACCGACAAGCGCGGCATGCGGCTGGTGATCGAGCTCAAGCGCGACGTGATTCCCAAGGTCGCGCTGAACAAGCTCTACAAGCACACCTCGATGCAGACCACCTTTGGCGTGAATATGGTGGCGCTCGTGGACAACGTGCCGCGCACTTTGAACCTGCGCGCGGTCATCCACAACTACGTGGCCCACCAGCGCGAAGTGATCGTGCGTCGCACCAAGCACGAGCTCTCCGAGAAGGAGGCGCGCGCACACATCCTCCAGGGGCTCTTGATCGCGCTCGAGAATCTCGACGCGATCATCGAACTGATCCGTGCCTCGCGCGACCGCGAAACCGCCCGCGAACAACTGATCGAGCGCTTCGAGTTGACGGCGATTCAGGCAACGGCGATTCTCGATCTGCGTCTCTCTCAACTGACTGCGCTCGAGGCCGACTCGATCAAGCAGGAGCACGCTGACGTTAGCGAGCGCATCGCCGAGCTACGCGCGATCCTCGGCGACGAGACGCGCGTGATGGCCGTCATCAAGGAGGAGCTCTCGGAGATCGCCGAGCGCTTCGGCGACGAGCGGCGCACCGACATCACTCACTCCGAAGACGAGATCGACATCGAGGACCTGATCGCCGACCAGCAGATGGTGATCACGATCACCAACACCGGCTATATCAAGTCGCTGCCGCTTGACACCTATCGCCAGCAGCAACGCGGTGGGCGCGGCGTGACCGGCATGGACATGAAGGACGGCGACTTCATCGAGCACCTGTTCGTCTGCTCTTCCCACGACTACCTGCTGTTCTTCTCCAACCGCGGCAAGGTCTATCGCTCCAAGGTGTACGAGCTGCCCGAGGCCTCGCGCACGGCCAAGGGGCGCGCGCTCGTCAACGTGCTGCCGCTGCGCGAAGACGAGCGCATCCAGGCCGTCCTCTCCACACGCGACTTCACCGAGACCAAGTACCTCGTGTTCGCCACGCGCGACGGCACCGTCAAGAAGACCGAGCTGCTCGCCTACAACACGCCGATCAAGGCCGACGGCATCATCGCGATCAACATCCGCGACGACGACGAGCTGCTTGCCGTGCGCGCGGTCGATCCAGAGGACGAGATCATCATGGTCTCCAGAGCAGGCCTGACCGTGCGCTTCGCCGAGTCTGCCGTCCGCTCGATGGGTCGCGACACGACCGGTGTGCGCGGCATGGACGTCGGCAAGGACGGCAAGGTGATCGCCATGGACGTGGCCCGCGACGACATGGACCTGCTTGTCGTGACCGAGAACGGCTATGGCAAGCGCACGCAAATAGATCAGTACCGCAAGACCAATCGCGGCGCCAAGGGGGTCAAGACGATCGGCCTTACCGAGCAGAAGGGCGCGCTCGGCGGCGCGCTCGTGGTGCGTGAGCACCAGGAGCTGGTCTTCATCAGCGTCGGTGGCATGGTTCAGCGAACCGCGGCCGGAGGCATCTCCCGCCAGGGCCGCTCGGCTACCGGCGTGCGTGTGATGAACCTCAAGGACGACGATGTCGTCAGCGCGGTGGCGTTGGTCGTAGACAGCGGTGAGCCGGAAGATGGTGCAGGGGAGAATGGAGATCCGCCGACCGAGGACAGTCAGTTGTCGGGCAGCTCGGATAACGGCGATGTCCCGCTCGAGGAAGCGGCGTCGGATTCGACGACAGAGGAACCCGAGGCCTGAACCTACCCCCTTCGTCATCTCGGTCCGCTACATTTCAAGGACCAGAGAAAGGAGGTGGTCCTACGTTGGCTGACAGTATTTGCGGGACTCTGGAGGTGGCCGGCCGTTAGGCCGAAGCACTCGGCTGGACCCGCCTAGCGGATTCCAACCCGGGCCACCATCGCGCAGGTTGCCGGACTTGTCCCTCCGGTTCGCAGCGCTCTCGTCGCGCCGTAGTGGCGTGTTTGGGCAACGTGGAAACCTGCCTGATCGTGTCCAGCACAGCTGCAAGCGGAGGGCGCCTGGTCGAGGGCGCCCTCCGTGTTTAACGAGCGGGCGCGATGCGGGCTCGACCGCTTGGAATCCGCGTGCAGGTCGTCGAGGAGCACGAACGGCGCAGAGCGCCGCCGGCTGGTGCGCTCTCAGGCAGCGGTCGGCAGGTACTGCCGCCAGGCCGCCGGAATCGTAGGGCTGGCAACGTGGATGAAGATCTCTGCGCGCGGTGTGCGTGGCTTGTGCCGTGGGTGCATTCCGGCTTGACGGGGAAGCATGTCGCCCTTGCGTCGGTTGCACGGCGCGCACGAGGCCACGATGTTCTCCCAGCTGGAGGTTCCGCCCTTCGAGCGCGGGATCACATGGTCGACCGTCAGGTTGGAGCGCGATCCGCAGTATTGGCAGGTCCAGCCGTCGCGCGCGAAGACCGCGCGACGCGTGATCTTGCGGCGGTGTGTGTCTCGTGGCACGTGCACATAGCTCACAAGCCGGATCACTACGGGACGGGCGAGCGTCGAGCTCTCCGAGTGCAGCGCCCACAACCCGCGCTCGATCAGCTCGGCCTTCTCCTTCAGCAGAAGCACCACCGCGCGACGCACCGAGCAGACGTTGATCGGCTCGAAAGTCGCGTTGAGTACGAGCACCCGGCCACCCATCGCCGTATTCGACGATGAGCTCGGTCCGTGCCGCTGGTGCTCTGCGGGCGACACGGACCCCACTGGCTCTGTGGGCGCCGTGCTTTCCATCTTCAGCGCCGGAGTGTAGCGGTCCGTCCGTCCGTCCGCCGCCCATCTGGCCTCGCTCATGTCGCGAGCGAGCTCCGACGGCCACTCGTGCTGCTGCTCAGCTGAGCAGAGCCGGTAGCAAATCAAGCTGCCGGATAAGAGCCCAATACGCGCACCTGTTCGCACATGGCACGCAAGCCTGTGAGGGCAAGGGAGACGACCTCGTCCTGCAGCGATCCTTCGAGATCGACAAAGAACATGTAGTGCCCGAGCTGCTCGCGCATCGGGCGCGACTCGATCTTCGTCAGGTTGATCTCGCGGCTGGCGAACTCGTTCAAGCACATCACCAGCCAGCCTGCATGGTCGGCGCCGGCGCCCCAGAACACGAGTGAGGTCTTGTGCTCGGTGCCTGTCTGTACGCGCAGCTGCGGAGCCCCCGAGACAGAGTCAGATCTCGCAAGCCAAACGAAGCGCGTCTCGTTGTCCTCGCGATCCTGAATCCCCTCGGCGATCACGACGCACTCGTACAGTTCAGAGGCCAGCCTTGTACCGATTGCAGCCAGCGAGTCGTCCTTGCGCTCGCTCACCAGTCGCACCGCCTCAGCCGTCGAGCTGGCCGCGACGACGCGCGCGCGTGTGAGCGGCCCGTGTAGAAAGCGAGTGCACTGGCCCGGAACATGGGGGTGGGAGACAACCGTCTCGATTTGTCCTAGCTCGAGTGAGCTTGCCGCGATCAGGTAGTGGCGCACCGGCAGGACGACCTCGCCGACGATCGCGACGTCGCCCGCTTCGCCCGCCAACGTGTCGAGCGTGACCGTCACCGATCCCTCGATCGAGTTCTCGATCGGCACGAGCGAGCACTCGACGGCTCGCTCCTGCACGGCCATGACCGCGTCGCGGATCGTCTCGAGCGCAATCGGTGTCACTGCGCTGGCAGCGACACTGCCGAGCAGCGCCTCCTCGCTGAACGTTCCCTCCGGCCCCAGGTAGCCGGCGCTCGGCGCCGCGCCAGAGGCCGCGCTAGGAGCCGGCGGCATCTAGCCTGTCCGTCAGCTCTGCCGTGTGCGTCGGGCTCATAGCGCTCGAGGGGGAACCCTCGCTCAGCGCGATTCGCACAGCCTCTGCCTCCTCTGGCGAGAGCTCCAGCTCGCCTTGACCGGCGCGCACCTGCTTGGCATACACGCGCGCTTGGTCGCGATGGTGGATGCAAGTCAGCACGACGCCGGACTGTCTGCCGTCGAGCAGTGCGATCGAAACCGACTGCTGTCCGGAGAGCTCGTTGTAGGCGTCGTAGCGCACCAATGCCTGATGAGAGACCGCGCCGGTCAGCGCGAGCTCGACGCTGTCGAGACGATTGTCCAAGTGCTGGGCCACATCGCCCACGTACTCTTGCAAGGCCTGGAAGGCCTCCTGCAGAGCGGCGCTGTGCGCGATCACGTCCTGCTGTGCGCCATCCCCGAGCACCAACTTCTGCGCCGCGCGCAGGCTGCGTACCCGGCACATCGACACAACACACGCGATCAAAGCGATCAGAGCCACCGCAAGCGCCA
Source organism: Solirubrobacteraceae bacterium (assembly GCA_049287685.1). GTDB lineage: Bacteria > Actinomycetota > Thermoleophilia > Solirubrobacterales > Solirubrobacteraceae > Palsa-744. Next base: position 2,977 of record JBAQGH010000083.1, on the reverse strand, counting down.
CGAGTGCGACGATGCCCTGGGTGTTGTTCAGCGATGCGGCGCTCACCGCAAACAAGTTAGGGCATCTCTCGGCTGGGCTGTGCGGGTGAGGCTGGCTCGTGGCCATCGGCTGGTCATGAACCTCGGTCACCTCCCAGCACGCCGCCCCGGGAACGACGGTCTCCCGATAGGCCGACGCTCGTCGACCTATTTCCCAAATATCACGATGAAGCTGGCCTTGTTGTTTTCGACGTCGGTCTCGCCGGGAACCGGCACGACCTCGACGTCGACGCGCGAGGCCGCTTCGAGCGTGACCCCCTTAACCGTGACGTTGGCGTTATAGGTCTGTCCCGGTTCGGTCTTTTCGATCGTGTGCGACGCCGTGAGCGTTTTGCCTTCAGTCGTGACCGACACGTCCACCTTGACGTCGGTCTCTGGGTTGGACCCAGAGTCTTCGACCATCGCTGTGAAGGTCGGGTTGGCGCCGCCGCTGACATGGTTGAGCGTCGGCGAGGGTTCGAGCGTGTTCGTGCCGACGCTCACGCCCTTGAGGGCGGACCCGTGCGTGCCCGGCGCCACTGCCCCGGAGCTGCCCGTCGCTTGACCGGTGAGCTTCGACTGCACCGTGGACGGCGTCAACCAGCCGAGGTTCGGCAAGAAGCGGCTCGACGCGGTCGTTTGTCCGCTGGCCCCGCCCGAAGCGAGCGTTTGCTGTATCAGCGGGACCACTCGCTGTGAGTAGAGGATGTCTGAGGCGAGGAAGGTCTCCATCGCCCCCGCGATGTAAGTGCTGGCCTGCTGGGCTTTGCTGCCGAGCGCTTCGCGCACGAGCCCGGCGATCTTGGTGAGCCCTTCCACGCGCAGGTTGAGCGCGAGCAGCAGGTTGCGTTGCGCTGATGTCATCTCGCTCGGCACGCTCAGTCCCTTGGCGTGTTCGGCGATTTCTTCGGATTGGCGGCGCAGCTGGTCGACCTGCGTCTCCACGTCGAGCGCCTGCTTGCCGCTGGCGGAGGAGAGCGTCGTGAACAGGGGCTTGGCAACCTGGGATTCGGACTCCGCGGCGATCTGGTTGACGTTCTGGTTGTAGCTTTCGAGCGCCTGCTGTTTGCCTCGCTTCAAACAGCCGTTGACAAGCAGCACGATCACGATCAACAGCACAACCCCGACGCCGGCCGCGATACGCCGGCGCACCATCATCGCATGATGGTCGATCGAGGATGCGCCGCCGCCGCCCGCGCCCGTTGCACCCCCGCCCCGCTGGGGGCGGCGCGGCTGTGGTCGCGGCTGTTGTTGAGTGCGCGCCGGCCGGACTGTGGTCGGCGGCTCCTCGTCCTCGTCGTCGAAGAACGACAAAAGAGTGCTCCTTGCAGGGGCTTGTGAAGCACATCAGTATGACCCCACCGTCAGCCGGAATGTTTGCTGCAACTTCTCAGTCAGTGCCCGATCGCACGATCTTGCGGCAGGGAAGGGGTTGGGCGCGGCGAACGCGGAGGCGGTGGACTCCTCCAAAACCCTCCTCCAGGGCCGCGCTGGTGGCGGCGCGGACACGCCTCCCGCACATCCGCCTAGCCCCCATGACGGGGGTCCCCCGAATGGCGGTGCACCCAGGAGGCTGGTACCGCGCTCGCCGGAGCAGCCGGAGATACGCATCGCCGACGAGCGCCCCACCCCCTATCGGGGACAGGCGCGTCGGGGCGAGCTGCTGCTCGGGCGCTACCTGCTGCAGGAGCGCCTCGGCGCCGGAGGCTTCGGAACCGTGTGGCGCGCGCACGACGAGCAGCTCGATCGCGCCGTCGCGGTCAAGCGCATCCCGCTGCCCTCTGAAGAGGACCGCGAGCGGGCCACGCGCGAGGCGCATGCCACGGCCCGACTCGCGCACCCGGCGATCGTTGCGTTGTACGAGGCCAGCTCGGACGAGGACGCCTTCTACCTGATTTCGGAGCTGATCGACGGAGCGACGCTGGCCGAGCTGATCTCCGAGGACCAGCTCGCGGATGAGGAGGTGCTCGAGATTGGAGTGGCGTTGCTGAGCGCGCTGGAGCACGCTCACGCGCGCGGTGTGATCCATCGTGACGTCAAGCCCCAAAACGTGCTCGTGCCAAGCGATGCCGCCGAGCACACGCCGACCCGCGGTCCGAGCCCGCAGCCGGCAAAGCTCGCGGACTTCGGTGGCGCCAGGCTGGCCGGCGACGACGCTTTGACGCGCACCGGGGACGTGCTCGGCACGCTTGCCTACATGGCACCAGAGCAGAGCGAGGGGCACGAGGCCGGTCCCGAAGCTGATCTGTATTCGCTCGCGCTTGTCCTGTATGAGGCTTTGAGCGGCGTCAACCCAGTGCGCGGGAGAACCCCAGCCGCCACCGCACGCCGTATCGGCGCACCCGTGGAGCCGTTGGAGCGTCGTCGTCGCGACCTCCCGCGCGAGCTGACGCGCGCGTTGGACAGGGGGCTGCTCCCAGACCCGGAGATGCGCGGCACGCCCGCCGACCTGCACGACGTACTCGAGCGTGCACTTGAGCAGGGCCTGAGACCACGTCTCTTCGCTCGTCGCGGTCCACGTCGCCAGCCCGACTCAACGGCGCTGCAGGAGGATGCTCAGGATCGCTCAGCTGTTCGGGCCCGCGCCAACTCGGATCCCACCTGGCCGGCTGCTCCCGGCGTGCGTCCCGCCAACGCCCGGGTTGCGCCAAGTGTCGACGCCCGCCGTGCCATTCGCGATGTCGATCCCCGCGATCCGGATGACGACCTCGACGAACAAGAGGACCACGCGCGTACGAGCCGCACTGTGGCGCTGCCGAGACTGCTGTGGCTCGGCAGCCTGCTCGCACTCGCCGCCTGGCAGGCCTTCGCCGGCCTACCCGGGGTATCCCTGTTGGTGCTTGCCGCCGGGGCTCCCCTGCTGGCGTTGCCACGCCGCTCAGGTCCCGGTTGGCTGGCCGCGGCGCTGGCGCCGGCGCTCGGGCTTGCCGGCTTGGCGGGCGCCTTTCCGGCGCTCGCC
>JBAQGH010000082.1:0-22104 GCA_049287685.1 Solirubrobacteraceae bacterium | reverse complement strand
GCTTCAACAGGTGGGCGCCTACATCCGCATGCACCTCGCGGGCGCCCTCCGGTGCGTAAGCACTAGGTGCCAGCAGGCCGAGGACATGTCCTCCGAAACCGCCCCCTACGATCCTCGCGCCGGCGGCCCCCGCATGGAGGAGGCGTTCGACGGTCACCTCGACGGCGGGCGTGGATACCTCGTACTGATCGCGCAAGCTTGCGTGGGAACTGTTCAGCAAGCGTCCCACCGCGGGCAGGTCGCCTGCCCGCAACGCATCTATTGTGTCCGTGACTCGCATGTTCTCGCTGAGCACGTGGCGTGCGCGTTCTCGCAGTCGCTGGGGCAACCCGTCGAGGGAGTCCCAGCTTGCCTGCCTCAGTGAATCCACGCCCAAGAGCTCGCATGCCTCAGAGCATTCGGCTCTGCGTTCGTTGTAGGCGGAGCCGGCGTTCTCGTGGCGCTCGCCGGAGTCGAGCGTCACCAGTCGCCAGCCATCTTCCAGCCGTAGCGGGACCGGCTCGACATCGAATGTCTGGAAGTCGATGCGCATCGCCATCCCTGGTGCGCCATACAAGGCGGCGAGCTGATCGAGCATCCCTGTGTGTGCGCCCACCCATTCGCTCTCCACGTGCGAGCACAGCCGGGCAAGCTCGACACGGTCGGGTTCGACCTCGCCGGCCAGCCCGAGCAAGGCCAAGCACAGAGCGACCTCGAGGGCAGCCGAGGAGGACAGGCCGGCGCCTTGCGGGAGGTTGCCGCCGATCTTCAGCTCGGCCCCCACCAGCTGGTGTCCGGCTCGGCTCAGCTCGGCGACCACGCCCCGCATGTACGCGCGCCAGCCCCTCCCGCTTGCGTGCCAGCCCATCGCGCCTGCGGGCTCGGTCAGCGCGAACTCGTCCTGCTCGCCCCAGTCGAGCGCACGTGCGAGAATACGCTCCTCGCCGGTTGCCTTCGCGTGGACAGTGACTCCCTCGGCGATCGCGAACGGCAGCGCGAGCCCTTGACTGTAGTCGGTGTGCTCGCCGATCAGGTTGACGCGACCGGGAGCGAAAGCGCTGACGCTCTCACGCGACACTGGCGATCGCCTCGCGCAGTGCCTCGGCTGAGTCCTCGGGCAGCGTATCGCCGACGAACGTGCCCCCGCCAAGCTCTGAGCCGGCGGGATACTTGAGCTTGGTGGCGGTCCGCAGCGGCGGGTAGAACTCGACGTGCAGGTGCCCGCTTGAATGTCCGTCGGTGGGCGCTTGGTGGACGACCATCACATACGGGAAGGGCCTGGCAAACAGGGCGTCATAGCCCCGAGTGAGGCTCTGCAGGCACCCGGCAAGCAGGCGCAGCTCCGCAGGCTCGCAGTCGAGCAGGCTCGAGCGATGTTCTCGCATGACGATATGTGTCTCATACGGCCAGCGCGCCGCATAGGGAATGTAGGCGGCGACGTGCTCGTTCTCGTGCACGATCCGCCGTCCGTCCTCCTGTTCGCGGCGCAGTAGCTCACAAGACGCACAGCGCCTCAAGCGCGCGTCCGCAGCCAGCTCGAGCTTGGGCACCGGCGGCAGGAACGGGTAACCGTAGATTTGCCCATGGGGGTGGTGCAGGGTCGCGCCGACCTCGACACCCCGGTTCTCGAAGATGAGCACGTACTGGACGTCCTCTCTGGCGCCAAGCTCTTCGTAGCGGTGGCGCCAAACCCACATCAGCGCCTCCGCACGCTCGGGCGCCAATGTGCCGAAGGAGCCGTGGTGACTGTCGGTGTATACGATCACCTCCGCTGCCCCTTCAGGCCGCCGAAAGGCGGGATACAGATTGTCGAAGACAGCGATCTCGAAGGCTGGCCGAGGGATCTCCGTCTCCATGAAGTCCTCAGGCTGAGCGTCGGCCGGCGTATGAGAGTGCTTTGGGGCGGGCGGGCGGGCTGGTGTGGGACACAGAGGGCAGTGATCTTCGGAAGGAAGGAAGGTCCGTCCCTGTCGCTGGATCGCGTATACGACCTCCTCTCCGCGCAGCTCGTTGAAGCGCTGCTCGCTCATCGGTCCTGGCTCTCCAGGCGGGCGTAAAGGATGAGCGCCCGACCGTCCTGCTTGAGATGCCGCTCGACGCTCAGCGGCCCATAGTCCGCGTATCGCCCCTGCGCCTGCCCATCTCGATCTTGCTCACCGCGGCGAGTGGCCTCCGGTTCCGGACATCCGTACCCGACCTCGTCGGGGCGGTTGGAAGGGGGCTGCGGGCTGGCGGATGCCGGAGCCATGCCCTGACGATAGCCCTCTCAACCTGAAGTCCTTGCATACGAATGGATTCAGAGGGTAAATGTATTGATGGGCGCTGCGTCGCCTGACGCGGCCTCCATACAGGAGGAGATACAGATGTCAAAGACAGATCAGGTCGATGAGCTCACGGCGCTGCTGGAGCGTCCGGAGATTGGCCAGCGAGGCTTGGATCGTCGTGCATTCCTGCGCCGCACAGCGCTCACAGGCATAGCGGCCGGCTCGGCGAGCAGCATATTGGCTGCCTGCGGCAAAAGCGGTGGCTCCAGCGCCGCCGCCGGCAACGGCAGCGAGGCAGTGTTCGGCTCGCATCCGAGCTACAAATTCGTGGCCGTCAACCACGTCACCACTAACCCATTCTTCGTCCCGACCCAGTATGGATTGGCTGATGCGTGCAAACTATTGGGGTGCTCGTATGAGTGGACGGGCTCGGAAAGCAGCAACGTCAACCAGATGGTCAACGCGATCAACACGGCAATCACGAGCAAAGCCGATGGAATCGCGGTCGCATTGATCGACCTGCACGCATTCAACGCTCCGGTCGAATCGGCGCTGAAGGCGGGCATCCCCGTCGTCGCGTACAACGCCGACGCGCCCGGCAACGCGCGTCTGTCCTATATCGGGCAGGACCTCAAGCTTGCCGGCGAAAAGATGGGTGAAAGGATCGTCGAAGCGGTCGGCTCGGGCGACGTCGCGCTATTCATCGCGACACCCGGATCGGCCAATCTGCAACCTCGCATCGAAGGCGCTGAAAAGGCGATCAAGGATTCGGGCAAGCCGATCACAGTGCACACGGTCGCGACTGGCGCGGCGGTCCCGGGCGAGCTCTCAACGATCGACGCCTATTGGATCGGTCATCAGAGCACAAAGGGCATGTACGCCGTCGACGGAGGCAGCACCGAAAGCCTCGCGCGGGTGATGCAGAAGTACGGATTGGCCGCCAAGGGGATCAAGGCCGGCGGCTTCGACTTGACCGAAGGCACGCAGAAGCTGCTGCAGGAAGGCAACATCGAATTCACGATCGACCAGCAGCCCTACCTACAGGGCTTCCTTCCGGTCCTGCAATTGTTCATGTGGCAAGTGTCGGGCTCGCTCACGGGACCTGCCGAAACGGACACGGGCCTGAAGTTCCTCAACAAGGAAACGGTCGCGCCGTACGTCGAATCCAAAACCCGCTACGAGGGGACGTCAACCGAAGTCAAGGTGGTTGCGATCAAGGCCGGCACACCCGCCTAGTGCTCGCAACAGACATTCGCGCCCAGTGAGGAGCTCGTAAGGACTATGCGTGCCAAATGGAGGAGCTCGTAGGTGTCCAGCGTGACAGGGGGACCGCCTGCCTCTGAGAGCCAGGCGGGCGGAGAGGGTCCGAAACCGCGGGCGCGCTCCCTTGACACGCACAGTCCGCTGGCGCGCGTGCTCTCTCTGCGCGAGGGCAGCATCATTGTCGTGGCGATCGTCACGGCGGTGTACTTCTCGCTCGAGACCAACAACTTCCTGACGGGCGCCAACTTCAAGACGCTGTTGCCGTACTTCGCGCCGCTTACGATCCTCGCGGCGGGCGAGGTGTTCGTGATGATCCTTGGCGAGATCGACCTGTCGATCGGCGCGATGTATCTGTTCTCCCCGATCCTGTTCTACAAGCTGTCCACCGCCGGGATCTCGCTCGTGCCTAGCGTCGCGATCGCGCTGTTGTGTTGTATGGCGGTGGGTGCCGTAAACGGCTTTTTCACCGCGGTCGTCGGAATCAGCTCATTCGTCGCGACGCTTGGAATGTTGTTCACTTTCGAGGGACTCAGTCTGATCATTTCTCACGGCGCGCCGGTCAACACGCCGGGAGCGCAAGTTCACCAAACAACCGTAAAGGTGGAACACGTGGTCAACGGCCACCACATCTTCCTCACCGAAACGGTCAACCACGTTGGCACGTTCGCCAAAATCTTTGGTGCCGGCACATACTCGGAGTTCATCTGGGCGCTTGCGATCGTGTTCCTGCTGCAAACCGCGCTCACGTTCACCCGCTGGGGGCTGCACACCGTGGCAATCGGCTCCAACAAGCTCGGGGCGGCTGAGGCGGGCGTCTCGGTGAGGCTCATAACGATCCGCAACTTCGTGCTCTGCAGCCTCACCGCCGGGCTCGTCGGGATCCTCGAGGCCGTCCGCGCAGGGTCCGTCCAGCCCGACCCCTCCGGGGCAAACGAAATCCTCTTCTTCGCGATCGCCTCGGCGGTGATCGGCGGGACACTGCTTGCCGGCGGGTCGGGCACCGTGATCGGCGCGCTGATCGGCGCGTTGTTCCTTGGGATCCTCCAAGACGGTCTGATCCTCCAAGGGGTGAACGCCAACTACAAGCTGTTCTACCTCGGCTTGGCGATCATCGTGGCGATGACCGTCAATGTCTACGTCCAACGCGCGCGCAGGGGGCATGGCAGTGGCTGAGACGCAACCGATCGAGACTGTCGTTCCGCCAACCTCAGCGCCCGACGATGTGCTCAGAGTCGAGCACATCTCCAAGCGCTTTGGCCCTGTGACCGCGCTGCGCGACGTCAACCTGCATCTGCGCAAGGGCGAGGTGCTCGGTCTGCTGGGCGATAACGGCTCGGGCAAGTCCACCCTGATCAAGACCATCAGCGGCTTTCAAAAGCAGGACTCGGGCGAGATGTTCCTGCACGGAGAGCCCTACCGGCCCCGTGGCGTCGACGACGCGCGCAGCCAAGGGATCGACACCGTCTTTCAAGACCTCGCGCTGATCGACGAACTGTCCGTCTACCACAACATGTTCCTGTGCCGCGAGCACGTGCACCGGCCGATCCCACTGCTCGCCAACCGGCGGATGAAGCAGGAGACCCGCGCGGCGCTCGATGAGATCGGGATCAATATTCCGCGGATCGACGTCGCGGTCGCGCGCCTGTCCGGCGGGCAAAGACAAGCGATCGCGGTCGCACGCACGGTCAACTCCGACGCCGACATCCTGTTGCTGGACGAGCCGCTTGCCGCGATGGGCGCCAAGGAGGGATCGATGATCCTCGACCTCGTGGCGCGGCTGAAGGCGGAGGGTCGAGTGTCGATCGTCATGATTCTCCACAACTACGTCCACGTGCTGCAGGCGTGCGACCGCGTGAGCATGATCCAAGACGGCGTGATCACACTGGACAAGCCAACGAATGAGACCTCCGTCGAGGAGCTCACTGAGATCGTGGTCAACGAGTACCGGCGTGCACGAGAGCAGGAGCGCAGCGAAAGGCAAGCTCCGGGATAACTCGGCTGGATGGATGCGCACGGTCCTGATCACCGGTTCCGAAGGGATCATCGGCTCGGTGCTTCGGCGTGGGCTGGGTGGGAAATACCGGGTTAGGGGTGTGGACCTGCCTGATGACATATCCCACTATGGGGTCCTGTGGGCGCAATTGCCTGGAGTTGACACGGTCATTCACCTTGCCCGCAGATTTTCGCCGACCGATCCCTTCGAGCGGCGAATGCGCATCTATCCGGAGAACGTGCAGATAGACGTCAACGTCTTCACGGCGGTAGTACGAGCTGGAGTGAAGCGCCTCATTGTGGCCAGCTCGGTTCACGCCGACAACCACCGCGACTCTGGCCTAGTCGCGCCGCTGACCATTCCGGGCAGCTATTCCCCGGCGACGCCATACGGTGTGTACAAGCTCGTCGAGGAGGAGGCGGGCAAGGCCCTCTCAAAGCAGTTTGGCTTCGAGTTCGTCGGTGTGCGGTTCGGCGGTGTGACGCGAGACGATTCTGTCAAGACGGGAGCGGGGCAGACAGCGACCTGGCTGAGTCACAACGATCTCCTGAGCGCGATCGATGCCTGCCTGGCGGTCAAGCCAGTGCCAGGGCGCTCCACCGTCTTCTACGCGGTGTCCAATAACGCTGACAGAATTCACGACACCACCAATCCATTCGGCTGGAGGCCAAGGGATAACTCAGCGAATCGAACGTAGCATCCACCCGAGCGCCAGCCGGTCTGCGAACATCGCTCAGCGGATGTCGCCGGATGGTTCCCCAACTCGCGTGCCTGCTCGCACAGCTATCGCATTCGCCGTCGCCTTGGCGATCGGTGCTACCTCGTCGATGATGCCAAGCACCGGCCCGACGGCGACAACGGGGCTCGCCCGTGTGGTCGAACCGACGCCCTGCCGGCGCGCGCACCTGCACCTGCGCTGTCCCGATCTCATCATGTCCGCGCCCTCGAAGCTGCACCTCGACCGCACCACCCTCCCGGGGCACGTCCTGCTGAGGGCTACCAGCTCGATCAACAACCGCGGGAGGGGGCCGCTCGAAGTGAGGGGTCGGCGCGAGGGAGCGCATAGGTGGGTGGTGTATCAGGCGATCTATGACCGCAAAGGGCATCCCCACCTGTTCAAGACGGCCGCAAGGCTGGTGTTCAAGTACGTTCCTGGGGAACGCTATGGCTTCCCCACGATCGGAGCCTTCAGTTACTGGAAGTTCCATCATGCCGCCGGCTTTGAGCTGTGGTCGATCGACTCTCACCGCAACGCTGTGAAACTGGTGCGGAAGGGGCCGAAGGTGGATTACTGCTTGCGTGACCTCTTCCACACTGTTCCTTCCCCTCGCTCCCCTGGCGCGCCCGTATACCCCGCTTGCAACGAGAACCCGAACGTCAAGCGCGATGTGCTCGGAATATCTGTCGGCTGGACCGACTCCTACCCGTACGAGTATCCCCAGCAGTGGATCGACGTGACTGGGTTGCGCGGCAGGTTCGCCTACGTGCAGGTTGCCGACCCCGACCACCTCCTGATCGAGTCCAACCGCGATAACGACATCTCCGAGACTTACGTCGAACTGCCCTCGGGCCGTGTGCTCGGGCACCGCATCGGGGTTGCTTCCCCCTGACGGGTCCCGGCGGCATATGCGCTCACCCGATTCGAGCGTATCCGCGCTATGACTGATCCAGATCGACCGGCGAAAGTCACGCACTGGATCGCACCCTTCCGGATCTGACCGAATCGGAGAGACCTTAGGCTGATGCCGGCAACGTGGCCGGATATGTCAGTCGCAACGCCGACTAGCCAACATTTCGCCAGACTCTTGTCATGAGACAACGAGTTACCGTGATCACCTTGGGCGTGAGCGATCTCTCCCGATCGCGCAGTTTCTACGAAGCGCTCGGCTGGCAGAGCGGTGCCGAACCTGCCGACGATGTGGTCTTCTTCCAGGCCGGCGACGTGGTGCTTGCGCTCTGGGACCGTGTCAAGCTCGCACAGGACAGCTGCGTCGAAGATAGCCCGGGTTGGGGCGGAGTAACACTCGCTCTTAACCTCGGTTCCCCCGGCGAGGTCGACGCGGCCACAGAGCAGGCGCGCGCAGCCGGCGCAACCATCGGGCGCGAGCCGGCTGAGACTTTTTGGGGCGGCTACAGCTCGGTGTTCGTTGACCCCGACGGTCATCCGTGGGAGATCGCCTACAACCCACATTGGACTCTTACCCCCGATGGGGGCGTGAAGCTTTCATAGCGCCTTTATGCGCTCGATCGGGATTCCGGGGGCGTCAGTACGGGCGCTTTCTGCGCGCACTTGTGGCTAGGAGCTGCCGATAAAGCTCTAGTCGGTCTCGTCGCGACGCGCATAAAGCTCGTCCATGTGCGACATGCCCTTTGGCGGCAGCATCGCTCCGATGATCCAGAGAAATGGAACGACGAACCCGACGATCAGCAGGACCCAATGACGATTTTGGTACGTCCTGACACCAAGAAAAAGCAGCAGGAAGATATAGATGATGCCCAGTCCGACGTATAGCAAGACAAACCTCATCCCGATAGCGGTCAGGACACCTTAGACCGTCCTCCAATAGTGTGTCCTAAGGAGTTCAAGCCCTATGCATCCTTTTCGTGTCGCCGTCGAAGCGCAGGATCTCGAGGCCGCTATCGCGCTCACGGCCGATGACGTCGTCTTCCGGAGCCCGGTGGTCTTCAAGCCCTACCACGGCCGCGAGGCCGTTGCTATGTTGCTCGGCGCCGTTTCGCGGGTGTTCGAAGACTTCCGCTACGAGCGCGAGATCGGAGCATCCGATGCGCCCGACCACGCCCTCCTCTTCCGTGCGCACATCGGTGACCGCGAGCTTGAGGGATGTGACTTCCTGCATACAAACGAGCAGGGCCTGATCGACGAGCTGTGTGTGATGGTCAGGCCGCTGTCGGGTGTGCTGGCGCTTGCCGAGGCAATGAAGGCTCAACTCGAGCTGGCTCAGCGCGAGCTCGGCACGGAGAGCTGAGGATGGCGCGAGCACTCAAGCTCGGGCTCAACACTGGTTACTGGGCGGGCGGCCCACCGCCGGGAATCGTCGAGACGATCGCTGAGGCCGAGCGCCTGGGCTTCGACTCAATGTGGACCGCTGAGGCCTATGGATCGGATTGCCTAACCCCGCTCGCATGGTGGGGCGCCGCCACCGAGCGCATCAGGCTTGGCACGGCGATCGTGCAGATCTCCGCGCGCCAGCCCGCGGCGACAGCGATGGCAGCGATGACGATGGACCACCTCTCCGGTGGGCGCTTCATCCTCGGGCTGGGAGCCTCAGGCCCGCAGGTCGTCGAGGGCTGGTACGGCCGTCCTTACGCTAAGCCGCTTGCACGCACGCGTGAGTACATCGGTATTCTGCGCGATGTCTGGGCACGCGAGGGGCCGCTCATAAACGATGGCCCGCACTACCCGTTGCCGTTCCCCGACGGAACTGGACTCGGCAAGCCGTTGAAGTCATCGATCCATCCGCTGCGCAGGGACATCCCGATCTTCCTTGGCGCCGAGGGTCCGAAGAACATCGCAATGTGCGCCGAGCTATGCGACGGATGGCTGGCGATGCTCTTCTCCCCTGAGCACGAGGATCTCTATCGCGGTCCACTTCAGGAAGGCTTTGCCCGCGAGGGCGCCAGACGGAGCGCCGAGGATTTCGAGGTGGCCGCGACTGTGCCGCTGATCGTCTCCGACGACCTCGACGCGGCAATTGACGTTCTGCGTCCGTTCTACGCGCTCTATTTCGGCGGGATGGGAGCCAAGGGCGCCAACTTCCACGCCAACGTTCCGATTCGCATGGGCTATGAGAAGGAGATCCTCGAGATCCAGGATCTGTATCTCGCGGGTCTCAAGGACGAGGCCGCGGCCCGAATCCCGAGCAAGCTGATCGATCAGCTCTCGCTCGTCGGCTCACGCGAGAAGATCCGCGAGGACTTGGAGCGCTGGCGCGAGTCGATCGTCACGACGCTGCTCGTCTCTGGCGATGCCGCGACGCTGCGAGCCGCCGCTGAGCTCGTGCTCGAATAGGGGCCGTCTGAGCTGTTTCCGATTAGCGCGCGCTGAGCTGGACGATCGGGATCGTCCGGCTTGCCGCGGCGGCTTCGCGACGGTAGACGGCGTAGGGCGCAAAGACACGATCGGCCAGCTTCCAGATCCTTTGCCGCTCTGCCTCGTCGCTGACCACTGCGGCTCGCATTGGGACACCGCCGAAGCTGACATCAGGGTGAGCGCAGAGGTTGTGAAACCAAGCAGGATGCTCGGAGGCTCCGGCCTTCGAGGCAATGATCGTGACCAAGTCTTTGTCGTGGAAGTAGATGACGGCGTTGCGTCGCTCCGCTCCGCTCTTTGCACCCGTGGTCTCAAGCAGAGCGGTGGGGAGCACGCCGCCCATGCCAAAGCGCCCACGGCTCGCGTGCAACAGATAGGGGTCCACCTTCCAAACGACCTTCCTCGAGAGCAGTCTGCCGAGGCGAGTGGCGGAAAACGAGGCAGAGGCACGCCAGAACAGGCCCCGCGGACGGTTGGGATCGACGTACTTCAGCTGCGCGGGCATGGACCGATTCTTCCACAGGCATCGAGCCCGATCTCAATTTCGTGAGTCGTGTCGATTCCGGCATCGCCCGTTCGACGTACGGGTAGAGCCAAGGTGCGAAGCTGTCGAGAACGGTCAACGCCACGGCGTAAACCACTAAAGAGGAGCAACAGAGATGCGCTTCATGATGATCATGATCCCCAACATCACAGACGAAGCCGACTGGACGCCGAGCGCCGAGGCCGTGTCGGCGATGAGTCGCTACAACGAGGAGCTGGCCAAAGCGGGAATCCTGCTCAGCCTCGATGGCTTGCACCCGGCGGGCAAGGGTGCCCGTGTGTCTTTCTCTGATGGCAAGGCAAACATCATCGATGGTCCGTTCACCGAGGCCAAGGAGGTGATCGGCGGCTACTGGCTGATCCAGGCCAAATCGAAGCAGGAGGCGGTCGAGTGGGCTTCGCGCTGTCCGGCGGCCGAGGGCGACACGATCGAGGTTCGCCAGGTCTTTGAGATGTCGGACTTCCCGCCGGAGGTCCAAGCGGCGGCGGCGAGCTAAGGCACGTCTGAGCGACGGCAGGTTCGATCGGTGCTTTCGAGCGAATGGTGAGAGCTGCTCGAGAGAACCTGGCGATCGAGGCCGTTTGGCGGATCGAGTCGCCGACATTGATCGCCGGTCTGACGAGGATCGTGCGCGACGTCGGCGTGGCGGAGGATCTGGCTCAAGACGCGCTCGTGATCGCGCTGGAGCAGTGGCCCGAGTCAGGCGTTCCGGAGAACCCGGGTGCCTGGCTCATGGCCACGGCAAAGCACCGTGCAATCGATCTACTGCGTCGCAACACGCGACTGCAGCAAAAGCAGGAGCAGATAGCTCGCGGGCTGGAGCTCCAGGGGGACTCTGTCGAAGCGCAGCTAGAAGTCTCGATTGAGGAGCAGGTGGGTGATGACCTGCTCTGTCTGATCTTCATGTGCTGCCATCCGGTTCTGTCCGCTCAGGCGCAAGTGGCGCTGACGCTACGCCTGCTCGGCAGTCTGAAGACAGAGGAGATAGCGCGAGCGTTCCTCGTCCCGGAGTCCACAGTGGCGCAGCGAATCGTGCGAGCCAAGCGCACACTCACTGAGGCAAAGGTCCCGTTCTTGTTGCCCGAGGTGGACGAGCTGGGTGAGCGACTCTCGTCGGTGCTGGCGGTCTTGTACCTGATCTTCAACGAGGGCTATACGGCAAGCGGGGGCGAGGACTGGATACGCGCCGATCTCTGTGAGGAGGCACTGCGCCTTGGGCGCATCCTCGCCCAGCTGATGCCGCAAGAGCCGGAGGTCCACGGCCTGGTCGCTTTGATGGAGATTCAGGCGTCGCGTCTCGGGGCCCGGGTCGGCGCAGAGGGTGAGCCGATCCTGCTGCCCGACCAGGACCGTGCTCATTGGGATCGCCTCCTGATCGCGCGTGGTCTGGCCGCGCTGGAGCGGGCCGAGCAAAGCGGTGGCGTCCTCGGTCCATACTCGCTGCAGGCAGCGATCGCCGCCTGTCATGCGCGCGCCTCCGAGCCCGGGGATACCGACTGGGTGCGTATCGCCGCGCTGTATGAGGCCCTGGCCCAGACTTCGCCCTCGCCGGTTGTCGAGCTGAATCGTGCGGTTGCTCTGGCGAGCGCCTTCGGTCCGGCAGCGGGTCTCGAAGCGCTCGATCCGCTGCTTGGCGAGCCCTCGCTCCAGAACTATCACCTGCTGCCGAGCGTCAGGGGCGACCTGCTGGCGAGGCTCGGCCGCTTCAAGGAGGCACAGAGTGAACTTCAGCGCGCGATATTGCTCACTGGCAATACCCGCGAGCGTCAGTTGCTGCTCGACCGCGCCGCGGCCTGTGCCTGGGCGGCCGGTCGCGATGCCTCTTAGAGCGTTTTTCAAAATGACCTGCACGCTTAACACCCCCCTGCGTGGAGTGGGAGATTTATTTAGGTACCTAACCTTTATCTAAGCGTTCGCAAAAGGGGGGTGTTTAAGCGGACCTATTCAAATGATGATCCATACACACCAGCTTTCACGATCCATGTGAACACCACCGCCGGCGCAGCTCATTTCCGGCACAGAGCCCATTCTGAAAGACGTTCTACGTTTCGATCGTGACGAGCGTGCCGATTGGCGTGTAGGGCCACACTTCCGCCGCGGACTGCAGCGGCAGCTCGACACAGCCGAGGCTCTGCGGCGTGCCGAAGGACGCGCGGTCGAAGTTGTGGATCGCGTCGCCACCGTTGAAGTAGCTGATCCACTTGATCCCAGGGTCTTCGTAGTGGGAGCCGTCGGGGTTGGTGCCGCTCATCGTGCCTTCGGGAATGTGCTCGAACACCGGGAACGTCCCTAGTTCGGTTTCCGCTCCGGCGATGCCGGTATTGGCGGCCGAGGTGAGCACCGTGTGTCCGTCGTGCCACAGCGTGAGCACCTCCGGGACTTCGCGGTGGACGTACACGTAGGTGTAGCCGCTATTCAGACGCTTGCCGGCGATTGCGTCGCTGAGCAGCGCACGCCAGACGGCCGGCCCGGCAAGACCGTCGACGGTGATTTCGTGGGTGCTCTCGAACTTCATGATCGCGCCGCGCGTGATCGTGTTCGCTTGCCCCGGAGACCACATCGCCTGCAGCTGATGCGGCGTGTCGGAATAGCGCCAGTCGAAGCTCCCACTCGGGGGTTCGACCGCCGCCTGTGCCTCGGCGCCGGGTGTGCGAGCCACCGGCGCGTCAGAGGGTTGCCAGTCGACCGGCAGATAGCCCTGTTCAGCGAGCAACTGCTGCAAACGCAGCGTCGAGCCAGCGGGCACGATCCATTCGACTTGACTTGTGGTGCGCAGCGCTGAGCCGCTGCCCCCCGTTACCGCAACCTCACGCGGCAGTTGGATTCGCAGTTGCGAGCCCAGCGGCGCTCCGAACCCTGACGGCGTGAACACCAAAGTGTGGCTGTCGGGTTCGCGCCAGTGCCCCGGTGTGCTCGGTGAGAGCGTTGGGTGGCTCGACCCGAGCGCTTCGCTCACCGTCTTCGAGAACGTCAAGCGTATCGGGGTGTAAGGAGAGATCGGGGCGCCTGAGGCCGGGATTGTGGCCATCACAGTCGTATGCGACCGCGGGAACCAGCTCACCTGCATCGGCTTGCCAACCGTCTCCCAGGAACGCGCGGCCGCGGCAATTTCGGTGCTGCCGGTTGCCGGCTGAGCTCCGAGCGAAACCGAGCTGCGGGGCTTGTGCAGCGTCGCGTGGTAGGTCAGACGGCCGGTACTCCCGTAGGCGACGGCGCTCACCGGCTGGTCGAAGCTGACGTGCACCGCCGAGCCCGCGGGGACGGTCATCCACTGCTCGCTTACGTGAGCGACTGGCGCTTGCAGCGTCAGTCGCTCGGTGCGTTCGCGGCCCAACGCCCAGCCGAGCCATCCCGGCCTGCGCACCTGAACTTCGACGGAGATCTGCTCGCCGGGAGTCAGCCGCTTCAGCGGAGTCAAGCGCCCGCCCCGCACCGCCAACGGCACCTTCTGCCCGTCGGGTCCGAACGCTTCGATGTGCTCGATCGTGCCGCCCAATGGCTGCACGGATACACGCGCGAGTGCGGTCGGGTCGCTGGCCAAGCTCACGCCGGAGAGTGCCAGCGCTCCTGCCACCAATGCGGCGATCACCACGATCAGGCCCAGCCCGATGCCAAGCAGTAGGCGCTTGCGGTCGTGGCCTGCCGACACCGCGTCCAGATGGGCGGATCTCGTCACCATCTGTAGATGGTAGGACGCTACGGTGTCGGCTATGCCAGATGCACAGATGCCTGCGGAGAGGCTTGCGGTTTCTCACTCCACAGATGCCCTCGCGCACACCAACGTGAAGCTCGAGACTCTCATCCGAACGCGCCGGACCCACAAGGCTTACGGTCCAGAGCCGGTCGACCGGGAGACGTTGCTGGATCTGTTCGAGCTCGCGCGTTGGGCGCCCAACCATCACTTGACCAACCCGTGGCGCTTTCGCGTGCTCGGCCCGCATGCGCGCGCCGTGCTCGCTCGCGAGGCAGAGCTCGAGCAGCCAGGCTCGGCGCGAAAGCTCGAGCGCGCCCCCACGCTGATCGTCGTCGGGGTCGAGCCGCAAGGCGACCAGTCTCAGCAGCACGACGATCTGCTGGCGACAGCGGTTGCCGCGTACATCGTCCTGCTGGCCGCGCACGCGCGTGGACTGGCCGGCTACTGGCGCACGCTGCCGATCTTGGAGAAGGCGCCGGTCCGCGTCGGACTGGGGATGCCCCCCGCCGAGCAACCCATCGGCCTGCTTCACCTCGGCCACCCGGTGCAAGCCCAACGCGCTCCCGAGCGCGCGCCGGTGGAGGACATAGCGCTCTTCCTCGACTGAGAGCTACTGTCATGCGGAAGATGTCACAGCAAGCCGAGCGTCCTGCCCAAGCCGCTGACACCGAGCCCAAGTCACGCCGTCCCGCGATCGTCGTCGTCGACGATGAGCCGGCGGTCTTGGCAGCAGTCAGCCGTGACTTGCGCCGGGGCTTTGGCGAGCGCTTTCGCATATTGCGCGCTGGCTCGGGGCCTGAGGCCCTGGAGCTCCTGCGCGAGCTGCGCACGCGCGGCGATCAGGTCGCGATGCTGATCGCGGACCAGCGCATGCCTGGAATGCCGGGCACCGAGTACCTGGTACAGGCCAGACAGCTGGTGCCCGACGCCAAGCGAGTGCTGCTGACGGCATACGCCGATACCGAGGCGGCGATCGCGGCGATCAACGAGGTGGCTTTGGACTATTACCTGCTCAAGCCGTGGGACCCACCTGAGGAGCAGCTGTTCCCGGTCGTCGAGGACCTGCTGACCACATGGGAGGCGGGGGCGGCGCTGGAGGCCGGGGGCGTACGCGTGGTGGGCCACCGCTTCTCGCGCGAGTCGCACGACCTGCGCGACTTCCTGGTGCGCAACCGCGTGCCGGCGCGCTGGTTGGACGTCGAGCGCGACGGTGAGGCGCGCGAGCTGCTGCGGGTTGCCGGCGTTGACAGCGAGCGTCTGCCGGTGGCCCTGCTGGAGGACGGCACCGTGCTCGAGCGCCCCACGATCCTCGAGCTGGCCGAGCGCCTCGGCGTCAGCGGTACTCCGGCGCAGGAGCACTACGACCTCGTGGTCGTCGGCGGCGGCCCCGCGGGATTGGCCGCCGCGGTCTACGGTGCCTCCGAGGGTCTGAAGACCGTGATGGTCGAGCGCGAGGCGCCGGGTGGCCAGGCGGGCCAGTCGAGCCGCATCGAGAACTACCTCGGCTTCCCGGCAGGCTTGAGCGGCTCGGACCTGGCCCGTCGCGCGACCGACCAGGCCCGGCGTTTGGGCGCAGAGCTACTCACTGTGCAAGAGGCGGTCGCCCTGCGCGCAGAGGGCGCGGCGCGCCTGGTGGGGCTGAGCGGCGGCGGCGCGCTGAGCGCGAGCTGCGTGATCGTCGCCTCTGGCGTCTCCTACCGCCAGCTCGATACGCCAGGCTTCCCTGAGTTGACCGGCGCCGGCATCTACTACGGCGCGGCGATGACCGAGGCGCGTGGATGCGCTGAGCAGCGTGTGGTCGTGATCGGCGGCGCCAATTCTGCCGGCCAGGCCGCCGTCTACTTCAGCGGCTATGCCGCCAAGGTGACGATGCTGGTCCGCGGCCCGTCGCTCGAGAAGTCGATGTCGCACTATCTGATCGAGCAGATTGCGGCACAGCCAAACATCGAGGTGCGCACGGGCAGCTCGGCGCTTGCCGCCGAGAGCGAGGATGGGCGCTTGAAGTGTCTGCGAGTGAGCGGTCCAGACGGCGAGGAGAGCCTCCAAGCTGACGCTTGCTTCGTGTTCATCGGCGCGTCTCCAAGGACCGATTGGTTGGATGGCGTGCTCGCGCGCGACGAGCGCGGCTTCATCCTCGCCGGCCGCGACGCGCAGGCGCATGGCTGGCCGCTGAAGCGCGAGCCCTATGTTCTGGAGAGCACGGTGCCGGGCGTGTTCGTCGCCGGCGATGTGCGCGCGCGCTCGATCAAGCGTGTGGCAAGCGCGGTGGGGGAGGGCTCGATGGCCGTGTCGTTGATCCACGAGTACCTGGTCGAGGCATGAGGCTCGCCCCAGCGCCAGGGTGCATCGGCACCGGCGAGCGCGGCTCCCGCTCAACGCGGTGGACAGTCTCCGCGGAGAGGTATTCGGCACCGCGGTTGCGGCGGGGTGCGTGGTGAGCGAGCCACCGGTGACACTCGAGGAGCTGCGCGGCGTCGACCTGTTTGACAGTCTCAGCGACACGGATTTGGCCGAGTGGGTCGCGCTCGCGCGCACTCGCCACGTCGACCCGGGCGGGATCATCGCCGAGCAGGGCGAGGAGCCACCGGGTTTGCAGCTGCTGCTCGAGGGCCGCGCACAGGCGCTGATCCTCGCCCAGGGCAGAAGCGAGCCGGTCGGCCATCACACGGCGCCGACGTGGATGGGCGCGATCGCCGTGCTGACCGGTGGCACGCTCGGGGTGCGCATGCAGGCCGAGACCGACTGTCGCATGGCGACGGTCGCCCCGGAGGATTTCAAGCGCCTCGCGTTCGCCCAGCCGGAGATCCACCAGCGCGTGATGCGCCAGGTCGCGCCGGTGATGAGCAGGGTCACCGAACGCGAGCAGAACAGCGAGCGTCTCACCTCGCTGGGCACGATGGCCGCCGGCCTCGCGCACGAGCTCAACAATCCGGCGGCCGCGGCTCGTCGCGCCGCCGCGCAGATGACCGAGGCGCTCGAGGCGATCGACTCGGCGCTGGCCTCGTTCGTCGAGGCGGGAGTGGAGCGGGAGGACGCCGCGCAACTGGTGGGACTGCAACAGCAGGCGATCTCCCAAGCGGCGTCAGCCACGGCGCTCGACGCGTTGGACGCCGCCGACGCAGAAGACGAGCTACTCGAGCAGATGCAGGCGATGGGGGTAGGGGAGCCCTGGCGGCTCGCCGAGCCGCTGGCGTCGGCCGGTGTTGACCGGCAGTGGCTCGAGCGCGTCGCCCAGCTCGCGGGTCCCGCGAGCGAGGCCGCATTGCGCTGGGTTGCCGCCTCGCTGACCGCGGGCCGTCTGTCGGCCGAGCTGTGCGAGTCCACCGAGCGCATGTCCTCGCTGGTGGGCGCCGTGAAGTCATACGCCTACATGGACCGTGGCGCGCTCGTGGAAGTCGACCTGCACGAGGGCTTGGAGACCACGCTCACGGTGCTCAGCTACAAGCTCAAGCACACCACAATCGCGCTCGTGCGCGATTACGACCGGGCGCTGCCGAAGCTCACGGTGCGCGGCTCGGAGCTCAATCAGGTGTGGACGAACCTGCTCGACAACGCGATCGACGCGCTGGGCGAGCAGGGCACGATCACGATCACGACGCATGCCGACGGCGACTGCGCGGTCGTCGAGATCGCCGACGACGGTCCCGGCATCCCAGAGGATCTGGCCGGGCGCATCTTCGACCCGTTCTTCACGACCAAGGACGTGGGCCACGGCACCGGCCTGGGGTTGGCGACCGCGCGACGGATCGTGGTCGAGCGCCACGACGGCTCGCTCACGCTCGACAGTCAACCCGGCCGTACGGTCTTTCGTGTGCGGCTGCCCTTCAGCCAAAAGGCTTGATCGGAGGATTCGATGTCAACCTGCGCCCAAGAGACCCGATCGGAGGATCCAATGCCCGCTTGTACACACCTGGAGCAGATCCAGATAACCGAGCTGCCCGAGTCGGTCGAGGGCTGCGAGGACTGCCTTGCGATGGGCGGTGCCTGGCTGCACCTGCGCATATGCCTGGAGTGCGGTCACGTCGGCTGCTGTGACAGCTCGCCCAACCGCCACGCCACGGCGCACAGCCAGTCGAGCGCCCACCCGTTGATGCACTCGTTGGAGCCGGGCGAGACATGGTCGTGGTGCTTTGTGGACGAGGTGGCGCTGAGCATCCCAGAGGTGCGAGGCCAGACGCGCATACCGCCCTCGCCGCTGGGCGGCTGAGTGCATAAAAGTGACAAGTCTCAGCTGCTTGGCTTACCTGTTGTCATCTCGACAGACCACCGGAGTCGGAGTAGCCTTGCTGTCAAAACCTCAACAGAGAGGATTTGCACATGGCTGGCGACGCGTTGTTCCTCGGCTGGGGTCCCGTGGTTCGGGGCCGCGAGCTAAAGGCGTTGGAGGTCTTCCAGGAGACAGTTGCCTATTACGGCACCTTGCAACAGGAGGGCCGGATCGACAGTTTCGAACCTGTGCTGATCGGACCGCATGGAGGCGGCCTCGCGGGCTTCATCCTGTTGCGCGGCTCGCGCGACTCACTGGATGAGGTCCGCTCGAGCGAGGAGTTCCGGAGACTGGTCGCCCGTGCGGCATCGATCGTCGACGACATCGGCGTCATCGACGCCTACACCGGTGAGGCGCTTGGCCAACAGATGGCTCTATTCCAATCTGTCTCCGAGGAATTGGGGAACTGAGCCCGGCTAAGAGGGTCCTTAGTTCAAGATGTTCAGTTCGGGGTAGAGAGCTAGTCATGGCCACCCCAACACACGATTTATGGATCGACAGCGGCGACCACGTCGTCCATCTCTACGAGCGCGCCTTCGAGCTGGTCGACTCTGTTTCGGGCTGCACAGATTCCGCCGAGGAGCCTTCGGGGAGGAAGCTCGCGGCCGAGTTCGCCGTTGATGGCGCTTCGCCAGGGCGTGCGCGCCGACTCTTGCTCGGCACCCTGGCAGAGTGGGGCTGTAGCACCAGCCTTCTGCGGGACGCGGCAGTCGTTGTGAGCGAGCTTGCGACAAATGCGGTGCTACACGCGGCATCGTCGTTCTCGCTTTCGGCGACGTTCGAGGGCTCGCTCCTACGGATTGCCGTTCATGACGCAAGGCCGCTGAGTGTCACGGTTCGCGGCGGTGGCTTGAGCCCCCAGCCCACCCACGGGCTGGGCCTTGTGGAGGCTCTATCGCTCCGCTGGGGCGCTGAAGGCACAGCACAAGGCAAGGCTGTTTGGGCTGAGCTCTGCTCGTCCGACGAGCTCGCGTCCGATGAGCTCCAAACATCGCGCTGAGCTCGATTTCGGCAGCTGTCGATTTCGCGGACGATCGTTCGTCCTAAGGGTGTCAACGTCTCTAAGACGGAGGAAGCGCGATGAAATACATGCTGTTGATACATCAAGGCACCACGCCGCTGCCAGGAACGCCTGAGTGGGAGAGCCTCTCCGCGGAGGAGCAGGGGGCGGTTTACGGTGCCTACAAGGCGATCAACGAGACCCCAGGTGTCGCCCCCGGTGTGCGAATGGGCGAACCCGAGACGGCGACCACCGTGCGGGTCAAGGACGGCAAGACACTGACCACCGACGGCCCGTTCGTGGAGACGAAGGAGGCGCTCGGCGGCTACCTCTTCTTCGAGGCCGGGGATCTCGACGCCGCGATCGAGCTGGCCGCGCGCGTGCCGGCCGCGAGCATGGGCGGCGCGGTCGAGGTGCGGCCCCTGGTGGAGGAGGGTTGGTAGTGCGCGTCTTTGGACGAGGTGCGAGCGCTGGCTGAGGAAGCTCCCCGATCGAACGGAGCGTTCGCCGCTGGGCCGTCGGTGGAGCGGGTCTTTCGCGAGCAGTGGGGCCGGGTGCTCGCGGCGCTGATCGGCTTCCTCGGCGACTTCGACCTCGCCGAGGAAGTCGTCCAGGAGGCGTTTGCGACGGCGGCAGAGCGCTGGACGCACGAAGGCCTGCCTGCCAACCCGGCTGCTTGGCTCGTCACGACAGCCCGCAATCGCGCGATCGACCGGATTCGCCGCGACCGGACGCTGCTTAGCAAGTACAAGCAGCTCGACCTTCAGGAGGGGGTGGAGGAGGAGATGCAAGACACGACGTTCTCCGATGAGCGCTTGGAGCTGATCTTCACTTGCTGTCACCCAGCGCTTGCGACCGACGCGCAGGTTGCGCTCACGTTGCGCACGCTCGGCGGCTTGAGGACCGAGCAGATCGCGCGCGCGTTCCTCGTGCCCGAGGCGACGATGGCGCAACGGCTGGTGCGCGCCAAGCGCAAGATCAAGGCCGCCGGCATCCCTTTCAGGATCCCGCCGGCGCATTTGCTCCCCGACCGGCTGGACGCCGTGCTGGCGGTCGTCTATTTGATCTTCAACGAGGGCTACGACGGCCGCGGCGAATTGGCGGCTGAGGCGATCCGCCTCGGCGCGGCGCTTGTCGAGCTGATGCCCGACGAGTCCGAGGCGAGCGGCCTGCTGGCGCTGATGCTGTTGCACGATTCGCGCCGAGCCGCACGCTTCAGCGATGGCGAGCTGGTGCTGCTCGCCGACCAGGACAGGGGTTTGTGGGACGGCGAGCAGATCGAGGCCGGTCGCGTGGCGCTGCAGCGCGCGTTGGCGTTGGGCGGGCGGGCAGGCCTGGGTGCCTATGCCTTGCAGGCGGCAATCGCCTCGCTACACACCGAGAGCACTCGCGACTGGCCACAAATCGTTGCGCTCTACGGCGAGCTTGTGCGACGGGCGCGCTCCCCGGTGATCGAGCTGAATAGAGCCGTCGCATTGGCCGAAGCTCGGGGGCCCGCTGAGGGATTGGCAAGCATCGACAGGCTGGACGGGTTGGACGACTACCACTACTTCCACGCCGCTCGCGCCGAGCTGCTGCGCCGTCTCGACCGGCCGGCCGACGCCCACGAGGCATTTGAGCGGGCGCTTGGGCTTGTTCGCTCCGAGCCCGAGCGGCGATTTCTGCAGCGCCGGTTGGCCTCGCTGTAGCGCGGTGGTCTTTGCTTCAAAAGGGCGATGCCCCGCGCGCGCGTGCGGGGCATCGCCCTTTTTGCATAGACGGTTGCAGGACGGCCGAGGCAAGGGGCGAGCGCCCAAACCGATGGCCAGCGGGCCGTAGCGACGCTCAAGCAGCGGTCGGCCCAGTCGATGGGGGGATGTGCTCGACGTGAGCTCACAAGTTCGTTCGTTCTTGCCGCGCAGGTTTGCGCTCGTGCTTGGCTGCACAATCGCGCTGGCCGGCGTGGGTGCGGCCGGCGTGGATACGGGCTCCTCCTCGGCGGCGGCCGCGACGACCAAGAAGCTGACGGCCGCCAATTGGGACAGCGCCCAGCAGCAGCTTGTGGTCGGCGACGGGGTGATGAGCGAAGTGGCCGGCGCGGGCTTCGCCGGGGCGGCTCCCCTGAGCGCGCAGGCCGAGGGCGCTGCGCTGGCCGCGCTCGCTACGCGCGAGGAAGTTGCGCCGGTCGCTTTCCAGACCAACGTCCCGATTACGCTTGTGCGCTTCGACGGGCTGCTCGTCGACCAATTGGGGCTTGGCGATGTGGCCGAACACGTCCAGCAGGTGGCTGTGGCCGCCGGTCTCACGCCGCCCAGCTACTTCGGTAGCGAGGCGGTCGCTCGCTACCTGGGCCTGCGCTACAACCACCCGGCCGGCGAAGACTCCTTGGAGCTGTACCCATGGAACGCGATCACGCGCGCCGAAGCCGCGCACTCCTTCGCGGTCGTGCTCGGACTTGAAAGCTGGGCTCTCTCCTCGGCGCGCGAAGTGCTCGACGGCTTCTCGTTGCCGCAGTACAGCTCCGCTCAGCGCGAGGTACTGCGCATCGCGGTGTCCAAGATCGGCATGCCCTACGTGTGGGGCGGGACGACCGACAACACGGCAGACGGGCTGGAACACGGCGGCTATGACTGCTCGGGCTTTGCCTGGCGCGTCTACAAGGTCTCGGGCCTGTCGTGGGGCAAGAGCATCCTTGGCCGCACGGCAGCCCAGCAGGCGGGCGAAATTCCCAAGAGCAGCCGCATCCACCTGGAAGACGTGCAACCAGGCGACCTCTTGTTCTTCGGCTCGGCGAGCTTTGACGCGACCGCGACGGAGTCGAACGTGATCCACGAGGGGATCGCGCTCAGCAGCCAATGGGCGATTCATTCCTCCGATGAGGGGGTCTACGTGTTGCCGCTCACGTCCGGTTGGCTTGCCGAAAGCTTCACCTGGGCGCGCCGGGTCCTTTGAGGGCGCTCCGAACCGAGGGGCAATCTCCGAGCCGGAGTCGAATCTTCGGATGATCATGAAGACATCGCCGCATGCGGCGATGTCCCGGACGGTGCATGCACCGTCCGGCCGGGCGCGC
>JBAQGH010000081.1:0-4902 GCA_049287685.1 Solirubrobacteraceae bacterium | reverse complement strand
ACCCAAGACGCCGCTCAGCGCCAGCACGAGTACGGCTACGCCAACCAGGCCGAGCGCGAGCGCGACGGCCCACGCGCCACGCTCAGAGCCCGGCTCGGGGACGTTGCCCTGAGGCTGTTCAGTCGGTACATCCATGCAATCTAGGTTCGCAGGAACCGCCCCGGGACGAGACAGTCCCAACGATGCTCAGGCAGGTGCGAGCGTGCCCAACTTTGCCTTCAGCGAGTCGAGCAGCTCTGTAAACGACGCTTCGAACTTTTCCACGCCCTCGCGCTCGACCGTCTCGGTCAGCTCGTCGTAGGCGACGCCCGCCTTGGCCAGCTCGCCCAGCAGCGCTTCCGCCTCAGCGAGGTCCTCGCTCAACGTGGAGCGCGGCGTGCCGTGGTCCTGGAAGGCCAAGACCGTCTCCTCAGGCATCGTGTTGACCGTGTCCGAGCCGATCAGCTCGTCGATGTAGAGCGTGTCCGGGTAGGCCGGGTTCTTCGTCGAGGTCGATGCCCACAGCACCCGCTGCGGCGTCGCGCCCTTGCTTGCGAGGTACGCCCAGCGCTGCCCTTGGAAAGTCTGCTGGTAGTGGCGGTAGGCAAGCTTGGCGTTGGCGACCGCGAGACGTCCCTTGAGCTCGTCGTGGCCGCCGATCTTGTCCAGCAACCTGTCCCCCTCGGTGTCGATACGCGAGACGAAGAAGCTTGCGACCGAGGCCACCCTGCTCGGATCGCCACCCTCGGCCACCAGCCGCTCCAGGCCGCGGATATAAGACTCGGCCACCTCGGCGTAGCGTTTCAGCGAGAAGATCAGCGTGATGTTGACCGAGTGGCCCTTGGCGATCACGTCCTCGATCGCGGCCAAGCCCGGCTTGGTCGCGGGGATCTTGACGAGCAGGTTGGGGCGATCGACGTCTTTGTGCAGGCGGATCGCCTCGTTGAACGTGCCCAGCGCGTCATAGGCCAAGCGCGGATCGACCTCCAGGGAGACGTAGCCGTCGCGGCCGAGGCCCTCCTCCCAGATCGGCCGGAACAGGTCGCAGGCCTCGCGGATGTCCTGCTCGGCCAGCGCCCAGAAAGCCTGCTCGACATCGCTCGCCTGCCCCCCGCCATGGGGGGTGCCGAGCTCGCTTGTGCCCATCAGGGTATGCAGCTGCTCGTCGTAGGCGTTGCCCGAGCCCATCGCCTTCTGGAAGATCGTCGGGTTCGAGGTGGCGCCAACGACAGCGTCCTCATCGATCAGCTGCTGGAGGTGCCCGCCGCGGATCGCCTCGCGGCTGAGAAAGTCGATCCACACGCTCTGACCAAGCGCGGAGAGGCTCTGCAATGGTGAGGGAGTGGGCATCTCGGCCTCCTAAAGGCGTGTTGATGTCAGTTTATTTGGAATAGCTGTTCGTTCCCGCTAAAAAGAGGGCCGCGACCGCGATCGTGTCTCAGCGCGCCAGCAATGCGCGAGCCCTATCGGCAATCGAATCGGCTGTAAAGCCGAACTTCTCGAGCACGGTCGTACCGGGTGCCGATGCGCCGAAACGGTCGATCCCGACCACCTCGCCCGCGTCGCCGACCCACTTCCACCAGCTCATGCTGACACCGGCCTCAACGGCCATACGCGGCACGGAGCGCGGGATCACGCTGTCGCGGTACTCGGCAGATTGGGCTTCGAACAGCTCCATGCACGGCATCGAGACGACCCTGACGTGTGTGCCCTCCCGTGCGAGAGCACGCGCCGACTCAAGTGTTGGCGCAACCTCCGAGCCGGTCGCGATCAGGACGAGTTGGAGGTCGGACGTGGCGCTCGCACCGGCGGCGCCCCCCGCTCCGGCGGAACCGCCCGCGTTGCCCGGCGACCTGGAAGCGCCATCGCCTCCAGCACTCCCCGAGCCGGTACCACCGTCGCCCGCCGAACTTGACTCCCACAACACATACGCGCCCTGCGCGATACCCTCGGCCGCGCCAAGCTCCTCCCGATCCAGCACCGGCAGATTCTGACGCGAGAGCAACAGCGCCACCGGCCCGTCCTCGCGCTCCAGCGCCAGCTTCCAAGCTTGCGCGGTCTCGTTCGCGTCGGCGGGCCGCATCACCCACAGGTGCGGGATCGCGCGCAAAGCGGCGTAGTGCTCGACCGGCTGGTGCGTCGGGCCGTCCTCGCCCAGGCCGACGGAGTCGTGTGTCCACACCCACAGCACCGGCAATTCCATCAAGGCAGACAGACGCACGCTCGCGCGCATGTAGTCGGAGAAGACCAGGAACGTCGAGCCGTAGGGCTTGACCATGCCGCCGTGCGCGGCCAGCCCGTTGACGATCGCGCCCATCGCGTGCTCGCGGATGCCGAAGGGGATGTTGCGCCCGACGTGCACGCGCGAGAACTCGCCCGCCCCCTCGAACACGGTCTTGGTCGACTCGACCAGGTCAGCCGCGCCTCCCGCCATGGTGGGCCCGTACGCGCTGATCGTGGACATCGTCTTTTGCCCGGCCGAGCGCGTAGCAATCTCCTCCCCTGCCTTGAAGCTCGGCAGGGCGTCCTGCCAGCCGTCGCGCAGGCGGCCCGACCAGGCCCGCTCCCATTCCTCGACCATTTGCGGGTAGCGCTCGGACCAGGCCCGGGCACGCCCATCCCATTCCTCCTGAAACTCCCTCCCGGACACGCGCAGGCTCATGTGCTCGTACACGCGCGCGTCCACGTGGAACTTCAGCTCGGGGTCGAAGCCCATCGCAACCTTGGTCGCGCGCACCTCGTCTTCGCCGAGCGGGGCGCCGTGGGCTTTGGCGGTGTCGACCGCGTTGGGCGCCGGGTAGGCGATGTGCGAGCGCACCTGGATGAAGGACGGCCGCTCGGTTTCGGCGCGCGCGATCCGCAGCGCCTTGTACAGGGCGTCTGTGTCCTCGGAATCGTCGACGCGCTGCACATGCCAGCCGTCGGCGTGCATGCGCGCGATGTGGTTCTCGGTGTCGAAGGAGATCGAGGTCGTACCGTCGATCGTGATGCGGTTGTCGTCGTAGCAGACGATCAGCTTGCTGAGGCCAAAGTGCCCGGCGATCGAGGCCGCTTCCTGAGAGACGCCCTCCATCATGTCCCCGTCGGAGCAGATCGCGTAGGTGTGGTGGTCGACGAGCTCGCAGCCGGGCCGGTTGAAGTGCTCGGCGAGGAAGCGCTCGGCCATCGCCATGCCGACCGCGTTGGCCACCCCTTGGCCGAGCGGCCCGGTCGTGACCTCGACGCCGGGCACATGGCCGCGCTCGGGGTGGCCCGGCGTGCGCGAGCCCCACTGGCGGAAGCTCTGCAGGTCCTCGAGCGACAGGTCGAAGCCGCACAGGTGCGTCAGTGCGTACTGCAGCACGCAGGCGTGACCGGCGGAGAGCACGAAGCGGTCACGGTCGCGCCAGCCGGTGTCGGCGGGATTCAGGCGCAGCACGTGCCTGTAGAGCGTGTAGGCCAGCGGCGCCAGCGCCATCGCCGTGCCGGGATGGCCGGCGCCGGCCTTCTGCACCGCGTCCATCGCCAGTCCGCGGATCGTGTCGATCGACAGAACGCGCACGTCGGCCTCGCCGTCGGGGAGCACCGGCGTACGCAGAGCACTGGACTCGGAAGCTACCGCCATCGCATGCGATCCTAGCGGCACACTGCGAGCCCGGCGGCGTCCTTGCGCCGGGCTCACAGATCAGCTTACGTAGGGACGCCTGGTGCGCGGCGGAAAGCCAGCTACCGAGTGGCGGCGCCCGTGCGAGCACATGAGCCGGTGCGGACGTACGCGCACCAGCCAGTGCAGGTCGTGGCGGCAGTGTGAGCGCCGATATGGCCAGCGCGGATGCAGCGCGCGGACCATCAGCTTGCGCTCGCAGGCTTGTCCTCTCATATCGATCCAACCTCCGTGTCGGCTCGGCCATTCGCCAAGTTGTCCAACTGGTGCGCACCCAGTTTACCGTTACGCATAACAAATAGTACAGCGCCTACAGAAAGGTCCCTGTAAATGTCCGCCTCAAAACGTTTTCTCATACCATCCCCCGAGTCGCAGATTTGGCCTTGCCCACATTCTGAAACTTTTATTTGCAATAGATTCAAGACCATGACGCCGCCCCGTAGTGACCCCGCAATTTGGATTGGGACATCTCCGTGAAGAAAACAAATAAATCATCCTTTACGCAGCTTGTCAAGAGCTAAAGTATGGGGATGGCTCCCGAGCCTCACAAGCAGAACGAGCCCCGCGGACCCCGCGGGGCTCGTAGACGGACAGGGGGGGACGAGACGCGCGAGCGGGGTCTACCGCGCGGCCCGCAGGCGCTGCCGCCCGAGCAGGTCGCGGCCGACCAGCGCGAGCGCCTGTACGAGGCCACGATCAAGGCCGTCAACGAGCGCGGCTTCGTCGCGACCACGATCTCCGACCTGGTCGCCGGCGCCGGCGTCTCGCGGCGCAGCTTCTACGAGCACTTCGAGAACAAGGAGGAGTGCCTGCTGGCCACCTATGACGAGCTGGTCCGGCGGCTGACCGCGCGAATCATCGCTGCCTATGACCCCGAGGACGAATGGACGCAACAGATCGACGCGATCGTGCGCGCCCTGTTCGAAGCCTCCAGCGACCGCCCCGACGCGGCGCGCCTGATATCGGTGGAGATGGGTGCGGCCGGGCCCGTCGGAATCCAGCGCTGGGCGCGCGATGCGGAGATGCTGAGCGCCTTCTTTGCCGCCGTGTTCGAGCAGGCCCCAGGTGAGGGCTCAGTTCCCCAGCCGGTGGCGCGCGCGATCGTCGGCGCGCTGCGCACGATCCTGTACTCGCGCGTGCGCCGCGAACGCTCCAGCCGCTCGCTGAAGATCGAACTGCAGAAGCTGACGCCGGACGTGATCGCGTGGATCCTCGCCTTCTATCCGACTCCGCCCGAGATCCCCGAGCAGCCGCGGCCGCGGCCTGAGGTGCACCTACAG
>JBAQGH010000080.1:0-9751 GCA_049287685.1 Solirubrobacteraceae bacterium | reverse complement strand
GCGCACTCGCGCGCCAGCGAGTGCGCCGCGGCCAAGACGAATGCGTGCTCGACGTAGCCCGCCCGAACGAGAGCTGGTGGCTGACGTTCGCCACCGACCGCGCGCCCGGGATCGTCGAGGCTTTGCTTGGACACAGCGACGCGCAGCAGCTGCCGACGATCGGACGCGCATTGATCCCGCTGGACGACCAGGCTGCCCGACTCGTGGACACGCTGCCCGCCGAGGCCGGCCGCCTGCGCCTCAGCGAAGACGCTGCCCACGCCCTGACCGAGGTCTCCCAGCGACCAGCGGCGCGGCCCGGCGCGATGCGCTACGACGTCGAGCTCAAGCGCGACCGGCGCAAGCAGCACTGGGTGTTGATCGCGGCCGACCACGCTGCGCTCGCCCGCGTGCTTGCCGCTCGTAGCGACCTGCGCTCACTCGAAGGGCCCGAGGGGACTTTTGCGCTGGCAGCCGTCGAGCGCGACGCGCACCTGATCGTAGAGCTGCTCGAGCAGCTCGAGTTGGCCGGCATCGATCCCCGCGTGCAAGGCTGGCTTGCACGGGCGACCACTTGGCGTGGAACGATCGACGTCGCCGGCGAGCCCGATGAGCCCGTGTTCCTTTTGCTTGGCGATCCTGTCGGGCTGCCAGCCGAGCTGCGTGAACGTGCGCTCAGCGCGCCCGGCGGCGTGACGATTCCCCTGACGCTCGAGTCTTGGCAGGCCATCGAGCAGAACATGCGCGGCTTCTCGAGCGCCGCTGCTCGCCGCTGTGTGGCCGCGCTCAAGGAAGGGCGTCCGGCGCCGCCCGCGGTGCTCGAGCTGTCCTCCGTCCACGATGACCCGACGTTCGTGCTCGCTGCGGGCCACGACGCCTCGCAACTCGACGCGTTCGGCGCGCTGAGCGGCGCCTCGCCGCAGCGACCGGTCGCAGCCACGCGAGCGCCGCACTCGCGCAGGCGCGACCATGGCCAGCTTCCCTCGATCCGCGCCGACCCGTTCTGTGTCGAGGAGCTCGACCGCTTCCTGGCCGAGCGCGACATCTGGATCGAGCCGGAAGCGCTCGTGGTGTTGCAGGAGATCCGCGAACAGGCAGCGCGCGCCGCCGGGCTCGTGGCGCTCTCGTCCGCAACGGACGCGACGCTCGGGCCGGCACTGTCGGCGGCGCTCACGAACCTCGGTGGCGAGCTGAAGCCGTTTCAGCGCGCCGGTGTTGCCTATCTGCTGGAGCAGCGGCGCGCGTTCCTGGCCGACGAGCAAGGGCTTGGCAAGACGATCGAGGCACTTGCGACGCTCGAGGCAGACGATGCTTACCCCGCGATCGTCGTCTGCCCGGCCAGCCTGAAGCTCAACTGGATGCGCGAGATCGAGCGCTGGCTGCCCGGGCGCGGCTCCCAGGCGCTCACGGGCATGGGCGCCAACAACGCTCCCATACCGCCCGCCGACATCACCGTCGTCAACTACGACATCCTCGCCGCGCGTGCACAGACGCTTGGCGCGATGGCGCCGCGCGCGCTCGTGCTCGACGAGTCGCACTACTGCAAGAACGCCGCCGCCAAGCGCACCCAGGCTGTGGCGCGCCTTGCCTCAAGCGTGCCGAGCGACGGGCTCGTGCTGGCGCTGACCGGCACGCCCGTGATGAACCGACCCCCCGAGCTGATCGCCCAGCTGCGCATCCTCGGGCGTCTCGCCGACTTCGGCTCAGGGGCCCAGTTCGGTAGGCGTTTCAAGGGGGCCGACGCGCACGTGCGCCTGCACTGGCATCTGCGCTCACGCTGCTTCGTGCGCCGCCTGAAGGCCAACGTGCTGCCCCAGCTTCCCGCCAAGACCCGCACCGTGGTGCCAGTCGAGCTCGACAACGAAAGCGAGTACCGGCTCGCCGAGACCGACGTGATCGCCTGGCTGCGCTCGCGGCCGCTGGACTTGAGCGAGCTTGACGCCAAGGTCGCGGCGGCCCTGCGCGCGGAGCGGCTGGTAAGGCTGAATGCGCTGAAGATGCTCGCGGCGCGCGGCAAGCTGCACGCCGCGCTCGCTTGGATCCACGACTTCTGCTCCTCGGGCGAGCGGTTGGTCGTGTTCGCGCGCCACCGCGAGATCCAGCGCGCTGTGGTCGAGCGCTTTCCCCACGCTCTGCACATCCTCGGCGAAGACACGCACGCCGCGCGAGACGCCTCACTCGAGGCCTTTCAGGCGGTCGACAGCTCTGAGAACCAGCTGATCGTGTGCTCGATCGAGGTGGCCGGACAAGGGTTGACGCTCACCCAGGCGTCGAACGTGGCCTTCCTCGAGCTCGACTGGACGCCCGCCAAGCACGACCAGGCCGAGGACCGCTGTCACCGCATCGGTCAACAGGACGCCGTCAACGCCTGGTACCTGCTGGCCGCCGGCACGATCGACGAAACGATGGCCACGCTGCTGGAGAGCAAGCGCGCGATCATCGGTGCGGTCACCGACGGACGCGAGGAAAGCGACGAGGGCATCGTCGACGCGCTTGCTCGCGAGCTTGCCGGTGAGCCATACAAGCACCTGCGCGCTGTGGCCTGAGCGCGAGCCGCGTCACTCCCCGGCGAGGCTCACCAAGTGCGGACGAGACAACTTTAGGGCTCACGAGCCTAAAGAGCTAAGAACGTCTTTCAGACTGAGCTGTGTGGCGGGATGCTCATGGGTTCATGAACATCGGGGTGTGTGGCTCGTCTTTGGATGATCTTCCCAACACCCCCCCTTTGCGAACACCTGGATAAAGGTTAGGTACCTAAATAAAGCACTCGTGTCCAAACAAGGGGGTATCGAGCGTGCAGGCCATTTTGAAAGACCTTCTAAGCCGGCTGCGTCATGCGCGGCTCCAGCGCAAGCGCCTGCACGACCAGGTCGTGCAGGCGGCCGCCCGCCCCCAATTTGAGCGCGCGGTCGAAGGCCTGCAGGGCGCCCTCGCGATCGATCAGCTGCAAGCGCAGACGCCCTAGACGCTCCCACGCGCCCGCGTCGCTCGGACCCCGCTCGGCGGCGCGCTCGGCCGCCTCCTCGGCCAGGTCGATCGCGCCCATATCCTCATAGATGCGCGCGGCGAAACGGTGCGGCGCCGGTCGCTCGCCATCCACGCGGGCCCAGTCGCGCACCGAACGAGCCGCGGCATCTAGGTTGCCCGCCTGCCAGAAGGCCAGGGTCATCAGCCGCAGCACACCCACGTTGCGCGGTTCGGCGTCGCGCGCGTAGACCAAGCGCTGTGCCGCGAGCACGTACTCGCCTTCGGCCATCGCCCGCTGGGCCGCCGTCATGAAGCGCTCGACGCGATCCTCGGCGGGGTCTGGCTTTGAGAAGTCCACGAAATTCATGCTGCCCGCCGGCACGGTCCTGACGCCGTGGGCGAACTTCACGCGCGCCCATTGCTGACCCCCCCCTCCCGGGACCGAACCCTCCTCGTCCTCGACGGCGTCAGTGAAGTAGATCCCTTCCACCGTCCCCACGCCCCACTCCGGATAGGACTGGCAGCGCGCGTAGCGGTGCACCACCGAGTGGTCTGGCACTCTGCTGCCGAACGGGTCGTTGCGTTCGCGGTCGGCCGCATGCTCGCGGGCGCGCTCGGCTTCGTATGCGCGCCTGCCGGCATCTTCGCGAGCCTGGCGCGCAGCCGCCGCGCTGACCTTCACCGCGCTGCGCGAGACCTTGCCGCCGCGCGAGGTTTCGGCCAGGCGCATCAGGTGGTCGGCGGCCTCGTTGATCGCCTTGAGGTGGCGCTCGTGCTCAAACTGCTTGCCCGCCGGGGCGATGTCCGGATGCCAGCGCTTGGCCATGCGCCGCCGCGCAAGCTGCACGTCGCGCTTGTCAAACGGCGGCTCTATCTCCAACAGGAGCATCTGCTGTTCGATGTCAAGGATGACGCCGGGCATGACATCAGTACGTTACCGAGCCGCCCGCGCGGCTGGAAGCGGTCTGCCTGGCGAGTAGAAGTCAGGCGCCCGGCAGGTGCGGGCCCGTGGCGTGGCGCGCCAACCTCATATCCTGCGGTGCAATGTCCTCGCAATACATCTTCACGATGCACCGTCTCTCCAAGCTGCACCCGCCCGACAAGACGGTGCTGGACGACATCACGCTCGCGTTCTATCCGGGCGCGAAGATCGGCGTGCTCGGCTACAACGGCGCGGGCAAGTCCACGCTCCTGCGGATCATGGCCGGCGTCGACCAGGACTACCGCGGCGAGGCGATGCTCGCTCCCGGCGCGAGCGTGGGGATGCTCGAGCAGGAGCCCCACCTCGACGAGTCCAAGGACGTGAAGGGCAACGTCGAAGAGGCCGTCGCTCCCACGCGCGCGCTGCTTGATCGCTTCAACGAGTTGGCGGCCAACTACTCCGATGAGACCGCCGAGGAGTTCGGCGAGATCCAAGCGAAGATCGAAGCCGCCGACGCCTGGAACCTCGACATGCAGCTGGAGTACGCGATGGACGCGCTGCGCCTGCCGCCGCCCGACGCCGATGTGAGCGCGCTCTCCGGCGGCGAGCGCCGCCGTGTGGCATTGTGCCGACTGCTTTTGAGCGCGCCGGACCTGCTCCTGCTCGACGAGCCCACCAACCACCTCGACGCCGAGTCGGTGGACTGGCTGGAGCGCCATCTCTCCGAGTACAAGGGTGCGATCGTCGCTGTCACCCACGACCGTTACTTCCTTGACAACGTCGCCGGCTGGATCCTCGAGCTCGACCGCGGCAAGGGCCTCCCCTATGAGGGCAACTACTCCAGCTGGCTCGAGCAGAAGCAGAAGCGCCTGGCTCAAGAAGAGCGCAGCGAAAAGGGGCGCGAGCGCACGATCGCCGCCGAGCTCGAGTGGGTGCGCACCAACCCCAAGGGCCGGCGCACGAAGTCAAAGGCACGCTTGGCGCGCTACGAGGAGCTGGTCGCCGAGGAGCGCAACGTCAAGCTGGACGAGGTCCAGATCCACATCCCGCCCGGTCCACGACTCGGCTCGAAGGTACTGGTCGCCGACGGCCTGCGCAAGGGCTTCGGCGAGCGGCTGCTGATCGAGGACCTGTCCTTCGACCTGCCACGCGCGGGCATCGTCGGCGTGATCGGGCCCAACGGCGCCGGCAAGACCACGCTGTTTCGGATGATCACCGGCGAGGAGACACCCGACGCGGGCAAGCTCGAGCTCGGCGATACCGTGCAGCTCGCCTACGTCGATCAGTCACGCGACTCGCTCGACCCCAACAAGACGGTGTGGGAGGAGATCTCCGACGGGCTCGACCACCTGAAGGTCGGCGATCGCGTCGTCAACTCGCGCCAGTACACCGCCGGCTTCAACTTCAAGGGCTCAGATCAGCAGGCGCGCATCGGCAAGCTCTCGGGCGGTGAGCGCAACCGCGTACACCTCGCCAAGCTATTGCGCTCCGGTGGCAACCTGCTGCTGCTGGACGAGCCTACGAACGATCTCGACGTGGACACGCTGCGCGCTTTGGAGGAAGCGTTGCTCGCGTTCCCCGGCTGTGCCGTGGTGATATCCCACGATCGCTGGTTCCTCGATCGCATCGCCACGCACGTGCTCGCATTCGAGAGCGATTCTCAAGTGACGTGGTTCGAGGGCAATTTCGAGGCCTATGAGGAAGCCCGCCGCGAGCGCCTGGGCGCCGCGGCCGACCGTCCACACCGCATCAGCTACAAGCGCCTCGTGCGCGGCTGACTGGCTAGTCAGCCAGTCCTGTATGCTCGCCGTGCATGGACACGGTGTTTGACCGCGACACCGCCGTAAGGCGCTTGGAGGGTGGCGCCAACGACGGCGCGCAAGCTGCGGGCGAGGCGCTGTTCGCCGCCGACATCGCCCCCGGCTGGCGGGCTGGGCGCGGCCCGCACGGGGGCTACCTGGCGGCAATGCTCATGCGCGCGCTCACCGCGGCCGTGGACGACTCCGATCGCACCCCGCGCTCGCTGACGATTCACTACACGCGCGCGCCTGAACCGGGGCCGATCGAGATTCGCACGACCGTCGAGCGAGCCGGGCGCTCGCTGAGCACGCTTTCGGCGCGCATGGAACAAGCGGGCCGCACCACCGCTCTGGCGCTGGCCGCCTTCTCCGTGCCGTGGCGAGCGCCTGAGGCCAACGAACTGCCGATGCCGGAGCTGAACCCACCGGACGAGGAGCGGATCTCCACTCCAAAGCTCTTCAAGGGCGCGCCTGAGTTCACCGGTCACCTTGTGATGCAGCCGCGCGTCGGCGCGATCCCGTTTGCCGGTAGCGGTGCGCCGATGCGGATCGGCGGCTGGATCGGGCTGCCGGAGGAGCGTCCTGTGGATGCACTGTCGCTTGCGCTGTTCTGCGACGCATGGTTTCCGCCGTCGTTCATCGCGCTCGACTCCCCCGCGATCAGTCCGACGATCGACCTCACGATCCACTTCCGCCAGTCGATGTCGGCGTGCGACTGCGACCCGGCTGCTTTGTGCCTGAGCGTGTTCGACACGCGGCTGTTGTACGACGGCTTGTTCGAGGAGGACGGTGTGATCTGGGCGCCCGACGGCACCGTCTTGGCCCAGTCGCGTCAACTCGGGATCATCATGCCGACCGACAAGCCCGTCCTTCAGCCCGCCGGACTCGGCAGCCAAGACGCCGATTGACCTCGCTACGCACGAACAGCGGTCCTAACTCAAAGCAACCATCCCCCATCAAAGTCAGGAGACAACCATGAGTGATTACACAGCGAAGAAGATCGGTGACATGGAGGCGGCCTTCGGCGGTGGCTTCGTCAAGGCCCGTGCCGAGCTCGGCGTCACGTCGTTTGGCATGCAGGTGATCCAGATGCCGCCGAATTATGAGGACTACCCGCTGCACGATCATGCCGAGAGCGGTCAAGAGGAGGTCTTCTTGGCGCTCAAAGGCTCCGGCTGGATCGAGATCGACGGCGAACGCGTCGAGCTGGAGCCCGACCTATTGGTGCGCGTCGGACCGGAGCCCAAGCGCAAGGTGTTCTCAGGCCCCGAGGGCCTGCGTATGCTCGCGCTCGGCGCCGCTCCCGGCACGCCTTACGAGATCAACCCGATGACCGAGCTCGAAAGCGCGAACCCGCCGCTGTCCACTTTGGAGGGCACCAGCAACTAACGCGCGAAAGAAGTCTTGGCGTCCAGCTTCAGCGCGGTCGCGGCGATCAGGGCCGCGGCCGCGTGCACGTCCTCCAGCTGCACCAGCTCCACCGGCGAGTGCATGTAGCGCAAGGGAATCGACACGAGCGCAGTCGGCACACCGCCGCGACTAAGGTGCACCGCGTCGGCGTCGGTGCCCGTGTTGCGCCCAATCGCCTCGACCGTGAAGTCGATTTTCTCGCGCTCGGCCGTCTCGTACAGCAGCTCTGAGAGCGCCGGGTTGAGCGTTGAGCCGCGGCTTAGCACCGGCCCCGACCCGAGCTCGTGCTTGCCCGACTCCTTCACGTCGATGCCCGGAGCGTCGGTGGCGTGAGTGACGTCTACCACGATTGCCGCGTCCGGCTCCAAGGAGAAGGCGCTGGTGCGCGAACCGCCGAAAGTTGTCTCCTCTTGGGCAGCCGCCACCGCGACCACCTCCCACTCGCTTGCGCCACCGGCCTCGGCTACCAACCGTGCGGCCTCCAGCGCCACGAACGAGCCGAGCCGGTTGTCCAGCGCCCTCGACGCGATCCTGCCGTTGGGCAACTCCACTGGATCGCCGTCGATCACCGCCACGTCGCCGACTCTGACCAAGTCGCGCGCCTGGGCGCCGTCCTTGGCGCCGATGTCGATGTGCAGCTCACGCACCTCGGCCACCTTCTTGCGCTCCTCATCGCGCAGCAGGTGGATCGGCTTCTTGCCGATCACGCCGGACACCTCGCCATTGCGCGTGGCCAGCACGACGCGCTGACCGACGAGGATCTGGGCGTCCCAACCGCCGACCTCGCGAAACCACAGGTAGCCCTCGTCGTCGATGTGGGTCACGATCAGACCGATCTCGTCGATGTGCCCCATCACGACCAGTCGCCGCGTCTCGCTGTCGCCGCGAGCGGCTACACGTGCGGAGGGCGTGCCAACCACATCCGTTTGCACCTGCACCTTGAAGGCCTGCGCCGCCGCGCTCCACACGGCCGCTGGCGCTGTCTCGTAGCCTGAAGGTCCGCGCGCGCCCAACAGGTCGCGCAGTGTTTGCGTGAAGCCGCTCACGCCACGGTCCGCTGGATCGCCTCAGCGACGCTCACGCCGCGAGCAGCTGTCGCAGCACGTACTGGAGGATGCCGCCGTGACGGAAGTAGTCGGCCTCCTTGGGCGTGTCGATGCGCACCGTCGCCTCGAACTCCACCTCGCCCGCACGCACAGTGCACGTCTTCGCTAGCTCGCCCGCGTTCAGCGGCTCGGCGAACCCGCTAACGCTGAACTGTTCGTGCGCGTCGATGCCGAGCGACTTGGCTGACTCCCCCGCGGGAAATTGCAACGGCAGCACGCCCATGCCGATCAGGTTGGAGCGGTGGATGCGCTCGAAGCTCTCGGCGATCACCGCGCGCACGCCGAGCAGCTTCGTGCCCTTAGCGGCCCAGTCGCGCGAGGACCCGGAGCCGTACTCCTTGCCGCCGAGCACAACGAGCGGCACGCCTTCCTCGGCGTAGCGCATCGCGGCGTCATAGATCGACATTTGCTTGCCCGCCGCCGACCCGCCGTCGGCGCCGATCGCCCGCGCCCCGAGGTGAACGGTCACGCCGCCCTCGGTGCCTGGCGCGAGCTGGTTGCGCAGGCGGATGTTGGCGAATGTGCCGCGCATCATCACCTCGTGATTGCCGCGACGCGAGCCGTAGGAGTTGAAGTCGCGCGGCGCCACCCCGTGCTGCTGCAGGTAGTCCCCGGCGGGGCCGTCGCGCTTGATCGAGCCGGCGGGCGAGATGTGGTCGGTCGTGACGCTGTCGCCGAGCAGCGCAAGCACACGCGCCTCCTCGATGTCTGTGAGCGGCTCGGGCCGTGCGGGCATGCCGTCGAAGTAGGGCGGCAAGCGCACATAGGTGGAGCCCGGCTCCCAGGCGAAGCGATCGCCCTCGGGCACCTGCAGCGAGTTCCAGCGCTCGTCGCCGGCAAACACCTCGGCGTAGCTCGAACGGAACATGTCGGAATGGATTGCCTGCTCGATCGTCTGCGCGACCTCGTGCTCAGAAGGCCAGATGTCGCGCAGATAGACGTCCTGCCCCTGCGCGTCCTGACCAAGGGGCTCACCGACGATGTCGATGTCCATCGTGCCGGCCAGCGCATAGGCGACGACCAACGGCGGCGAGGCGAGGTAGTTCATCTTGACGTCCGGGTTGATGCGCCCCTCGAAGTTGCGGTTGCCGGACAGCACCGACACGACCGCCAAGTCGCCCTCGTTCACGGCCGCGGACACCTCCTCCGGCAGCGGACCCGAGTTGCCGATGCAGGTCGTGCAGCCGTAGCCGACGAGGTCGAAGCCAAGCTGCTCGAGCGACTCGGTCAGTCCCGCCTTGTCCAGGTACTCGGTGACGACCTTCGAGCCAGGGGCAAGCGATGTCTTCACCCACGGCTTGCTCTGCAGCCCGCGCGCCAGCGCGTTGCGGGCAAGGATGCCGGCGCCGACCATCACGGAGGGGTTCGAGGTGTTGGTGCAGCTGGTGATCGCGGCGATCACGACGTGACCGTGGTCGAGCGTCGTCTCGCGGCCGTCGGCCAGCCTCAACGAAACTGCGCTCCCCCCGCTTGCCTGCCCCCCGACATGGGGGGTGCCCCGCAATGGGGTGCGCGCGGGGGGGGCATCCGCTTCTGCGATACCGCCTGCACTGCTCGCGACGCTGCCC
>JBAQGH010000079.1:0-5668 GCA_049287685.1 Solirubrobacteraceae bacterium | reverse complement strand
GGTTCAGCGACGCCTGCGGGTCCTGGAAGACCACCCCCAGCTCCCTGCGCAGCGAGGCGAGCTTCCGCCGCGGCGCGCGCGCCAAGTCCTGTCCTTGCAGGCTGATCGCGCCGTCCGTCGGCTCGATCAGGCGCGCGATCGAACGCAATAGCGTCGTCTTGCCAGAGCCGGACTCGCCGACGATCGCCAGCGTCTCGCCGACGTCGAGCTTCAGCGAAACGCCGTCGAGCGCATCGATCGACGCGTCGCGGCGGCCGCGACCGGCGTAGCTGACACGCAGGTCCTCTATCTCCAAAAGTGCTGCCCCCCCGCGCGCGCGGGGGGCATTGGCCTTTTTTGAAGGTCGCAATGCCTCCAACAACCCCTGTGTATAGGGATGCTTTGGTTCGCGCAGAATCTCCGCGGCAGCCCCCTGCTCGACGATCTTGCCCGTCTGCATCACCGCGATGCGGTCGGCGACGTCGGCTACGACGCCGAAGTCGTGCGTGACGAGCACGATGCTCAAGTCCTCCTGCTCGCGCAGGCGCTTCAGCTGCGCCAGTATTTGTGCCTGGACGGTCACGTCGAGCGCTGTCGTGGGCTCGTCGGCCAGCAGCACCTTGGCGCCCAGCGAGAGGCCCATCGCGATCATCACGCGCTGGCGCATGCCGCCGGAGAGCTCGTGGGGATAGGCGCGCACGCGCTCGACCGCCCGCGGAATGCCGACTCGCTCCATCAGCGCGACGGCGCGTGCCAAAGCCTGAGCGTGCGAGACGAACGGTTCGTGCGCCCTGATCTGCTCGGCGATCTGATCGCCGACGCGGTAAACCGGGTTCAGCGAGGACTGCGGGTCCTGGAAGACCATCGCCAGCTGCGCCCCTCTGATGCGCCGCAGCTCGGCCTCGGTTGCGCCGATCAGGTCACGCCCTTCGAACATCGCGCTACCTGAGATCGTCGCGTTCGGTCCGCGCGTCAGCCCCATCAGGCTCATCGCGCACACCGACTTGCCCGAGCCCGACTCGCCGACGATCGCCAGCACGTCGCCGCTACCGAGCTGGAAAGACACGCCGTCCACGGCCTGCACGTTGCCCTCGCGTGTGGCGAAGGACACGCTCAAGTCATGCACGTCGAGTAGCGGGCGCCCGTCACTGCTCGCCACGGCTCCGCCACGAGCCGCCGGCTCGTGCACCAGTCGATGCGCCTCTGGACGCCCAAGATCGCCGCCGTTGACGGTCACAATCTCACCCGCGGGTCGAGCACCGCGTAGACGATGTCCACGATCGCGCTGAGCACCACCACGGCACAGGCCACCAGCATCGTGATGACCATCACCGGTGGCACGTCCAAGCGGCCGATCGACTGCGCCGCGTACTGGCCGACGCCGCCAAGGTTGAAGACCGACTCGACGAGGATCGCGCCGCCACCGATCACCCAGGCAAAGTCAAGGCCCCACAGCGTGACGATCCCCATCAGCGAGTTGCGCAACACGTGGCGGATCAGCACACGCCGCTCTGAGAGGCCCTTGGCGCGCGCCGTTCGCACATAGTCCTCGCGCATCACGTCGAGCACGTTGGCGCGCAAGACGCGCGAGTAGACGCCGATCGAGACGACCGACAAGGCCACCCAGGGCATCAGCATGTGCGTGAACCAGCCCCAGGGATCGTTGGTCAAGGGCACGTATCCGCCCAGCGGCAACAGACCCCACTTGTAGCCGAGCCAGTAGAGCATGATCGCGCCGAGGAAGAAGACCGGCATCGATATGCCGGTCAGAGCGACGACGCTCAGCAGGCGATCGAGCCAGCGTCCGGCGTAGACCGCGCTGAGCAGGCCGAACAACACGCCGAAGACCAGCCAGATGACGCCCGCGCCGAGTGCCAGCGAGATCGTCGGCGGCAGGTCGCGCACGATTTCCTGCTCGACGTTGATCTGCTGGGAGTAGGAGATGACGCTGCCGTCGAGCACCTTTTCCATCGTCTTGGCGTACTGCACGTAGATCGGCTCGTTAAAGCCCCACTGCACGCGCACTGCCTGCACCTGCTGCGGGCTGGCCAGGCGCCCAGCCATGCGCAGCGCCGGGTCGCCGTCGGGGATCGCCTGGAAGATCAGGAAGGTGAGCACCGTGATCGCGAACAGGACCGCTACGAGCGAGACGAGACGCCGCGCGACGAAGCCGACCAGCCAGGCGTGTCGAGATGGCGCGGTTGAGACACGTTGGGCCGGCGGGCCGCCAGCACCGGTGGGGATGAAGGACCCGCCCGCCCCGCCCACCCCGTCCACCCCGCCCGCGCCAGTCGAGAGCCCACCGCCCAGACTGGAGATCGGCGCCGAGGAGGCCTCCATCACAGCCGTCCCCGCACGGTCGCCTTCGGGTCGAGCGCGTCGCGCACGCCATCGGCGAATACGTTCACAGACAGCACCGTCAAAACGAGCATGATCCCCGGCACCAGCACCAAATGGATCGCCCCCGGGATCAGGCGGATGCCGTCGGCGAGCATCGTGCCCCAGGAGGGGTTCGGATCCTGCACGCCGGCGCCAAGGTAGGAGAGCCCCGCCTCCAGCAGGATCGCGTTGGCGACGATCAGCGGCACGAACACGACGATGCTCGACGCCAGGTTGGGCAGGATCTCATCGAGCATGATGCGCACCGGACCGACACCCTGGACACGGGCGGCGTCGACGAACTCGCGCTCGCGCAACGACAGTGCCTGCGCGCGCAAGGGCTTGGCAACATACGGGAAGAAGACGATGCCGATCACGAATGCCGGCAGCAGCAACGAGCCGCTGTGCAAGGTGAACAGGCCGAGGTCGATGCCGCCCACGGCCAGCGCCACGCCGAGCGCCACGCCGAGCAGCACTGCCGGATAGGCCCAGACGAGATCGAAAAGACGCGAGAGGATACCGTCGAAGATGCCGCGCATGTAGCCGGCCAACGTGCCCAGCACGATCGCCAGCAGCATCGTTATCAGCGTCGCGATCCCGGCGATCTCGAGCGAATTGCGCCCGCCGTAGAGCAGGCGCACCGCCACGTCGCGGCCGTTGGAGTCGGCGCCGAGGAAGAAGCGCCCTTTCCAGGTCGGGCCGATCGGCACGCCCGTAGGCGAGACGACATCTACCTGCTTACCGCCAACGCTGACCATTTCGGTGATGTGGTTGTCGTTGGGGCCGGTGTGCGCGACGTCTTTCGCGTACACCGGCGCAAGTAGGCAAGCCAAGACGATCGCGACGAACAGCGCCCCGAACGCAAGCGCCACGCGATTGCGCAGGAGGGTCCTCATACCTACTCATCGCCAATCCGAGCCGGGCGACTTTAGCTCCGATAGAGCTGTCCTTGGCAACACCCCCTTCGCAACACCCCCCTTTGCAAGCACCCCCTTGCAAAGCCCCCTCTTGCGGGATCTCCTTCGCGGCAACCCCTTCGCAGCCATTCCCCGCCGTGGCGGTGTCCGCCATCCGCATGAATGGCGGACCTTGCCCTATCCGCCGCTACTTCAGTTCCAGCGAAGACCAGTCGTTGCCGTACACCGGGTGGAAGATCGCCGTCCCGAAGTCGATCCGGTTGGAGAAAAACTTGGGCGCCTCGTCGTAGCCGAACACGGCCATGTAGGCCTGCTTGGCGGTGTACTCGTCCAGCGCCTGCCAGCGCGGCACGACCGAGCTCAGCCGCGAGGACGGGATCGGCCCGAGCGAGGCGATTTCGCTTTGGATGTGAGGATCGTTGACCTGGCTCGGGTTGTGGTTTTCCTGGGGCGAGATCGATTTGGCGTCGAGCAGCTGGTAGAAGTCGAGCGGGTTGGGGAAGTCCTGGCTGTAGGACAGCCAGCCCGTTTGCACTTTGTTAGAGATGTTGCCGATCGTCTGGTAGTACTGCGCGTCGGCGACGATCTTCTCGGTCGCTTTGAAGCCGATCGAATTCAACATGCTCGCGTAGTAGTCGACGAATTCCTTATGCGGCGCGCGCGAGCCGCCCCATACGGTCACCGGTGTGCCCTCGAGGCCGGCCTGGCGCACCAATTCCTTGGCCTTGGCCAGATTGGGCTGCGCGTCCGGTTCGCCGTATGGGCAGGCGGCGCCTGTCGGGTGTCCGGGCATGCCCACCGGCAAGAAGAAGCAAGCAGGCTGGAGCATGCCGCTGTCGAGGCGTTGCAGTGCCTGGCGGTTGAGCGCCCAGGTGACAGCCTGACGCGCAAGCGGATTGTCAAACGGCGCTTCTTTGGTGTTCAGAAAGAAGTACTCGCCCGAGACGATGGGCTCCTTGGAGAAGCGGTCGGACGCCTGGCTTTCGATCTGGGAGATCAGCGTCGGCGGGATCGTGTCGTTGTAGTCGAACACGTCGGCGCTGTTGTCGAGCACCTGCTCGGCCTCGCTCTGGTTGTTGGAGGCGATGCTCACGTCGATGTCCGAGTGCCCGGCGGGAATGCCTGGAATCGCGTCCTTGGACCAGTTGGGGTTGAGCACCATCGCAAAGGACTTGTTGGGCACGACGCTCTCGATCTCATACGGGCCGACGCCGGGCGGCGGATCGTTGTTCAGGCTTTTCATCGGCGTGCCGCTCGGCACAAGGCCGGCCGCCGGGAAGGCGAGCACGTTCAGGAAGGGGCCGTAGGGCGCCACCAGCTCGATCGTGATCCGGCCTGTGGCGTCGTCGGTCTGGATGCCGGAGATCGTGGAGGCCTTGCCCTTCTGGAACTCTTCGGCGCCGGCGATGTTTTCGGTGAGGAAGCTCTCGCTGCCCCAGCCGAGCTTGATCGCGCGCTCGATCGCATAGGCGAAGTCCGAGGCCTTCACGGGCGTGCCGTTGGAGTAGACGAGGCCTTTGCGCAGCATGAACGTATACGTCTTGCCGCCGTTTGTAACGGTCGGCAGGCTCTGCGCGACCCCCGGGATCAGCTTGGTGCCGGCTTCGCCTGAGGCGCGCGCATACGTGACAAGCCCGGTGTAGGCGATCCAGGTGGCCTCGTAGGACTGCGTGGTCGCACCCAGCCCGGGATCGAGCGAGTCGGGAGCGGTTCCCA
This sequence comes from Solirubrobacteraceae bacterium, assembly GCA_049287685.1. Classification (GTDB taxonomy): domain Bacteria; phylum Actinomycetota; class Thermoleophilia; order Solirubrobacterales; family Solirubrobacteraceae; genus Palsa-744. Next base: position 677 of record JBAQGH010000079.1, on the reverse strand, counting down.
TCAGCACGCTGATCGGGCCTTTGCCCGAGGAAGTGGACGAGCTTCCGCAGGCGCTCACGCCCACCACCAGGGCAAGCGCCAGCGACGCCCCGATCAACGCTCGAAACGACCTGTACGCCTGCCTGTGCCCCTTTATGGGGTACTTGTGCCCATTTATGGGGTACTTGTGACCCCTCGTCCGGTGCCGGCCCCCCATCATGATGCTGCGCCCCTTCCTCGCGAACCGTTGAGTCTCGTAATGTGTGCCACGAAGTACATGGTTCGACAACCCTTGTCGGCAACCTCTTGTGAAACTTGAAGTATCCAAATGAGCCCGGACGCCACAAAACCAGATGTTTCCGAGGTGGTCGCCCAGATCGCCAAGGTACAGCCGCTGTGGGCGCTCTTGCGCCTGGAGGACCGGGCGCGCTACATGCGCCGCATGGCACAGGCGATCGTGGACGAGCTCGACGATCTACGCGAGAGCATCGCCGCCGAGCAGGCACGGCCGCGCACGGAGGTGGCAACGCTCGAGTTGCTTGTCGCGATCGACGCGCTCAAGTGGGTCGCGCACGACGGCGCACGCGTGCTCGGGGGACGTCGCGTCGGCGTGCACCGCTCGCTGTCGCTGACCAAGCGCGCACGCATCGCCTACGAGCCGTATGGCGTTGTCGGCGTGATCGGCGCCGGCAGTGCGC
>JBAQGH010000078.1:0-7827 GCA_049287685.1 Solirubrobacteraceae bacterium | reverse complement strand
GTCGCGGGCGAGCTGTACACGGTCGCCGGTTTCGCGCGCCCGCCGGGCGCCCCCGAGGGGATGATCGAGGCCCTCGGCGAGCTGGCGGAGGAGCTGCAGCGCCACGCAGGCGTCCTTGACGGCCTCGCGGGCGAGCTGGCCGAGCACCCGGCGCGCCGCTTCGCCGAGCACTCCCAGCGCGTGCTCGGCGCGATCTGCCGGTTCGAGCTGGCGCGCAGGCTGCGCCGCGAGGGGCCCGTGATGCGCGCCAGCGAGACGCTCGTCGGCGAGCTGCTGCAGGACCGCCTCGCGCCCGTGCTGCGCGAGTTGATCTCGGCGACCGTCCGCTTCGAGTGGTACTTCAAGCCGCTGCAGGTCCCCGACGGCGGCGACGAGGTGATCCTCGGCGGGCTCTCTACGTCCCGTCCGGACCTGGATGCGCGCATGACGCTCAACAGCGCCGAGCGCCACGTCGTGGGCGTCGCCTGGTTTCTGGCGCTGCACCTCCTCCAGCCCGCCAACCGCCGGCGCGTGCTCGTCCTCGACGACCCCACCTCAGGCTTTGACACCGTCAACCGGGCCGGGTTCATAGCCACGCTGCGCGCGTTTGCACGTCTTACCCGCCCCGATCAGCTAATCATTGCCACCCAGGACGACACCCTCGCCGCGGTCTTGGCCGAGGAGCTCACACCCGTCGACGGATGGCCAAGGACCGCAACGCGCGTCCGCTGCCGCCGCGACGCCGACGACGCCAGCACTGCAACCGTCCTGCCGCCCGAGACAGCGCAGCGAGGCACACTCGAAGAGACAGACATGCTCGGCCTCGAGGGCAAAACCACGTCGCTACTGATCTGACGAGGCGACGGACCGAATGCTGTGATGGCAGCTGGGTCCGCTCGGAATCGACCACGCGAGTCGATCACCCGGCGGCGGATGGTAGCGGGCACGGTGGCCGGCAATCACATCGGTTAGCGTGAAGGTCTGCTCCTCCCAACTGGAGCACTCGCCGCGAGGAACGTAGGCAGGGTTGGCGCGATATACCATGCATGTGGTTTCGCCTCGCGCGATGAGGGCTCGTGCGAGACCTCGAATGTAGGCGATGTTGAACTCGCCGAGGCACAGCTTCTCAAGCGCGTCGCGCTTGTTGTAATCGACCATCGTCACACCCGTCTTCGTTCGTCGCGCCAACCTATCCTGCCAGTACTCGGCCGGACTCATCTCAGCTACCAGCCAGTCGTCATCCTGTGTAGCGAGTGCTTCGGGCATTACCCGCTCAAACGTGATCCACCCCGTGTCGGTGAGCTGCTTGCCATAGCATTGCCCTCGCGGCCAGTTCGCCGAGAGATCGGCCCACTCCTCGCGCCAGGCAGCGACCATCTCGACCCGAACATCCGCCTCATTGAGATGGTGGTACACAAAGCCCACGCGGTGATCATACTGCCGCACGGTGCCAATAACCGGCATGTTGGTGAGCACTACTGGACGGTTCGTACCCTAGAGCGACGGGAGGTCCGAGTCGGTCTCGGTCCGATCGCCGCTGACATCACGTCCGTTGATCTCCCCATAATCGTGGACCGATGCTCTACGTACTCGCCGCCCTGCTGATCCTCCTGATCGCCTTGGTCCTCGCCCTGCTTGCTCGCCAAGGCCGGGCAAGCCAGGCGCAGCTGGGTCAGGGCGAGACCGAGCGGATCGTCGCGGCGGTCCACTCCGATCTCGCGCGCGTCCAGGGCGAGATCCAGAAGGCAGGCGTCGAGCAGCTGGTGGCCCAGAACAAGACCGTCCTTGAGAAGGAGACCGCGCGCGGAGAGGAGCAGCTCAAGGCCCGTGGGACCGAGATCGATCAGGGGCTCGCGGAGGTTCGCAAAGAGCTGGGTACCCTGCGCGAGCTGGTGAGAGAGGTCGACAAGAAGCGCGGTGAGAGCCTCGTCAAGCTGGAGACCGTTACGCGCGAGAGCAAGCAGCAGACCGAACTGCTGCGCTCTGAGACGGGTCGTCTCAACGAGGTGCTCTCGGGCGCGCAGACGCGTGGCCAATGGGGCGAGCGCATGGCCGAGGACGTGCTTCGCGTCGCCGGGTTCATCGAGGGCGTCCAGTACCGCAAGCAGCAGCAGATCGCGGGGGGCGCCTCCCGACCGGACTTCACGTTCTTCGTGCAAGGCCAGCTCCTGAACATGGATGTCAAGACGCCGATGGTCGAGTATCAGCGCTACCTGACATGTTCCACCGACCAGGAGCGCGAGGCCGCCACGAAGGCGTTCAAGCGCGACGTGCGCGCGCGCATCAAAGAGGTCGGGACACGCGACTACATCGACCCCGAGGGCGGCACGCTCGACTACATGCTCGTGTTCATCCCCAACGAGCAGGTGTACGGGTTCATCCACGAAAACGATCCCGATCTGCTCGACGAGGCGCTCCAACAGAAGGTCGTGCTCTGCTCGCCGCTGACCTTGTTCGCGATCCTCGCGGTCATCCGCCAGGCAAGCGAGAACTTCAAGCTGGCCCAGCAGACCAACGAGATCTTGAAGGCGCTCGGCGGGTTCAACAAGCAGTGGAGCATGTTCAAGGATCAGATGGACAAGGTTGATCGCGCTCTTGACAGCTCGCGGAGGGCATACACCGATCTCATGGACACCCGCACGCGTCAGCTCGACAAGCAGGTCGAGCGGGTGGACGCTCTACGCCTCACCGCCGGGCTCGACGGAAGCGACGAGATGCTGACAAGCGGCGAGATGCCCGCACTCGCCCCGCCGCCCAGCTCCGACGAGAAAGCCACAGCTAACTCTCTTTGACGCGCTGACGAGCGTGAGGCTTCTGCTCTTCGGCATCTCGCGCTATCGCGTGGCGAAACTCGTCCGGGCGTGCACTTAATGTTGTCGTATGAGCTGGCACACGGAACGTCTTGCGGCGTTCGACATCGAGACGACGGGCGTCGACCCTGAATCCGATCGCGTCGTTACAGCAGCCGTGAGCTTCGTTGGCGGCGGTCAACCGGCGGAGCATCTGGCGTGGTTGGTGGATCCCGGCATCGAGATACCCGCTGGCGCGACTTCTGTGCATGGCATCACCACCGAGCGGGCGCAAGCCGAGGGGCGCGTCTCGGGTGAGGCAATCGAGGAGATCACGGCTGCGCTGGCCGAACAGTTGCGGAGCGGTGTGCCGATCGTCGCGTTCAATGCGCGCTTCGACCTGACCGTCCTGGATCGCGAGGCCCATCGGCACGGGCTTCGGCCGCTGCTCGACCGGGTCGGCGGACCGGATGGGATGCTCGTCGTCGATCCGCGCATACTCGACAAACAGTTCGACCGCTTCCGGCGCGGAAAGCGCACCTTGGGCGCGGTCTGTGAGCATTACCGTGTCACGCTCGATGACGCTCACGCAGCCAACGCCGATGCGGTTGCCGCCGCAAGGGTCGCGTACAGGCTCGGAGCGACCGTTGCCGAGCTGCGTGACATGGACCTCCGTGTCTTGCATCGTGCACAGATCTCCTGGGCCGCAGAGCAGGCCGCGTCGCTGGAGCAACACTTCCGAGGCCAAGGGCGCCATGAGCGTGTCGAGGGAGCCTGGCCGATCGTTCCGGGTGGCCTCGCGCGCGCAGCGTAGCCCAGGAGTTCCCTCTCGCCGTGAGAGGGGTTCGCGTCAGGGACGTCGGTGATCGCGTAGTCGAGTTCGGTGCCCGGCGTGGCCTGCTTGCGGTGAGCTCTGCCAGCCGACCTGTTGCGCTGCTTGGCCCCGAATGTCCGCGACCAACGGCTCAATGCATTCGGGCGTGATTCCGCCAGGGCTGGTGTCCATGATGTCCAGGACAGCCAGCGAGGAAAGTTGGAGTGGGAAGGAGCGCGGGTGCTCTTGGCGAAAGCGAACATCCGATGCCGCATCGCGACGCCCGCCTCGACGCCATTGACGCTCAGTATCGAAAGCGTGCGAAGGCCGTGCTCGACACGCTCCAGTCGTTCTTCATCGAGATGCCGCGCGGCGAGTCGTTCTGTGAGCGGGCCGACTTCCAGCGGGGATACGACGTCCTGCGCAGGGCAACCCGCAAGGGCGCCGACCTGACCGGCGAGGCTCTGTTGGCTGCCATCGCCGAGGAGCCACGGGCCTGGCTGGTGCTGCGGTGCATCATCGGGATGTCTCCGGGCGAGGTTGCGTATCTTGCTGTTGAGGAGGCCGCCGCCAACGACGAAGCGCTCGTCATCGACCAAGCAGATGCGCGGGAGATCGACTCTCGTGCAAAGCGCGGCCAGCAGCTCTTGTTCGAAGAACCCCCGCGTGGACGCAAGCAGCAGGACTACGACCAGCTGCTGCGCACGGTCGTTCCTCTCCTTGCCGACGTGATGAGTCGTCCGGTGCCAACCGTGCCGGCAGACAGGGTCCATCGGCTGGACAAGCTCGACACGGTAGGCGGAGGAGCCACCATCGCGAAGGCGCTCTCCGCCGGCAAGGTTCCGTACTCCGAGCTGCTGTATGAGCGGCTGCTCGGCAGACCGTATGCGTCTCATCGTGACTCAGTTTCGAGCATCGTCGGCCGGCTCATCGAGAACGCCGTCGAGGAGCTGCTCAACCTGCATGGCATCGATGGACGGGCGACGCGGGATCGCGAGAGCGTGCCGGGCTTCGTGCAGGCGCCCGATTTCCTCATTCCGTCGGAAAACGCGAAGGTGATCATCGAGGCGAAGCTCACCGAGGACGACGGCACGGCGCGCGACAAGGTCGCGCGCGTACAGACGCTACGGCAGTACGAGGACGAACGTCCACCCGCGGAGCGTCGAACCATCGTCGCCGTCATCGACGGCCGCGGGTTCAGCCACCGTCCAGCTGACCTCAACCGGATGCTGAAGGCATGCGAGGGCAACGTCTACACGCTCGACGAGCTTGAGAAGCTTGTCAAGAAGGGCGGTCCGCTTCGACCGTACCTGGGAACGCGAAGGTCTTAGGAGACGGCGCGCCCGGCAAGGACCGCGGGCACCGCCGATACGGCATCTACGTCCGCGTTCTCCGACAGCGCTACGAGGCTCTCGCGCGCCACGGCCATGCGCTCCGTGATGGGCGCCGACGGGTCCCAGGTTGGCGCGAGAGCGTGTATCGCATCCTCAGCGACAAGCCCGTGACGAATGCAGCGACGGTCGCCATTCGTGACCGTGAGGCCAGCGTCCACGAGATTCTGGACGTGCCCGATCAGACGTTCGTTGAGCGGTGTGGCCCGGTCTCCGACGACCTCGACCGGCGGCTTGCGCAATACGAAGATGCTGTCCACGCGACTGGAATCCGCGCCGTTTATGTGGATGGAGCCACGCATCTCCGATGGGCACACGAGCGTAGTGGTGGGCACCAGACCGGCATCGAGCACGGCGACCACGAGGGCCGCGTAGGAGGAGAGATCGTTGTGGTGGTAGGTGAAGACGAACGGTGACCCTGGACGAAGCGCCTTCGTGGCCATCCGGTAGACGCCCGACAGCCGCTCGGCGAAGACATCGATGTCCCGGCCGCCGATGACGTTCCCCATGACCTCGTCCTCGGACTTCGATGTCGCTTGCTCGAAGAACGGCGTCTTGGGCATCAGCCGCTTCAGCCATGCGTAGCAGAAGTCCATCAGCTCCGAGTACTGGACGTTCGCGAAGTATGGCGGGTCGGTCAGGACAAGGTCGACGCTGTTCTCGGGCAGCGGCTGCGCCGTGATGCTCGCGCAGCGCAGCAGCGTCGCGCGCTTCCGCTCAAGGTCGGCGGGGTCGACGACGAGGTTGGATGCGATTCGCTCGCCCGGCACCGGCACGCGCCTCTTACGGTCGTCGACGCGCATCGTCTCGAATGGCGCGTTGCAGTAGCGCTTGGCGGCTGCGTACTTGGCCAGGAAGTGACGGTACCCACCTGAGCCGACCCTCGGGATGCCGATGAGCGCGGCCTCGCACTGCACCCGATGGACCGGAAAGCCGTGCACGGAGAAGACGTCGAGAACCTTGAGTGCGGCGGTGTCGTACCGGCAGACCATGTTCTGGTAGCGGATGAAGTCCGAGTAGACCGTGGCGAGCGCCGGCTGCAGCTCCGCGGGCGCCCGGCGGATGCGCTCGGCCAGGATCGCCAAGCCAAGCAGCTGCCGTTCGTTGTGCAGGTCGCGGAAGCGCCGGTAGCCCCATCGCAGTAGTCGATTAGTCTCATCGCCCGGCGGGATGCCGTCATCAGGCCAGAAGGGCGAATCGGTTGCAGCGAAGCGCTCCCGCGCGCGGGCAAACCGCGCGTGGTCCTCGGCGTCAGCGCCCTTGAAGAAGCGGCCACGACGCCCCCTACGGCCCTTGCACGTGTCGCAGTGGTACTCCAGCGCGAACAGCGTGTGCTTGGGTGGCCCGTCGTTCTGCGGTCTGCCGACCGCGAATGGCTGTCCGCAGGCGCATGCGCCTTTGGCAGGCGTCTTGGTGTCGGCGTAGGGGGTTGCGCAACGCGGACAGCCGTCGGGCGTCTCACCCGGGAGGAACTGGTCGACGGACCGGCAGCTGCCGCATACGAGGACCTCGTGGGTATGCCGGCCCATCTTGCGTCCCGCGACAAGCGGGCCGGGGAAGAGCAAGGTCTCCTCGCCGCACTCGCAGACATGCGTCTTGACCCACATGAAGAACTTGACGGGAACGTCCTCGCCACACTCCTCGCAGCGAGTCGTGTACAGGTCGCGCAGCTTCTCCTCCACCTCGCCGGCGATGACCTCGCCCTCGCGCTCGAAGGCATCGATGTCGAGCTGCTCAAGCTCGCGCTCCACGAGCCAGCGCGACATCGGATTAGTGTCGTAGCCGATGACGGAGAGCCCCATGCGGTTGGCCTCAAACAGCGAAGTTCCGCCTCCCATGAACGGGTCGAGGATCACGCCGTCGAGGTCGTGGCTGTCGAAGTAGTGCTCCGCAAGCGGCCGGTCCACGAGCTCCGCGAGGGCAAGTCCGCGAAAGAGCGTTCCAGGCCGCCGGGCGAACCACTTGTGCACCCCGATGATCGGTCGGTAGCTCTGCTGGACCTGCTTCTCGGCGGAGGCAAGCCCGGCTATGAGCGTCTCGTCGAAGTTCGTCTCCATCCTCGTGGACTGACGATAGGGCTCAGGGCGGACCGCAGCAGATGCAGTCTCCCCTTGCCCTGCTCGCGTGGGCTCACGCTCAAGGGCGCGTTCGCGTGGTGTGGTACGTATGGGCTCCCAAAGAACGGGTTGTGTGTGCTGCGCTGATTGCGCGGACCGGCCTCGCATCGAACACATGTTCGCGTAGGCTCCGGACGGAATCGTCGCTCCGCTGGGCGTTCCACATGCTTGACGCAGTGAGGAGGAAATGTTGCAATGCGGCGTTGCAACATTGCGTCCGGCCACGTCATCGAGCTGTGGGGTATTCGTGCCCGCGAGGTGCGAGCCTGGTACTCCCCGGCGCTGGCGCGATCTCGCCTGCCAACCCCGATCGGCGATTTACGCTCAACAGCTCCGAAGAGGGTGCGGGCGCGACACCGGGGCGCGCATCTCAAAGGCCCTCGAAGGGCAAAGCCGCGCGGCAGGCCACAAGCCCCTGACGCCTGCGCTTCGCTACGTCAGTCGCCCGCACCACGGCGAACTTTCTCACAAAAGGCGTCGGCTCGCGCACGGACTCTCGTTTGCCAGTGACCGAGCCGCCTGCCGTCGGCTCTCCGCCGTCCCTGGAGCCGTGCCGACGCCGGCCTGTGCGGCCCTATCGGGCCGCTGGCTCGCTGCTTGCTGACGCTCACGGTTCTCGCTGCCGGCGCACAGGGCCGAAGCCCAAACAGACTAGATGCACTGTGAGTGTGTGCACAGCGATTGCTGTGTCGTGAAGGTGCGTTCAGTGGTTGCGTTGTAGTCGACGTTCCCCCAGC
>JBAQGH010000077.1:0-19916 GCA_049287685.1 Solirubrobacteraceae bacterium | reverse complement strand
GATCGACTGGTACAACCACAGGCGGCTACACGGAGCGTGCGACGCGCTCCCTCCCGTCGAGTACGAGCAGACGAGGGAAAGACAGATCACTCAATAAACTACCTCCAAAAAAGCCGGGGCGGTTCAGGCAATCTAGACGCCATTACTTGAGTTCTGCCTTGACCCACTCAAGCAACTCCGCAAGGCCGGCGCGGAGGTCGTAAACAGGATCGTAGCCAATCTGTGCCTTAGCCTCCGTTATATCACAGCTGGCTGCCCGCACGTCACCCTCCCGGAACGTCCCTGAGACGACAGGTATCGGCGCTTTCTCACCGGCGGCCATTATTCCGGCGACTTCGGCCAGAGTCGTCGCGCTGCCAGAGCCTATATCCATCAAACGACCCCTGTCGGGAATTATGGCCAAGGTGTTGACGATCGCTTGGACCACATCGTCTATATAGACGAAATCCCGGAGGGCCTGTCCATCTTCATAGAGATCGATTGGTTCTCGAGATACGGCAAGCCTCGCAAAGAGTGTCAGCACTCCAGTGTAGGAATTGATTAGAGACTGCCCCGGACCATAAACGTTCTGAAGGCGAAGCACGGAAAGAGCCGTGCCTGTGGCGGCGGTCCATGCCGCCAGAACGTTCTCTTGTGCAAGCTTAGTCGCGGCGTATATGTTTGTGGGTCGCGGCTCAGTAATACCCGCCCGGCTTGGGATGGGCTCTCCATCACCAGGCCGCGGAATCCATCGTCGCTTGAGCAGATCCTGGCGCGTTCGTATCCCTGGGTAGTAGGCCCGCCCACCTGCTATCCATTGACCTTCTCCATACACTGCACGACTCGACGTGAGAACGATATGCTTAGGGCGGTGCGACGCTCGGAAGAGCGCGTCAAGCATAGTGGCTGTCCCGACGACATTCACATGCCCGTGACGGGTAGCTTGAGAAAGAGACAATCCAGTGCCTGTCTCGGCGGCCAAATGAACGATAGTCGTTGGCGTGCATTCCCCCAAGAGCTCCCGCCATACACTCGACGATGTGACATCTCCATAGACAAAGCGCACCCCCCCTATCGCGGGAAGCTGAGGATTATCTCCGTGCACATCTGGATGCATCGAATCGAGCAATACAATTTCCTCCGTGTGAGGCGCCAATGCATAAGAAAGTGCAGTACCAATGAACCCAGCACCACCGGTGATCAGTACCTTCATTTTGCTCAGATTTGCATACAAATCCTTAGAAGACTCACAAGCGTTTATCACTACCGGACCTCAACATATCAACGAATACGCTTAAACCATAGTGACCCACCACCGCGTGAATTGCTGTCACTTGATGGGAAGGCCCAGGATATCTCATCAGGGTGATAGTCAAGCATGTATTGCGTGGCCCAAATCACTTCAAATGAATCATTATAGCTCAGAAAGGATCGTACAAGATATGTCTCGTTCCAACCACGCCCCTCTAGCACCCACTGCTCAGGATACTCGCGCGGCAGGAAAAAATCATGCACATGCACTACCACCCCCACTGGGAGCCGTGGAACGATCTCATGGAAGATCCAATTGACGTCACCACCTGTCTTGACCGTATGCGACGTATCGACGAACAATATGTCGTTATGGCCCAGTTCCGTGAATAGATCCAGAGGTGAATCTTGGATCAGCTCCACCCTCAGCTCCGAAATTCCGTCTACGCCATCCGCCAGGAAACCTCGTGGATAGGGCTCGATACACATGAACTTCATCGAATATGCGAACTCCTCGCGGTTTACCCTTGCCGTTACAAGCGAGGAGAATCCGGAACCAATCTCTATCATGCGTCGCGGGCGTAGATGTCTCAACATAGCGGCCAGAATCCGCGCATCCAATGGCGGATATTGATCGTTGCCACACCAGTACTCTGTGGGATCTTCCGACTGCTCCTGCCGCAGGGGAAGCGGTTGCTGCTTTGCAAAGACTCTGTTGCAAAGATCCAATTGCTCCTTCCCGTGCCAATCAAGATCCAAAGTCGGCCTTGGCGTAGTCGGCCAGAGCAATGTCCGGTTAGCCAAAACTGTTTGCGTGTCGTACATCGGTGAATAAAAATGCCCCAAAGGAAAGAGAAGTGGAGGTCCCTCATTCAACATGTTGGCATCGTCATTGGCATCAGTAAAAGCCTTATTTTTTTCAATTTCAGGCACCTCATCCACGTCACCACCCGGAGGAGGTTCAGCTCCGATAATCCTGGACTTGATGTTAAGCGCCGGGCGCTCGATCCAATGCCATGAAAGGATCGCTGCCAATGACGTGACCGGCATTGCTATCGCAAACATCAGCCACCCGCTAGTCGTATGAAGCAAAGCCGAGATCGTCTGCTGAATAGGAAATGCATATATATATATGCCATATGAGTAATCACCAAAGCGGGCTGGAAGACGGAAAAAACCAGTTGTTCGATACGCAAGATAAAGGACAAGATAAGGGCCGACAGCCACTGCTCCAATCAGTGGGGCAGGTGCACCCATTAGGATCGTAACACCAAAAACCGCTACCGCGAATATGGCGACCTCCCATCGCATCACGACCCATCTGCGCAAAGAGAAGAGAGTGGCCGCGATGACAAATGCAGCGAACATGTCGACATATACCGTGTACCTCCCCAGCTTTGTCAGATATACAAGTTCCGGGTTTGCCTGAATATCTACGAGCGATGCCACAAAATGGTTTGCCCCGGGGATTGATGATCGCAACGAGTCCACGCAAGTTAGGAGCACAAGGACAGCCAAGCCAACCAATACGATCCTAAATCGGGACAACAAGCCTATCAATCCAACCAATGCCACGAACACATAGGCCTTGATCTCTAGCGGAAGAGTCCACAACGAGCCATTGACGGCGAGTGGATAGAGATTATGCAAAAATACGCCAGGTAGATCGTAATCGCTTTGCATCATAGTGTTGTTGACTACGTAGGCCTTGGTTTCTGGATTGTCGAGGTAGGCGCGAAGCGGATCGACGGTCGTTAGCGGCCCAAGTATCAAGGCAGATGCAAGGAGTACGACGATTAGGGCAGGCATGATTCGAAGTGCACGCTTGACCGCAAACGGGACGACATGCGGGTTCCTAGACCAACTGCGAGAAACCAGAAAACCGCTTATCGAAAAGAAAATCAAGACGCCTACAAATCCCCAACTCATCCCTTCTATATTGGGAAATGGTGCAGGTATCTTTAGCAATGCGAAGGAATGCTCGAAGACCACCATGATCGCCGCAAGCAAGCGTAGAAGATCGAAATTATTGCGGGTACGCCCGGTGTTGGATAGATGATCTAGCCGCATAATGGATTGCCTAAGATGCTGGCGCAGCGCCAGTACAAAAGGTCTGCAAAATACTAATGTCTCAGCTGGAGGGCCTAGTGGAAGCCCTAAACAGATCTCGAACTCTCAGACTCAAGTGTCGCACCGCTGCAATGACCCGCGCCGGCGGCCCTAGGACGCGCCAACGACGTGAGTTGATAGTCACCGAATAGGCTTTTTGCACCCTCTGAAACTCGCCCGCCACGGCCGTCGCTTCAGCTACCATTTGCTGGTTGACCCGCGCCTCATTGCGCAATAAGTCAACCTCGTGGCGAGTAGCCTCTAGCTGACCACATATAGAGACGTGTTCGGCTAGCTGCTCGCACATCTTAGCGAGTCGGTCTGCTGATCCGGTAGGGAGAACCAATGGCTTTAGGCTCATGCGATCCTGCAGTACACGTTGAGTAGCCTGCCAGAGGTCAACCTCATGCAACGATGCCGACGATTCGCCGGAGCGCCACATCTGGTACACGCTCGTCACCTTGTGCGTGTCACGAACAGAAGCATAAGCGACAGCGCGCATCAAAAAGTCCCAGTCCTCAAGGACCGGCAAATCCTCGTCGAATCGCAGGTCGATCGTCTCGATAAGACTACGTGGCACAGCAAAAGTGCAGATCGGGGTTTCGTTTCGCCAGACATGCTGCAGTCGGTCAAAGTCTGGCTTGTAGCGGAATTGAAGTGCGGAATGCACGACGTAAGGATGACAATGAGAATCCTCCTCGGGCTTCGATACTTCGCGCACAGCGACGCTGGAACGAACGATCGCTCCGTCACCCGCCGCATCCACGAACGACTCAACCCAATCTGCCATCACCAAGTCGTCGTCATCCAGAAACGCGACGTAATCGGCTTTGAGCCTCGCGAGCGCAGCGTTTAGTGGACGTGCACGCCGACCGCCGGAGACATGTAGGACCCTGACCCTTGAAGAGAAATGAGGATCGAAGTCTGCGACAAGGGCCTTTACCTCCCGGAGCGCAGGCTCCTCATCATCCGAGTGCACCATTAGGAGCACTTCAACATTGTCCGTCGTCTGCGCCGCCAAGCAAGTGAGCGCGTCGCGCAGTCGGGAGTTCCGCTTACCCTGCGTGCGCACCACTACAGCCAGTGGCGCCGCAGACGCAAGCCCCGCCCGGACCTCCAAAGCCTGCGTGGTCTCTATAGGCTGGATGTCACAGGGGACAAAGGCTCGGATGAACTGGTTTGTCTGGCCATGTGGATCGACAGCATCCCGCCAAGTGCGGATCGCTTGGGCTACCGGCGAGGTCCAGGAGAGTGCCGGATGATCTGACGGAAAATGCTGATCGCTGGCACGCATCTTGAAATCGTGCGCACCAAGCTCAAGTAGCCCGCAAGCCCGAGTCTCCGACTGCAGACGTTCGCAGGTGAAGAATTGAGTATGCGTAGAGTCGAGCAAACCGGTCCGTGTATAGTCCCATCGACCGAAGACGAGCTTTGCCCCAAGATCGGAGTGTGCAACGTTAGGCACGCTGATGAGGAGTGGCGACCGTCCAAGCAGCTCGAGGCCCGCACGGACCGCCGCAAGGAACGGTTGTGTCTCCGGAATGTGCTCGATAACGTCGACTAGTAGCACAACCGCAACTTTGCGCTCTCCTGCCAGCTCGCGCATTCGCTGTGGCAACTCGTGAGTCTGAAGGAGATCCAGCTCACGACCCTCCAGTCCACGCTTTGACAGCTCCGCGAGTGCGACGGGATCCACGTCGACGCCTATGTATTCATAGCCTAGCTCAATCAGCGGCTTTGCGAGAGAGCCGACACCGCAGCCGAGATCTATGACGAGCCCCAGCTCTGGAGAAAGCCGCTTGACCAATTCAACAACATGCCCGTAGGAGCTTTCCCACGCAAAGGAAAAATCGTAGCGCGGAGAGGTCAATTCATCAGAACCGGTGGACTGCATACTCACCATTGATGAATTGCGCTATATCGGCTGAACCAGACTCAATAGCAGGAACCTGACCGTTGGCCAAGCGAGAACGAAACTCAGCGAGGGCCTCGAGCTGTATCTCCGACTGGCCAGCTTCGATCGAAGCGATCGTCTCATCCACGATATCTGGGCGACCCCAGCGCGTCGCAAGCATTAGCCGTCCGAGCGCCGAATGGTATAGCTCATAGTCGGGCGCAGGCCAGGCGGCATCGGGAGTCGGGCGCTTATCGTGAAAGACAGCCGCGTGAGGCTCAATCACTATCTGATAGCCTAACTTGCGGGCCCGCCAGGAGAAGTCAACGTCATCGCAGTGCAAGAAGAAATGCTGACTGTCGAAGCCCCCGAGCTTATCGAACAACTGCCGGCGAACGAGCACACAGCAGGTGCTGGCCCAACTCGTCTCTCCGGTAAAAAGATCGTACTCGCGTGGATGCTCAAGCGGAATTTGCCGAGCCTCCACGAGACCGACACGAGGCTCGGCTAGCCTCCTGACGAGTTCCATAAGTGCAATCGGAGACGGATAGGTGTCGGGATTAAGAATGAGCAACAAGTCGCGAGAGCATCCCGTCGCAAGACGATTGTGCCCTCCGCTCGATCCAAGGTTCTCACCGAACGACTCGTACGTAATCGAACTCAGGGCATCCGTGCTTGCATCGTTCAATGCCGACAGATCGGCGGGACCAAAAATAGGAATTCCGCTGTTGTCCCCCAGCGCCCACTCGACGCGACCCAAGAGCCCCGCGTCGATGGCCTTACGCGCAGTAGCGTCCAGACCCTGCAGCAACCGCCAGATCTGTTCGGGCTCGTGGCCATACAAAACCGTCTGCGCGCGGAGTGACCACGTTGACCCATCTGACGACATTTGCGCCTATGTTATCCATACGCCCTGACGGGCGAATCCGCCCAGACGTACGGCCACCTAGGCGCCTCAACGACGCTGCCCGCGCTGGCCTCGCCGCCGGCTCGCCACCCAGCAGGAGCTTCAACGGGCACCGCCGCCCCTGGGCATCCGCCCCGGCCTCGACATCGGCAAGGCCCTCGACCTCGTCCAAAGCTGGCTCGACCAGCCATGCGTCACCGTCGTGCACCCCACCGAGCGCCACGCTGCGGTCCTACGCGAGCTCCTAGACCCACTTGGCACAGCCGGCAACCTCACAACCGAGCCCACCTCGCCGCCTTGGCCATCGAGCACGGCGCCGAGCTCTGCTCCAGCGACACCGACTTCGCACGCTTCACAGGACTACGCTGGAAAGACCCACTACGAGCGCCCTGAACGTCCGGCCGGTCTTATTCACGCCGCGCGGAGCAACGCCGAGCGCTTGTTTCGGGCCGAGGATATCGGCAACCTCTCGCTCGCCCCTGACCAACGACGGTGTTGCTTATACGTACATTGATATGCACATGCTAGGAGCCCGGCGATGAGCACAATCGGCGTCCGTGAGCTTGCCAGACACGCGAGCTCAATCATCAACGACATCGAGCAGAACAAGGAGCCGACCTTGATCACCCGGCGCGGGCGCCCGGTCGTGTACATGCTTCCCGTCGATTCCGAGGAGTTCGAGGATTTCGTGCTTGCCCACGCCCCCCAGTTCGTTGCTGGCATCGCCGCAGCCGATGTCGAGCTGGCCAACGCCGAAACCGTGTCGCTCGCAAAGGCACGCGCGAACCTCGAAACAAACGAACCCCCAAGCGATCGGAAGTAGAGGCCGGCTCGATCTGGATGTATCGCGTCGAGCTGTCCAAGCGTGCCCCTGCATGATCTGCGGCGCATCGACCACAAGAGCCGTAAACGATCTCAAGCGCGACCACCGCACCGAAGGACCCGCCCCTGGTTGCCGGTCAAGGTGGTGAACCCGGCGCGACGAGCGCGCTTCCAAGAGGTCTCGCGGGGATGAGGAAGCGCCGCTCAAGACTTTCGACCCTCGCACCCTCGCACGTCGAATCCGTCAGCCACGTCTCGAGGCAGGTAAACAAAACCCTTCTGGACACAATGATATCATTGTGTTATGATTCCGGAGCTCGATGAGCGCGGGAGCCTCCCGCCCGGCATCCATCAAGCGACTTGGACCGAGATCATGACCCGCTACGCCACCAGCGCCCGTCGTCGCGAACTGCTCGACGGACTCCTGAGCGCGCTGCGCTCTCTGAGGGATGCCGGCTGCGTCGTCGCGTACATCGACGGCGGCTTCGTCACCGCCAAGGAGCATCCCGGGGACTTCGACGCCTGCTGGGATGTCGCCGGTGTCGATGCCGGGCGTCTGGACCCCGAGCTGCTGGACTTCAGCAACGGTCGCGCCGCGCAGAAGGCGCGCTACGGCGGTGAGCTGTTCCCCGCCGAGACGGCAGCCGAGCCATCCGGGACCACATTCCTCGACTACTTCCAACGTGACCGCGACGCCGGGCGACCCAAGGGCATCGTCGCTCTCGACCTCCGAGGACTCGCGTGATCACAAACGAGCGTCAATACCGCATCACCAAGACCCAGCTCGCTCACTTCGACGAGAGCCTCGCCGCCCATGACGCCCGCCAGCCGAGCACCCGCGTGGACCCACGCGTCCACCAGGCCATGCGAGACGCGATGGCAAGCGAGGCCGAGGTGCTCCGCGCCCAGATCGACCGCTACGAGCAGCTGCGCGATGGACACATCACCGAGCGTGAGATCGACTCCCTGAAGGATATACCCGCGACTCTGATCGAAGCCCGAATCGCCGCGCGGCTGACCCAACATCAGCTTGGACAGCGCGTCGGCGTCGCCGAACAACAGATCCAGCGCTGGGAGGCCAACGCTTACAGCGGCGTCAACCTCGACCGCCTCCAAAGCGTCGCCGACGCCCTCGGCGTAAGCATCCACGAGACCATCACGTACAGCAGCGCCGCATAGGCCCCCTATGGTCGCTGGGGGCCTCTCGCCGGCGAGACTCCTGCGGCAGACAAGCCAAGCTTCAGCTCCACCCCGGCGCACGCGCGTGTTCGGCCGCCCGAGCCCAAACCCAAGAGAAGGCGGCACACCTCGTGGCGCGCTGGAGCGCTCCTTGCTTTCTCTCGGGGTCGATTTGCAGCCGATGGGGAGCGCGTGGGCGTCGCCGAGCAACAGATCCGGCGCCGGGTGGCCAACGCTTATAGCGGTGTAAAAGTGTTCGGTACAATTAATAAGTGCCTCAACCGAACAAAAAAGGGCCCGGTCGTGGGCGGCCCACGCGAGCGTCCGTCTATGAGCGCCTACGTATCCAGATCGCCGAGTTGCGCGGACAGCTCGGCGGCCTGCCTCCGCCCGAGCTTGCACAAGACATTTGGCATGGGATATGGCTCCAGGAAGCCCACCACTCGACTGCCATCGAGGGCAACACACTCGTGCTCGCCCAGGTCGAGCGGCTGCTCGATGAGGGCAGGGCGGTAGGCAACAAGGAGCTTCGGGAGTACATGGAGGTGCGCGGCTATGCCGATGCCGCCACCTGGGTCTACAGCCAGGCACTTCAGCCAGACGCATGGTCGAACGATGAATTGCTCTCACTGACCGAGCTTCGCCATGTCCACCGTCTAGCGCTCACACCCGTCTGGGATGCAGCTCCCCACCCGAGCGCCGATGAGAACGAGCGTCCCGGCTCCTTCCGCCGGCACGACATCCGGCCGTTCCCGGGCGGGATGCGACCTCCGCCCTGGCCAGAGGTCCCCGCAATGCTCAGCGACTGGCTCATCGAGGTTCAGGCGCTTGGCTCCGGGCGCGAGGGCGTCGACCCCGAAGCCCTCGCCAAAGCGCACGCGCGCTTCGAGCAAGTCCACCCATTTCTCGACGGCAACGGGCGCACTGGCCGGCTCGTTCTCAACCTGCTCCTGGTGCGCCTCGGCTACCCCCCCGCGATCGTCTTCAAGGCCGAGCGGCGTAAATATCTAGACGCGCTCGGGAGCGCCGATCGAGGCGACCATGGCCCGCTCGGCGAGCTGCTCGCGAGGGCCATCCTCGACAATCTTCACAAGTTCGTCGTCCCGGCCGTCGCCGGTCCCTCGCGCCTCGTTCCGCTGCCCGCCCTGGCCTCGGAGCGCATCTCCGCAAACGCGCTCCGCGTCGCCGCCACACGAGGGCGCCTCAATGCCTCCAAGGCGCCAGATGGCACTTGGCGCAGCACGCGGGCCTGGGTCGAGCAATACCTCGCGCAACGCTACGAGCGCGAGCCGCGAGGTTGACCACCCAGTCAGACAGCCGCATCGATCTGAGCAATCATCTCCGTGACAAGGAGGGCTGCATCGTCGACGTCCTGTACCCCAAAGCCCTCCGTCGAGGTCTCGGGTAGCCCGAGCACGGAGGCCGGCCCGCAGCTCGATCATTACCCCGCCCTTGATCGGGAACAGCACCATGCCGGCATCGTCGCGAGCGCGATCGAGCGCGATCGAAACGATCATGTACGACACTGAGCGCATGACCCGCTCTGGCAGCTGGCCTGTCTCCTTCGCGTAAACCGCGATCCAGCTGTGGAGTACCTTGACACTATGAGGCGGCTTGTCCTTGGGAAAGCTCATCTCACCCGCTACCCAGGTCGTACTTGAGATGTCGCACGGTCTTGCCATCGATCAGACCGCGCTTGCTTGCTGTCTCGATCGCTTGGCGGATAAGCCCATGCCCGAGATGAGCCTCGACGCTGTCCAGGATCGCACGCAATGGAGTTACGACAGGGATGCCTTCATGCCATCCGATGTCCACTGGCAACAAATCGCGATGGTGCAAGCGGTAGACGCTCGGCGGTACTCGAGTTACTCGATAGGCCTTTGGCACGGTGATGTCTATGTGCGCCGGACTCACGTCGCAAAGCTCACGCAGCGCCAGGGCGCTGGCGTGGGAGATCACACCGCGCACTCGATGAGGCCACAAGATCGCCTCCATGTACTGATCGAGCGCGGTAGCCGGCACTGCCGGAAAGCGGTACAGGCCCCTGTCTACTCGATCCACTACGCCACGCGCGGCCATCGCTGGTAGGCGATCCTTGCCGACCCCCATCTCGATCGCCTCATCGGCGGTGACATAGCCGTATTGATCGCTCGCCAGGTCGAATAGAGCGTTGTATATCTTCCCGGGCACGCCACAGATTTTATCGTATTTTGCCTAACTATCTACACGGTAGATACTGGGCATCCGTGCTCGGCATCCCTCAGCCGCCGAATAGCAGACCTACAAACCCGGAGAGCAAGGGCCTAAATGCAGAGCCAAGCGTGGCCGCCTGACCCAGCGGATACCCTTCCCTGCATGCCACAACTGGCCAGCCACAGCACCCCGCCGATCGTCGCTCGCTCGGTCAGCAAGACCTTTCGCGTACCCGAGGAGCGCACGCACACACTCAAGGAGACGGCGCTGCACCCGCTGCGCCGCGCAAGCCATCAGTCGTTCTCAGCGTTGAGCGACATCTCCTTCGAGGTCAACCGCGGCGAATTCTTCGGCATCGCAGGGCGCAACGGCAGCGGCAAGAGCACGCTCCTGAAGTGCTTGGCCGGCATCTACGGCGTGGACAAGGGCCAAATCTGGATGGACGGGCGCCTATCGACCTTCATCGAGCTCGGCGTCGGCTTCAACCAGGACCTGGCCGCGCGCGACAACGTGATCCTCAACGGCATCATGATGGGCCTGACCCCACGCGAGGCACGCCGGCGCGTGGACGAGGTGATCGACTTCGCCGAACTGCGCGAGTTCGAGGAGCTCAAGCTCAAGAACTACTCATCGGGCATGCACGTCAGGCTTGCCTTCTCGGTCGCGATCCAGGTCGACGCCGACATCCTGCTCGTCGACGAGGTGCTCGCCGTCGGCGACGCCGCCTTCCAGCAGAAGTGCTTCGACGTCTTCTACCGCATGCGCGAGGAGAACCGCACGATCGTGTTCGTAACCCATGACATGGGCTCGCTCAACCGCTTCTGCCACCGCGCGCTGCTGCTCGAGCGCGGCGAGACCGTGCACCTCGGCGAGCCGCACGAGGTTGCCGACCGCTACCTGGAGATCAACTTCGGGCGTGAAGCTGACGCCGGCGGCGAAGGGGAGAGCGACAGCCGCGGCGGCGACGGCGACGCGCGCGTGCTGGAGGCCTGGATCGAGGACGAGCACGGCGAGCGCCCAGCCTCGCTGCCCCAGGGCCAGCGCATCGTCTTGAAGGCGCTCGTACGCTTCGAGGTCGAGGTCGAGGATCCCGTCGCAAGCCTGTACGTGCTCAACGAAGACCACCTGGCGATCGTGGTGGCGACCAGCTCGAGAGCGAACGAGCGCAGCGGGAACTTCCGCACAGGCGAAGAAGTGCTTTGCTCGTTTGCCTTCGACAACGTGCTCGCGCCCGGCCGCTACAACCCCCTGTTCACGCTCGCCCACCGCGGCACGGGCTTGGACCTGATCGACCGCTACGAGGGGGCCTTCTCGTTCGTCGTCACTGGCCCAGAAGCGATGGGCGGCGCCGTCGATCTGCCGGTGCAGGTGGCGATGAGCCGCACCGAGGCCGGCTCTCGGGAGATCGTGCTGTGAGCGGCGCCACCTCGAGCCTCGAGACGGCCCGACGCCTCGCGTCGAGCCCCGAGATAGCCAAGCGCGCGGAGCTTGCGCGATGAGCACCGAGACTCTAATCCCCCCGGACGCGACGAGCGTCGACCCGCCCCCCTACGAGGGCCTCGGGCGCCCGATCAAGGGCCCGCGTGCGCTCAACGACGACTGGCGTCGCTTCTGGCACCTCACGTACAACATCGCGCGCAACGAATTCAAGCTGAAGTTCTTCGGCTCGGTGCTCGGCTACGTGTGGCAGGTGATGCGCCCGCTCTTGCTGTTCGGGGTCCTCTACGTGTTCTTCGTGCTGATCACGCACGTCGGCCAGGACGGCAAGCCGAGCGAAGCGTTCTACGGCGTGCAGCTGCTCGGCTCGATCGTGCTGTTCACGTTCTTCGGCGAAGCGACAGGGGGCGCGGTGCGCAGCGTCTTCGACCGCGAGAACCTCGTGCGCAAGATCCAGTTCCCGCGCCTGGTCATACCGCTGGCGATCGTGCTGCTGTCGTTCTTCAACCTGCTGCTCAACCTCGTCGTCGTGCTGGTGTTTGCGTTGATTTCTGGCGTGCAACCGATGCTCAGTTGGCTCGAGCTGCCGCTGATCCTCGCGCTCCTGGTGATCTTCTCCACGGGCCTCGCGATGCTCTTGTCCGCGCTGTTCGTGCGCTTCCGCGACATCTCCCCGATCTGGGAAGTCGTCAGCCAGATCATCTTCTACGGCTCGCCCGTGATCATCCCCCTCTCCAAGGTGCGCGAAACGCTGCTCTACCCGAAACCGCCAGCACAGTCGGACGCCATCGACCACGTCCTCTACCACATCTACATGCTCAACCCGCTCGTCACGGTCTTTCAGCAGTTTCGCCACGCAATGGTCACGCATGCCACACTCAGCGCCGGCGAAGCACTCGGCAGCTGGGCCGGGTTGCTGGAGCCGATAGGGGTCGCCGTCGCGACCTTCGCACTTGGCTTCTGGGTGTTCAACCGCTCCGCGCCGTTCGTCGCCGAGAACCTCTAGGGCGAGGCAACAGGCGCGGGCGGTTCGGTGGATCTCGCCTCTCCAGGCGCATGAGCGTCGCTTGCGGTAGCCCGGCGCAGCGCCTCGGCGGCCTGCTCAGGCGTGCGCGGCGCTTTGCCCGCGGCGCGTCCTGCACGACGATCGCCGCGCAGGCGAGTCACGGCAGCCAGGGTTCGCGGCAGCCGTCGCAACGGCCCGATCGGCTCGTGCGTGCCGACATAGCGCACAGGCTTGGTGGCGATCATGTTCATCTGGACTTTCCCTTGGACGTGGTTCAGCCACGCCAGGTAAGCCCTGCGCGCCAGCCCGATTTTGCGCCCCTTGCGCACGGCCCTACGCGTCAGCGGGCCAAGCAGCGGACCGCTGAGGTTGACGCTCACATCCGTGCCCACATCGCCGAAGAACGGGCGATAGTGGGGCTCTGTGACTTCCGTCATGAAGCCCGCGCGCGCCGCCTCCCAGCGGTAGCGCCAGGCCCAGTGCGCGTGCTCGTAGCCGTCGTATTGCTCGACCCCCTCGACGTGCACGCCGTCGGGATCGCTCAGCGTCTTGAGCGTCTCGTTGATCATCAGCAGCCTGCCCCCGGGGCGCAGCACGCGGAAGATCTCCTGGAAGGTACGACGTAGGCTCTGCAGGTCATTGTGGTGCAGCACCTCGCAGCAGTACACATAGTCGACGCTGCTCGAGGAGAGCGGGATCGCGTCCATCGAGCCGAGCAGCCGCTCGAAGAAGACGTGACCATCCTCGATGAAGTACTCAGCGGTGTGCAGCCCCTGCAGCTCGGCGGTGGCGATGTCCAAAGCGATCGTTTGCAGTCCGCGCTCGGCGAAGCGGTTCGCGGCCCAGCATGTGTTCGAGCCGACGTCGAGGATGCTCTGCCCCGGCTTGAACGGAATCGTGGTCAGCAGCTGGTGCATCGAGCGCGCCTGCACATACCAGTAGCCGTGCTCTATGTCGGGCAGTTTGCGCACCATCTCCCGATCCCAGCCCTCGGCGCGCATCTGCTCGGCAAAGCGCTCTAGCCCGGCGGCCTCCGCGACGATATGTGCGGCCGGCTCGTACAGCAGCTCGCCCACCCCTCTATGCACGACGAACTCCGCCCCGCACGAGCGGCAGTGCAGCGCCCCCTCGCGCACCTCTTGGGCGTCGCTCTCTTGCGCCCGCGGCTCGAGCGCATGGTCACGCAGGCATGCCGGGCAGCGCAGCTCATGGGCAAACTCAAGCTTCACGGGCACACCTTTCGGTCTCGAGGCTGATCCCAGCGGCCGTTAGACGCGACTGGGGTGAGTAGAGGCACAGTTCCGGGAAAAGGCTAGCCCGCCGCACTGCTTGTCCCTAGTCTCTCAAACCGGCTTTGGAGGACGCGGCAACATTCGCCAGCCAACCGGCCCGCTCCTCCACGATCCCGGCAATGCGCTCCAACACCGGCGCATCCCACCCTTCCGCCGCAAGCTCCAAGCGCGTCTCGCGCGCCGCCGTGGGTGCCTGTGCGGCCATCGCACGCAGCCGCCCGCGAGCGGCCGCCTTGCCAAGCTCGGCTTCGTCCAGCAGCGTGTCGAGATGACGGGCACAAACGTAGTCGGGGCGATACTCCCCGCCGATCCTCATCGCCATCTTGCGCGACATGTCCCGCGTCTTGCGATAGGCGATCGTGCTGAGGACGTCGTAAGCAGGCGCCAACGTAGCCTGCGAGCTTTCGGGCAGGTAGAGCAGCGAGTAGTTCTTCGCGTGCGCGTCGTGGTTGCCGACCAGGAAGCTGAGCGCCACATATTCCAGCAGCCGCGGGGTCTCGCGCGCGGGCACCGCAACGGCTCGTCGCAGTAGTGCAAAGCCGTCCCGCAGGCCGGGTCCGCCCTCGCTCTCGTACTTGCGTTGCGCAGGGACGCCGAGTGCCTGACAGAAGTCCTCCTGGTGCAGGCGGCGCAAGCCGGCCTCGGTGAGTTTGCGGTCGTAGCGCTCGACCAGCAGGAACTCGTGACCGCCGGCGCGGCGCGGCCGCGCACGCGCAACCTCGACTCCGAGGCGCCTGCCGATCCGCAGACACGCCGCCTCGTTGATCACCGTGTCGTCCAGTCGCGCGATCGGCGTCTTGAGAATGTGCGTCGACGGTGTGCCCCCCTTCGTCAAGCCAATGCGATCGTCCAGACCGAACACGACCGGCAGCTTGTCCTGCACGCCTGCAAGTGATAGACGATATCCACCGTCGTCGTCGGCGTGCATCGGACGACTCGGGAGCTCCTCGATCAGCTCCGCCACCTGACTGTCGTCCAACCACTCGACGTCCCCCCCAGCAAGCGGAGTGTGCCCAGGCGCAAGCAGCGTGAGCGCCCCGGCGGTATCGCCGGCGAGCGCCTCCAGCAGGCCGAAGTCGTTGGCGAAGCTGATACCCAACCGCCGTGCAAGCAGCTCGCGTAGCGAGCCCTCTGGCAGCAGGCCGGCAAAGAATGCTCGCACCGCCTCGGGGCCGAAGTCGCCATCCAGCGGCAGCGACTGCGACAGCGGCGGCATGCCCCCGGCGATCCACGTCCCCTCGTAGAAGAACCTCAGCTCGTGCGGTTCGTCGACGAGCGTTCCGGCAAGCTCACCAAAGCAGAAGACCTCAAGCTGGCGGGCGCTCATAGGGGTCCTCGATCACGACGCCGACACCAAGCGACGCGGCCACGCGCAGAGCCTCGCCGAGGCGCGCGGTCGACTTGCCGCGCTCGAGCTCGCTGATGAAGCGCATGCCTACTCCAGCGCCAAAGGCAACGTCGAGGAGGCGCAGACCGCGGGCCCGCCGAGCTTCGCGCAAGGCCTTGCCGAAGCTCACAGAATCAGCGATTGGCACCGTCTTCATCATCCCGATCAGGACAATCTTATCAGAACAGCGATTTTACGGCAATATTTTTCCCGATCAGGATAATTAGACCAGATGCTTAGTAGGGGGTGGATTATTGTCCCGATCGGTACAATAATCTAGCTCTTCCCCGGCACGATCTCGCTTGAGACCACCGTCTCCCGCGGCCGAGCCACCTCCTCCAAGAACCCCTCCAACGCATCGATACGCCGCTCCCAGGCGTACTCCGCGGCCGTCTCGATCCCAGCCTGTCCCACGCGCGAGCGCAGCTCAGCGTCGCCGAGCAACCGCGCAAGCGCCGCACTGACCGCCTCGCGGCCGGCCTCTGGCATCAGGCAATTCTCGCCGTCGGAGCAGAAGTCGCGGTTGCCGTGCGCGTCGGTGCATACGACCGCCCCACCCGTGGCCATCGACTCCAGCGCCGGTAGACAAAAGCCCTCGTGCGTCGAAGTCTGGATGAAGACGGTCGCCCGGCTGAACAGCTCGCCGACCTGCTCGTCGCTGGGCGACTCTATGTAGCGCATCCCCGCGTCGGTGGCCAGCTCCGGCTCGATCCCGAACATGCACAGCTGCGGACGCGGCTCTGGCAAAGCACGCCAAGCATCGATCGTCAGCGGCAGGTTCTTCAGGGGATTGGTCCGCCCAAGCGCAAGCACCATGTCCTCGCGACGCTCCACCTCCGGGCGCGGACGGAAGGTCTCGAGGTCGATTCCCGGCGGGATCAGCTCGGCGTCGAGCCCCAGCTCCTGGAGTCGCTCGCGATTCCAACCGGAGATCGTCATGTAGCGGAACTCGGGCCTGTAGGAGTCGAGCACCGCGTGGCGCACGGCCTCGTCGTCGGGGTAGTAGCTGGTCTCGATGTCCTGCACGAAGTACACGGGAATGCCGCGCAGAACGCTCGAATACCAAACCGGCATAGCCGTGTTCCACCAGGTGGCGACCTTGATCGCGTCCACCTGCGCCAGCTCCTCGACAAGTTCGTCGTAGAGCTCGAAGCTATGCACCGGCACGCGTAGATCGAACCAGTCGGGCTGCTCGCCGAGCGTGTACAGCGCCACCTCGTGCCCGCGCTCGGCCAGGCGGTTGAGGTGCTCGAAGATGTCGCGGTGCCCACCGCCGACGCCGGTGCCCTCGGTCACGTACACGACACGCAGCTTGCTCTCGGACGTGTGCACGTCGCGCGCGTCGAAGAACTCGCCCCAGCGCTCCCAGAAGACACGCTGTGACTCGCGCTCGCGCTCGCCCACGTCGGTGCCGCGCGTCTGCGACTCGTAGTGGTAGAGCGAAGCCACGGGAAAGTACATGACGCGCATGCCGGCCTGCCAAGCGCGCAGACACCAGTCGACGTCCTCGTAGGCCATCGGGTAGCGCTCGTCGAGCAGCCCGATCCGCTCGATCGCCGCGCGGCGCACGTACATGCATGCGCCGGTCACAGCCAGCACGGCCCCTCCGATCGTCGCCGGGCCCCAGTCGGCCGGCTTGAAGCGGTAGCGGTGGTCGAACCACTCGGGCGCACCAAGGTTGCGAGCGGTGCCGGCGAACTGGATGCGTCCGTCCGGATACAGGAGCCGCCCCCCGACTATCGCCACGTCGTCCTCTTGAGAAGCCGCGAACTGCAAGCAGGCAAGCCAGCCCGGACGGGCCTCCATGTCGGAGTTGAGCACAACCACGTCGAGCGCCTGATCGGCCGCCCGCAGACCGCGGTTCACGTTCGCGGCAAAGCCGCTGTTGGACTGCCCCTCGACGATCTCGACACCCTCGATCGCGCGCAGCGCCGCCACGTGCTCAGCCCCGCTCGCGTCGTCGGCCACGATCACGCGCGCCAAGCCGACGGGCACCGTCTCGTGGATGCTCGCCACCAGCGTCGCCACGCGCTCAGCGTCGCGGTAGCTGGGTATCACGATGCAAACGGGGCGCCCGTGCTCGCGATACCAGGCCAGCGCGCGCCGGTAGCTGTCCTCGCCCGTGCGCGAGCGCAGGCTGAGCCGGTGGCGCAGCGGCGTGAAGCGCAGCGGCAAGGTGACGATGCGGAACAGCAGCGTGCGCCAGCCGAGATAGCGATAAGTCAGGTAGATACGCCGGCGAAGGCCCGCCAGCGGGCCTTTGGGCATGCACCGCAGCCTAGTAGATCGACCGGCCGGCTGGGGCGTCGCGTCGCGAGTGGCTGGTAGGGTCCGCACCACCTGAATCTATGGCGACCGAAACGCTCTCCTCGGGCCAAGCGCGCCCGGCCGGTAACGCTAGCGCCCCCGCCGCGAAGCTGCGCGCGTACATGGCCCGCACCTCCCTCGACGCGCGCCTGGCGGCGCTCGCCGTGCTCGCCTTCCTGGGCGTCACGATCTGGTGGCTGACTCAGGACACGCGCGTGCCCGACTGGGACAGCGCCCAGCACATGCTCGACTCGTTCATCGTGCACGACTCGATCGCCAGCGGCTCCTGGACGACCCCCTTCACCGAATTCAACACCTACCCGCCGCTCGCGCATATCGTCGGGGCGCTCGGCGTGTTCGTCGACGGCTACCGCCGCGCGGCCGTGATCTTCGCCCTGAACCTGGTGTTCGTGCCCGTTCTGGCGGTCTCGTGCTACGGCATCGGCAACCTCGTGTCCGGCACGCGCGCCGGCCTTTTGGCGGTGGTGTTCGCGCTGGGTACGCCGATGATCGTGGCCGAGTCGCACGAGGCCTACGTCGACCCGATGCAAGCCGCGCTCGTGGCTTTGAGCGTCTGGGCGATCCTCGCTTCGCGACGCTTCGAGCGCCCGGGTATAGCGGCGCTTGCCGGGCTTGCCAGCGGTCTTGCGATGCTGACCAAGGAGACCACCCCGATCTTCCTTGCCGGACTGCTAATCGTCGTTGTGGCACGCGGCGGCTGGCGCAACTGGCGCGGGCTGATCGCCTACGCGGTGCTGCTTGGCGCGATCGGGGCGCCCTGGTATGTCTACCACCATGCGCAGCTGAGCCAGCTTGTGATCGCACACACCTCCGCGGCGAACGCCGAGGAGCCAAATCCGCTCGGCGGAACCTACCCCACCCTATTCTCGCTGAAGAACCTCAGCTGGTACTTCTGGGACGCCGCCAACATCCAGCTTTTTGGCTTGCTGCTGCTGACGTTCCTGGTTGGTTTGGTCGCGGCTGTCCGCCGCTGCGCCAAACGTCCTTGGGCCACTGAGAACATCTACCCGGAACTGCTCGGCGGCGTGCTCGTCGCCTGGGCCGGCATGACCTGGCTCACCCACAAGGACCCCCGCTATAGCCTGCCGGCGCTCATCTACCTGGCGGTGCTCGGCAGCGCGTGGATCGTGAACGTGGCCGCACGCTGGCGCCCGTGGCTGGTGGCAGCACTGCTGCTCGCCGTGGCAGGCAGCTTCCTCGGAATCGCGGTCGGCGTCGGGGGCAGCGGGTACCAGTTGCGCGTCGCGCTGCCGGGAGCCACCGCACAGAACAACCCGCTCGGCGAGCGCTACATCACGCTGTACTCGACCAACGGCTGGCTGCGCGGCAAGCCCGAAAAAGACGCCAACGTGCCCGCCCTGCTGAGCGGCCTGCGCCGCGACGGCGTCACGGCGGTTACGTTCTGCTGTGCCAACCCGATCGACTTCAACGTCATCGGGCTATCCGTAATGACCAGGGAAGCCGGCCTGACAAACCCGGTCAACCCTGCCGCGTTGCGTCCCCAGGATGTGTTCCTGGCGGCAAACGGCCCCGAACCCGGGATTCCAAAGCCATGCCAGACGCTGAGCGACGGGGTCGGCATCTATCCAGTGCTCGGCGACCCGATCGGCACACCGTTCGCCCAGTACAGGCTTATTTGCCCCGGCCACAAACCCGAAATCTACGGCTATGACGCCAACGCGCCACCGCCACCGGGCCTACACCTGAGCGAAGCTTCGCGGCGGCCCGACTAGACGCGTTTCTCAGAGGGTGTTTCAGTTTCAGAACGAGCTGTGTGGCGGGACGTGCACGATTTGTGAACGTCCGGGCGTATGGCTCATCTTTGGATGGTGTCCTCAACACCCCCCTTTTCGAACGCATAGATAAAAGTTAGGTACCTAAATAAATGATCTAGGTCCAAACAAAGGGGTGTCGAGAGACACTGCTCATTTTGAAGACGTCCTCAGCCGAAATCGACCGGCGAGAAACTGGAGCGTCGCTCCAACGAGAGCCGGCTGCGCGCCCATGGCGGCAGCGCGTCGGCGCGCGAACCCAAAAGTGCGCCAGCGGTGCGCGGCAGCTGGTGGGCACCGACCGCTGTGAGCGTCGCGAGCCTGGTCGCCCGCGCGACACCCGCCGCATGCAACTCGCGG
>JBAQGH010000076.1:0-4486 GCA_049287685.1 Solirubrobacteraceae bacterium | reverse complement strand
GTCCGGCTCCGGCGTGGCGGCGGTCGAGCGCGTGTGCGAGCGGCTTGAGCAGCTGGCCGGGCCCGCCGAGCCTCCTGCTCGTTTGCATGGCGACCTTTGGAGCGGCAACGTCTACGCCGACAGTGAGGGGCGGCCCTGGCTGATCGATCCCTCCGCCTATGGCGGGCACCGCGAGGTCGATCTGGCGATGCTGCGCCTGTTCGGCGCGCCCTCCGAGCGTGTCTTCGCCGTCTACGAGGAGCTGACGCCGCTGGCTGACGGATGGCGCGAGCGCGTCGGCCTGTGGCAGCTACTGCCGCTGCTGGTGCATGCGGTCCTGTTCGGCGGCTCCTACTGCGCTGCGGCTGAGCGGATGGCGAGGGGCTACGGCGGCTGAGCGCACTCGAGCTGGCGTGACGTGTGCATGGTGGGAAGCCGGTCTGTGTCTAATAATGCGCAACCGACCTGGCCTGGATGGTCCCGCTGAGGTGGACCTGTCGGATAAGGAGGCATGCGCCCCACCACGATCGAGCAGCGCCGCCGCCTGTATTTGCTCGCACGCGTCGTCATCGCCCGCCACTACCGCCGCCCCCTGACGCTGGACGATGTCGCCCGGGCGCTTGCCAGCTCGCCGCGTCAAGTGTCTCGCGCTTACGCGCAGTTCGGCGAGACGACCTTCCGCGAGGATCTGCTCACGCGCCGCTTGAACGTCGCCGCGCAATTGCTGATCGAGCAGCCGGCGATCTCCGTGCGCGATGTCGCCAGACTGGTTGGGTTTCGCCAAGCGCCCCATTTCGCGAAGGCGTTTCGTCGGCGTTACGGCTTGACGCCCGCGGCTTTCCGGGCTGAGGGGCGAGCCTTCGCGCGAGCCGCTCGCCACAAGAGCGATGTGTCTCGCGCCTCAGAACAGCCGACGAGCGGTCCGTCTGCGTCTAGTACGCCGCGTGCAACTCGGTGTCGAGCGCCGGCAGCGACTCGATGGGTCCCGCTCCCGGTAGGCGCAGGCGCATTAGCGCGCCACCTCCCAGAGCGGTCTCTGCGCTGACGCGACCTCCATGCTGTTCGGCGACCTGACGCACGATCGCAAGACCCAAGCCTGAGCCCGGGCGTCCGCGCGCCTCGGCGCCGCGGTAGAAGCGGTCGAAGACGTGGGGGAGATCGGCGGCTGAGATGCCCGGCCCGTGATCGCGTACGGTGAGTTCGCCGCCGTGTACCGTGATCTCGACCGGGCTGCCCGGCGGGCTGTAGTTGACGGCGTTATCGAGCAGGTTGTTGATCGCGCGGGCGAGCCTTCCCGGCTCGCCGGCCAGCACCACATGGTCAAGCTCTACGTCGAAAGGTGTGTCCTGAGAGTGGCGCCGCGCGCGCTCGACAGCCTCCTCGACGATCAGGTCCAGGCGTACGTCCTCGCTGCCACTGCGCGGCTGCTCGCCGCGGCCGAGCTCGATCAGGTCGTTCATCAGCAGCGTCAGCTCCTCGACCTGCTCGACCACGTCGTCGAGTATGCGCTGGCGTTCCTCGACCGGCATGTTCGACTCCTGCTTGAGGATTTCGATGTTCGTGCGCAGGCTGGTGACGGGTGTGCGTAGCTCGTGCGAGGCGTCGGCGACGAGTTGGCGCTGGGCATGCACGGAGGCGTCGAGCGCGCTCATCGAGCTCTCCAGCGCGTCGAGCATCGCGTTGAAGCTCTCCGCGAGGCGTCCGATCTCGTCTTCTCCGGCGGGCTGGATCCGGTTCGAGAGGTCCTGTGTGCGAGTCACGTGCTCGGTGGCTTGGGTCAGGCGCTTGATTGGCGCCACCGCGGCGCCGGCGACGAGTCGCCCGAGCAGTGCGGCCAGTGCGACCCCGCCGATGTCGAGCAGCACGAGTATCAGGCGCAAGCGCGCTAGCGCGCTGTCCACGTCGGTCAGCGGCTGGGCGAGCTGAGCGGCATAGCCGTGAGATATGGCCTCGGTGAGCACGCGCAGGTGGATGCCGTTGGCGTGGGCGTCCTCGAAGAACGATTTCCCGCCGTGCTCGGCGAGGCTGCGTGCCGCTGGACTGATCGGCAATTTGACGTTGGGCGAGGAGGCGAACAGGATCTTGCCGTTGGAGTCGATCAGCTGCTGGTAGCCGCGCACCTGATCGGGACCAGGCGGTATCCCTGGAAAGGCGTTGTGATGGCCTCCCCGCAGCGCGAATGGTGTCGGTCCGTGCTCGAAGCGGCTCACGAGCGGTTGCGCGCGATCGCGCAGTTGACTATCTACCTGTCCGTATAGCTCGCGGGCAGAGAGCAGATATGTGAGAGCCGAGGCGAGCACTACCGCGATCGCCACCGCGGCGGCCGAGACGAGCGTGATGCGCCGGCGGAAGCTCATGGCAGCTGTCGGCTTCGGCATCGGATCGCTGTCGGCAATTTCATCAGGTCCTCAGAACGTAGCCCACGCCACGCACGGTGTGCAATAGCCGTGACTCGCCGTCGGACTCGGTCTTGCGGCGTAGATAGCCCATGTAGACGCCCAACGAGTTTGAGCTCGAGCCGAAGTCATAGCCCCAAACGTGCTCGAAGATGATCGAACGCGTCAGCACTTGCTTTGGGTGGCGAAGGAACAGCTCGAGCAGCAGGAACTCGGTGCGGGTGAGGTTCAGCGAGCGCTCCCCGCGCCATGCCTCGTGGGCGAGCCGGTCCAGGTGTAGGTCTTCGAAGCGCAGCGTCTCCTCCTGGTCGATCTCATCTGCTCGCCTGAGCAGCGCGCGCACACGCGCCATCAGCTCGCGCAGGGCAAAAGGCTTGACCAGGTAGTCGTCCGCGCCGGCGTCCAGGCCGGCGACGCGGTCGTCGATCTGCTCGCGCGCGGTGAGCATCAGCACGGGCGTGCGGTCGCCGCTCTCGCGTACGCGGCGACACACTTCCAGGCCGTCGAGCACCGGCATCGAGACGTCGAGGATGACCGCGTCGTAAGAGTTGTCGCCGAGGCGCTCCAGCGCATCGCCGCCGTCGCCGGAGAGCGAGACCTCGTAGCGCTCGAGCGTTAGCGCCCGCGACAGCGCGTGCTGAACTGCGGGCTCGTCGTCAACGACCAGTATGCGCGCGGGCTCTGCCATGTCTGTTTCGCTCTCACACGCCAGGACAATTGGTATCGGGGCGGGTCGGGCTATGGTGACGGTAGCGGTACAAAGCTAATAACGAGGCCGAAGAGGATGCGAAGAATCGTCGATGAGGACGCCGCCGAGGCGATTCGAGCAGCTCAGTCGCGCGCGAGCGCGGATCGGTCGCTCGCCGATGACGAGGACTCGTCTTCGCGCACTGAAGGGCCGCCCTCGGGCGCCAGCGCGTCGCATGCCGACTCTGAGGATTCCTCCTCGTCCGGGAACGACCCTGCGCGCGGGGACGGGGGCGACATGTCGAGCCAGTCGCGGCGGCTGCGCAACGGGCTGATCAGCCTTGCCATCTTCTTCGCGCTGGTCGCGGCCCTGCTGTTTGCCGTGCCGGGGCTGCGATCGGCCGGTGAGCTGATCACCGATGCCGACATTCCCTGGGTTGCGGCAGGCATCGGCTTCGAGCTGCTCTCCTGCGCTGGCTACGTGATCCTGTTCGAGCTCGTCTTCAAGATGGAGCGGGGCTTCAGCCGTCGACTGGCGCTATCCGAGCTTGGGGTCAACTCGGTCGTCTCCGCGGGCGGCATCGGCGGGATCGCGCTCGGAGCATGGGTGCTGCGCACGAAGGGTGTGGCGGTCGACCGGATCGCGAGGCGCTCGGTGCTGATCTTTGTCTTGACCAGCGCCGTCAATGTGGGTGCGACAGCGTTGATCGGCATTCCGATGTGGCTTGGGTTGCTGCCTGGCTCGGAAGACCCGCTGCTCACGCTGTTGCCGGCCGGGCTTGCGATTGCGACGATCGCGGGGACGCTCGCGATCGCCGGGCTTGCGGGGCGGCTTGCGATGCGTAAGCGACTGAGCAGCGGACGGCTGCACGTCGCGCTTGTCGCGATCAGCGACGGCGTGCGCGGCGCGCTGCGGCTGATCGCCCGCCACGATTGGCGTCTGCTCGGCGCGGTCGGCTACTGGCTGTTCGACACGCTCGTGCTTTATGTGTGCCTGCTTGCTTACGGTCAATCGCCGACGTTCTGGGTCGTGGCGATGGCCTATCTCGTCGGCCAGCTGGCGAACTCGATCCCGATACCGGCGGGCCTTGTGGCTGTCGAAGGGGGGCTGATCGGAATGCTTGTGTTGTTTCACGTTCGGCCGGTCTCGGTAGTTGTAGCGGCGGTAGTTACCTATCGGGCGATCTCGCTGTGGCTACCTGCTTTGATCGGCTCAGCCGCCTTTTTCGGTCTGCGCAATGAGATTGGAGAGCCGGTGGTGGCGGCATCCGATGTGCCCGCTCATAACTAACCAGACGCTTAGAACGTGTTTCAAAAAGATCGGCACGCCCGGATGCGGGTGGGTGGGCCTTAGATCACGGCGCTGGATCGCCACGTGACGTCTTGCACGTACTACCAGTACGCGCTGCGACGTCCCGCGACGA
>JBAQGH010000075.1:0-13618 GCA_049287685.1 Solirubrobacteraceae bacterium | reverse complement strand
GCGCAGAACAGGCGTTGCAGCTCGCCCGCGAGCACGTCGAGCAGCGCCGAGGTCCCGGCGGCAGCCGCTTCGCGCACGCGGTCGATGCGCTCCAGCGGCCAGTTCTCGGCCTCCCACAAAGCCCGGGCGCGGGCGCTGTCGAGTACACCCTGCCTCCGTGCGCTGTACTCGAAGCGATCGAGCAGCTCCAGGCGCTCGAGCACGCCGGGAGCTCCCAGCCAGGCAAGCAGATCGCCCAGCTCACCAGCCTCGGTGCTACAGCGCAGCACTCCCAGCAGGCCGCGGCCGAGCGCGGTGTCGGCGAACATCGTGCGCCGGCGCTGCGCATAGGGGATGTCGAAGTCCTCCAGCACTTCGCCGAGGAGCCCGGCGATCGAATCGGGAGAGCGGTGCACGATCGCGATCTCCTGTGCGGCCACGCCGCTGTCGAGCACAGCCCTCACCTCACCCGCGAGGAGCTCCAGCTCGGCTCTGGGGCTACCGCCCTCGAGCAGCTTCACGGCCTCTCCCGGCTCGACCTGTTGCGGGTCGTCGCTGAGCAGCGAGCGCTCCAAGTGATGCAGCGCCTCGCGTGAGGACGGCGCGTAGTGATCGGCGCGGGCGCGCAACTCGGTATGAGCGTCGGCGAGCGGCGCGAGCCGCTGAAAAGTGGAGGCACGGCCGAGGAAGGCGACGCGCCCGGGCTCGTATGCCAGCGAGACCATCACGGGAGCACCCACCACGCCGCCGAGCGTCAGGATCGTGTCGATCTGCAGCTCGGTGAAGTCGTCGAAGCCGTAGAGCAACACCGGGACCGAGCCCCAAGACGCGGGTTTGCGGCGCAACTGGTCCAGTGCCCCGGTCGCACACAGCTCTCGATCGGAGCGTCGTATCTGCACAAGCGTCTGCTGGTAGAGCTCGAACACCGTACAGAGACGCTCCAATGGCGCCTGCTCGCCGGGTGCTTGCTCGCGGGGCGCTTGCTCGCGGGGCGCTTGCTCGCCGGACTCCCTCCTCTCGGATCTCGACGCGCGCAGCGCACCACGCAGCCTGGCGGGAGTCACACGCTGGGTCTCGAGGGCGGCGACCAGGGTCGCCAGCCCCCTGGCCATGCCCGGGCGGGCGTTTGCCAGCCGTGCCAGCAGATGCTCGCGCGCCATCTCGCCAAGCGGCGCGCGTGCGCCTCCGGCCCTGGCCAGCACCTCTGCCAGCAGGCCCTCGAAGCGCTCGACCCGAACGCCGAGCGCCAGCCCTCCCTCGGCCAGCTCGCGCCGGTAGCGAGCCTGGTCGGCCTCGGTCGGCACTACCAGCAGCGGCTCCTGCCCCTGCGCCACGTGTCCACGCACTGCTTCCAGCAGAACGTGCGCCTTGCCGGCGTTGGCGGGTCCCGTTACGAGCGCGATCGGCATGCTGCCATCCTGGCGCACAGGCCCGACAGGTCAGGTCCGGTCGGGCGTGCCGGATCCAGTCGGACGGCTCGTCCTTGCCTAAACAATTCAGCTTGCCCGCTTTACACCCCTGTAATTGGACCTAAAGATAAAGAGATTAGGTACCAAAGCATTCTCTCAGGTCCAACAAAGGGGGTGAAAGCGTGCACCCCATTTTGAAAGACATCCATGTAGCCCAATCGGCCCGCACAGCGCGCAACCGAAACCATCGCCAAATTGGCCCGCGCCTGCGGCGCGCGACCGTAAGCCGCTAGGCCGCACTCGCGGCTACCGCATCCTCCTGGCCCGTCGCCTCCTGGCCCGCGACGACCCCGGCCTCTGCCTCTGCCTCTGCCTCTGCCTCAGGCGGCTTGGCGCCCTCACGGGCCCACTCCTCGTCGAACTCGACGCGCCACTTGCCTTCCTCGTTCTGGCTGAGGGCCAGACGAGCGCGGAAGTTGCGCCCGCTGCGCGCCTTGAAGCCCGTCACGGCCTTGGCCGTGTAGCCGCTGTGGATCAACTCCTTGGCTACTGCCACGGGCAGCTGCTTGCCGGACTTGCCCTTCCAGATGACAAAGCCACAGCCCGGGTCGTCGCGTGCCCAGCAGGAGTAGCCCTTGCGGTTCTCTTTGATGTCGTGCCCGCAGATCGGGCAGGGCCCGAGGTTGGCGCGCGGGATGCGCACGTCCTTCAGTTTCTCGTCGAGCTCTTTGACGGTTAGCTCGGCGAAGCCGGCGATGTCGCCCATGAACTTCTCGCGCGAGTCCTCGCCACGCTCGATCTTGTCGAGGCGGTGCTCCCACTGGCCGGTCATGTCGGGAGAAGTCAGCGCGTGCTCGCCAAGTAGCCTGACGACGTTGAGACCCTTCTCGGTGGCCACCAGCGCGCGTGCGTCGCGTTCGATGTAGCCCACCTGGATCAGCCGCTCGATGATCGCGGCACGCGTCGCCGGCGTGCCGATCCCAGACTCCTTCATCGCCTCGCGCAGCTCGTCGTCCTCGACGAGCTTGCCGGCGGTCTCCATCGCACCGAGCAGCGATGCGTCGCTGTAGCGCCGCGGCGGCTTGGTTTCCTTGCGCTCGCTTGCGATCTCGAGCGTCTGAACCTGCTCGCCGTCGCTGAGCTTCGGCAGTTGCTGGTCGGCGCCCTCGTCTTCCTCGGCGGCCGACTTCGCCTCGGATGGCACCTCTCCGTAGACCCCGCGCCAGCCCGGGACGAGCAGCAGCTTGCCGCGCGTCCTGAACACGTATCCGCCCTCGCTCCCCTTGCCGGACAAGCTCTTTGCGCCCTGCTCGTCGCCCTCTCCCCCTTGACCGTCCACCGGTGCCTCCGTGCCGTCCGCCTTGGCCCCCGCACCTGCCGCCGCCCGCTTGCCGGCGGGCACGATGGTCGTCTCCACGCGCGTGTTCTCGAACACCGCCTCCGGGTGGAACACAGCCAGGAAGCGGCGGACAACCATGTCGTAGACGCGCTTGTCGTCGTCCCCCATGCGATCGACGCCATGCTCGGCCTTGGTCGGGATGATCGCGTGGTGGTCGGTGACCTTCTCGTCGTTGACCACACGCGCGAGCGGCAACACGTCCAGGCCCTTGACGTAGGCGGCGGCCTTCGCGTACTCCTTCTGCCCCCCCACGAGCTCGGCGGTCGGCTTGATCTCCTCGACCATATCGGTCGTCAGGTAGCGCGAGTTGGTTCGAGGATAGGTGAGTGCCTTGTGCTCCTCGTACAGCCGCTGCGCCGCCGCGAGCGTGCGCCGCGCCGAGAAGCCGTAGCGCGTGTTGGCCTCGCGCTGCAGGGTCGTGAGGTCGTACAGCATCGGGGCGCGCTCGCGCTGCTCCTTCTTGTCGAGCTTAGTGATCGTGCCCTGCCTGCCCTGACAGGCCGCGACGATCGCAAGCGCCTCCTCTTCGGTGGCCAAACGCGGCTTCGCCCCCGCATGAAAGCGTCCTCCGTAGACACGCGAACCTTCAGCTCCACCCCGGCCAGATACGTTGCCAGGGCTCCCGTTGCCCCCACCAGGATCGCCCCCCGCTTCTCCCCCGGCGGTGCCCGCGTCGAAGCGCGCGTCAACCAGCCAATAGGGCTCAGGCACGAACGCCTTGATCTCCTCCTCGCGACGGGCGACGATCGCAAGCGTCGGCGTCTGCACACGGCCCAGCGAGACCGCCCCGTCGAAGGACGATTTCAGGCGGATCGTGGCCGCGCGGGTGGCGTTCATGCCGACGATCCAGTCGGCCTCCGAGCGCGAACGGGCCGCCTGCTCCAGCAGCGCGTAGTCCTCAGCGGGACGCAGCGATTCGAAGGCGCTCTTCATCGCGGCAGTGGTCATCGAGTTCAGCCACAGACGCTGCACCGGCTTCTTGGCTTTGGCCTTCTCGTACAGGTAGGCAAAGATCAGCTCGCCCTCGCGCCCAGCGTCGCAGGCGTTGACGACCCGCTCGACGTCCTCGCGCCCGAGCTGGCTCGTGACCACCGACATCTGCTTGCGCGACCGCTCGTCGCGCACGACCAGCTTGAACTTGGAGGGCACGATCGGCAGGTCCGGCATCCGCCAGCGCTTGTACTTGGCGTCGTATTCGTCGGGATCGGCGAGCTGCACGAGATGGCCCACCGCCCAGGTGATCACGTAGTCGGGGCCATCGAGATAGCCCTCCTGCTTGGCGAACGGGCCCGGCAGCACGCGTGCCAGGTCGCGCCCCACCGAGGGCTTCTCCGCGATCACAAGCGTCTTTGACATGGCGCCCAGCGTAGCGGGTGGGTGAAGCGACGTATGAGCGACCCCTCATCGCGCTCCACCCACCCCGGGGCTCCCGACCCGGCGCCCGTGCTCACTCAACCCCCGATCGGCGCGCGCGGGCTGGCTCCCCAGAAGACCTGTGTGCCCAGCATCCCGATCAACGTCACCAGCACGATGTTGAGCACCATCGAC
Source organism: Solirubrobacteraceae bacterium (assembly GCA_049287685.1). Lineage (GTDB taxonomy): Bacteria > Actinomycetota > Thermoleophilia > Solirubrobacterales > Solirubrobacteraceae > Palsa-744. Next base: position 9,283 of record JBAQGH010000075.1, on the reverse strand, counting down.
TTGGCCGTCGCGGTGCCAACGCCCACAGGTCCCCCGGAGGCGTTGTAGCCGTAGTAACAGGACACGAGCACGATCATCGTGGCCATCGACATCGCCTTGATCATGCTGTACAGGTAGTCGGTCGGGTTCTGGTATTGCCAGAAGATCAGCAGGTACCCCCCTGAGGAGACGGAGGCGACCTGATGGACTACGGCTATGTAGGAGGCCAGGAACGCAACCCCGACGCCGCTGGCATAGACGAACGGCAGCACCAACCACGCGGCCAGCAGGCGAGTGGCACAGAGGTAGGAGATGGAATCGATGCCCATCACTTCGAGCGCGTCCACCTCGTCGTTGATCCGCATCGCGCCAAGCTCGGCAACGATGCCGGTTCCGATCTTGGCGGCCATCATGTAGCCAAACGCATAGGGGATCGCCTCGCGCAGATCGCACCATCCGGCAAACGCGCCCGCGTAGGACGGAGCGCCTTGAGATTGAGTGAAGTATGCGCCCTCGGTACCACACGCACCGAGCCCGATGATGAACACGAGCGTCCAGATCACGACCGTCGAGGTGAGAATCAGGATTCCCGACTGGCGCACGGTCTCCCCAAAGAAGCGCAGCACGCGCAAACCAAGTACATCGCGAAGGATTCGGCCACCGAACTGACCGATTTCGCCGGTCGAGGCAAGCCATTCGCGCGAGGCCGTGCCGGGCGTGCTCACCTGATCACCCTCTCTTTCCCAAACCCATGCCCCCAGTGGGGGCATGACCCCTTTTGGGTGTAACCGTGGCTCACCTGATCACCAGAATGTTCGGGTGCGTGGCGAGCAGCATCTGCGTAAACGCGTAGTTGAACGCCCCGAACACGAGAAACGACACGACGATCGCCTGGTTGACCGCGCGTCCGACGCCCTCGGCGCCCCCGGAGGCGGTCATCCCCTTGTAGCAACAGACGATTGCGATGATTGCCCCGAAAATAGCCGTCTTGAGCGTCGAGCCCCACAGATCGGTGGTCGACGTGTTGGCGAAGAACGTCACCCAGAAAGGCCCTAGCGGCTGATGGTTGACGATCGCCGCCAGCAGACCCCCGAACAGGCCGAACAGAACCGCGTAGATGTTGAACAGGCCCGTGGCCAGCATCAGAGCCAGGAAGCGGGGCACCACGAGATTCTTGATCGGATCGACACCCAGCACCTGCAGCGCATCCAGCTCCTCACGGATCTTGCGCGCTCCCAGATCGGCGGTGATCGCGGTACCGGCCGCTCCCGCCAGCACAATCCCCGTGATGATCGGCCCGATTTCCCTGACCACCGCAAGCACAAAGAAGCCTCCGAGGCGATCGAGTCCGCCAAAAAGACTGAGGAAGTTCGCGGCCTGTAGTCCGGGCGCTCCGTAGGAGAGGGCGAAGGTCGACACCAGCAGCGGCAACCAACACACGCGCAGCACAAACAGGAACTGCCAGACGAACTCGCCGCCGTAGGGAAAGGGCGGGCGCAGCGCCGAGGAGATCGTCTTTCCGGCCAGCACCATCATGTCGCCCGTTTCCTCGAGGAGGTTGCGACCCGGGAGCAGCGCCCTCATCAACAGATCCACGGCCGGCCGGCTCCCCCGGTCGCCGCCACTCACTTCCCCAGGCCCCAACCCTTCCATAGAGCTAGTGTACTAGTTCACTAGCACAATATGTTTCTCGCCCACGAGCGTCTAAAGTTGAGCGTATGGCAAGACGCGACCAGCCAGACTCGTATGCGTCAGAAGCGGCAACTGAAATGTCGGCGTCAGAGACCCCTGTTTCGGTGCAGGCGCCGGCGGCTCAGCTCGAGCTCGAAGACCTGACGATCGACCGCGCCGGTGAGATCCCGATCGGCGTTCAGCTCGCTTGGGGCTTGCGCGCTCGGATCGGCGACGGGCGGCTCGCGGCCGGCCAGCGGCTGCCGGGCCTGCGCGAGCTTGCCGAGATGCTCGGGATCAACGCCAACACCGCCCGCGCGGTCTATCAGCGGTTGGAGCAGGAGGGGCTGATCGACAGCCGCCAGGGCACCGGCACATTCGTGGCGAGCGTCGCTCAGGAACCTTCCGCCGTCGGCCAGATAGCCGCAGACGCGGCACGCCAAGCACGCCGCACCGGCGTCGACCCGCGCGAGGTGGCCGCCGCCCTGTACGTCACGGCCGAGCCGACTTCTGACGCGCTGACGCAGGCAAGCGAGCGCCGCCGCGAGCTGCGCTCCCAGATCGCGGCGCTCGAGCAAACCCTCTCAGAGATTCAATCAAACCATCCAGGCTTGATTCCCGCCCCGAGCAAACCCTTGAGACACGCCGGCCCTCGCTTGTTGGGCGTCGAGGAGCTGGAGGGCGTGCGCATGGAGCTGGTCCACCGCATCGCTGCCGCCGAGCCTCTGCTCCAGGCGCCAGCCGAGGAACCGAGAGCCGTCAAGACGGTCCGGCGGAGCGCGAGCGACGCCGACCAGCCGCTCGCCGCTCCCGACCAGGAAAGGTCGGCGCCGATAAGGACCCCGCGCGCGCGTCCACGCACTCGCCCCTCCACCGCCTGACTTACACGCCTCACCTATGTCTCACTTCGAAGGTCTTTCTAAATGGGCTGCACATCTAATACCCCCTTTGCCTGGACGGGAGGGATTTATTTAGGTACCTAACCTTTAGGCTAGGCGCCCAAATAGGGGATGTTGGGAAGATCATTCAAAACGAGCTGCATGACCCGGCGTCCACAGTCCACGAATGTTTACCCGCGTGGCTCATTGAAAGACGTTCTTACTATCCGGAGGTGCATTCCCCCGTACCGACCATGTGGCCGGCGCCAGCGAGCACTTGAGCCACGGTGGCGTTGGCCACGCCATAGCCACCGGCAGGGCCGCCGCCCGTGGTGCTGGCGAATACCGTGGTCAACACACGTCCTTCGCGATCGACCAGCGGACCCCCTGAATTGCCCGGGCGCACCAAGCCTCGCAGCGGCGTCAGCAGGCGCGATACCGGACCGCGGCCGTAGGCGTCGTCGGTGATGATCTTCTGGGTCGTGCCGATGCGCCCCGGTTGCGGGTCGAACGGGCCGTCCTCCGGATAGCCCAAGATCGCACCCGCACTGCCCGGGCGTGGACTGGGGACGAGCGTGAGCGAGGGCAGGCCGAGGCCCGGGACGCGCAGGATCGCGATGTCGTCGGTGGGGTCGAAGGCGATCGCGTAGGCCGAGAGCTCCGGTTCGTCTCCCCCCACCTCGACGGTCGTGTCGTGCTCGCCCGCGACCACGTGCGCATTGGTAACCACCACGCCGGGCCGCACCACCCAACCCGAGCCCTCGATCGCCAAGCCGCAGGCGGTGCCGAGCACGCGCACGACGCCGCGCGCGGCGATACGCACTCCCGGCTCCCGGTCGACCGCGCTCGACGGCGGCGCGGCCTCTGGAACCGGACCGGCGATCGATGGCAGCGGATCGAGGCTTGCGAGCACGTTCAAGATCGGCCCGCTGGGCGGCAGCAGCTGGTCGAGCTCGCGCAGGATCTCCGAGCGCTGGATGTCGGCGCGCAGCTGGGTCGTGCCAGCCGTCTGCACGACGACCGCAGCGAGAATCCACGCGATCGCCAAGCCAAGCGCCGCGCTGAGCAGGGCGCCGAGCACGCCGTCGAGCATGCCCAGTCCGGGCAGCACGAGCGTGCGACGCAGCCTGAAGCCGACGCCCTCGAAGCCGGTCGCCAAGATCGCTCCGGCGAGCAGCGCTCCAACCAGCCCGAATGCCGGCGCATACGGCGAGGCGGAACCCCGAGAGAGCAGTAGAGGACCCAGCCGGGTTCCGATGAATGAACCAAGGGCGAAGCCGCCAAAGGAGAGCACAGCGACGATGAAGCCCCGTCGAAACCCGAACAGCGCAAGCAGGACGGCAAACCCCACGATGATCCAGTCGAGCCGCGTCATGCTCATGTTCTACCGTCCCGAGCTGTGAACAGCTCCCACGAGCGTCGGCGACGGGCGCAACGAGCGGCGCCGGTGACCGCTCTCGCCGCGGTTGCCTTCCTGGTAGGCGCGGTCGTTGGCTCCGATCATGGCGGCTCGCCCCAGCTGGGACTTGCCGAGCAGTTTGCCCACGCTTGGACGCAAGGCAACTACGCGTCGATGTACGAAGACATCGACGCTGCCGCGCAGCGACGCATCCCCGCGAGCACATTCGCCGGCGACTACCAGGCGGCCGCACGCACGGCGACCGAGACCAGCTTGACCGTCATGGGTAGCGCTCATGAAGGTGCGCATGGGGTTATCTCGGTGCCGATGCGCGTCGACACACGAATCTGGGGGACGCTCAAAGAGAATCTACTTATGAACGTGCAAGACGGGTCCGGCGGCGTGCGCGTGACCTGGTCGCACTCACTCGTATTTCCTGGGCTGCTGGCAGGCGAGTCGCTGAGCAGACGCATGACGATGCCCTCGCGCGCCACGCTGCTGGCACGCGACGGCTCGGTGCTGGCCGAAGGGCCGGCAACTGCGGCCGGTACCCGCAACTCACCGCTAGGGGCTGCGGCGGCAGGCGTCGTCGGAGATGTCGGAACCGTGCCGAGCGCTCGCGCGAGCGAATTGGAAGCTCGAGGTGTGCCCGCCGAGGCGATCGTCGGTACCAGCGGGCTGGAGTTGGCGCTCGACGATCAACTGCGCGGGACACCCGGCGGGCAGCTGCTCGCAGGCGAACGTCTACTCGCAAGCGTTTCGCCGAAGCCGAGTCCCGCTGTGCACACCACGATCTCCCCGACCCTGCAGCGCGTCGCCGCGGAAGCGCTCGGCGGACAGCTTGGCGGGGTCGTGGCGATGGATCCCGCGAACGGGGAGATACTGGCGGTGGCGGGCCTCGGCATCGACGATCTGCAGCCGCCCGGCTCGACATTCAAGATGGTGACCGTCACCGCCGCCTTGGAAGCCAAAGTGGCAAGCCTGAAGAGCGTATTCCCGTATGCAACGTCGGCCACGCTCGACGGGGTCAAGCTCGAAAATGCCAACGGCGAGGACTGCGGGGGCAGTTTGGCGCTTGCCTTCGCGGTCTCGTGCAACTCGGTGTTCGCCCCCTTGGGGGTGAAGGTTGGCGCCGATCGCCTTGTGGCGACGGCCGAGCGCTTCGGCTTCAACCATTCGCCCGGGCTTCCTGGCGCGGTCGAAAGCACGCTGCCGCCGGCAAATCAGATCCAGGGCGAACTGGATCTTGGATCGACGTCGATCGGACAGGGGCAGGTACAGGCCTCGGCGCTGCAGATGGCGAGGATCGCGGCGACCGTCGGGGATGACGGCAGACGCCCGACGCCCACGTTCGAAGCGCTGCCTTCCACGCCCGTGCGCGTGATGAGCGCCACGACGGCGCGCACCGTACGACACTTGATGATCGGGGTGGTACGCGAAGGGACAGGCACCGCCGCCGCCATTCCCGGGGTTGTCGTCGCAGGCAAGACGGGTACCGCCGAACTCGGCGTGCCCGCCTGCCCCAGCAAAAGCGAACACGGATCTGAAGGCGGGGAATCTCAGGCGAGCGGAGAAAGCGAAAAAGAGGCCAACGAAGACTGCTCTACCGGAAGCGACGACCCACAGAACACCGACGCCTGGTTTGCTGCGTTCGCGCCAGCCCTGCGCCCAAGGATCGCCGTCGGGGTGTTGCTCGTGAAAGACGGCGCCGGCGGGGAAACGGCCGCCCCGCTGGCCAAACAGGTGCTCGAAGCCGGCTTGCGCTGAGGAAGCCGGCTGGGCGCTGAGGAAGCCAACTCGCCCAACTTAGGAAGCCGCTCGCGCTGAGGCTGGTGCGCTTAGGACATTGGCCTAGAGCGGACTCAGCGTGACCGACGACGCGACCTAAACGTCGAGCTCGGCCGAGGCTGTCTCAGCAGGGTTGAACGGATCTACGAACTTGATCTCGATCGGACGGTTGTCCAGCGAGACGATCTTGATCTTGAACAGCACCAGAGCCCCCTGCGTAGGCCCGTTGGCGGCGGTCGTGTCGAGCGCTGGGATGCGGCCTTTGGGAGGGACGAGCCCGCCCCGGTAGGCAAATTCGTTGGTCAGGGCCGGGGCGATCGGCGTATATACATTTTCCTGGGTATCGCTGATCGAGATGTCCGTCGTCGCCACGTGAGGGGCCGAGCTTTCGTTGTAGACCTGCAGGAAGACCGCGAACCACTCTTCGCCCGGGCCCAGCTTTCGCTGGGCGGGGGTCAGGCCGCTCAAGTAAGTGGAATCTTCCGTGTCGTAAGGGTTGAGCTCGCGCGAGAGTTGAACCTCGTAGATCAGCGGACCGACGTTCAGGTAGGGGGCGTTCTGACCGGACTCGCCGGCGTAGGTGCCGGTCGTCACGCGGGTATGAGAGTTGTCCGAGCAAGCGCTGAACGTCAGTATCGCCACCAACAGAACCGCCGCCAGCGCGAGCTTGCCCAGCGAGCGTGCAGCCACTCGCGAGGACAAGCCGGCGACGGTGCGCAAGCGCGCTCGGAGGGGGCTGTTAGCTGGGCGACGGGTCATGCGAGCGGGCAGTTTATCCGCCGGCGACGGTAATGCGCTCTCCGCGGCCCTCGCCCCGCTCGAGGATCGCCCGCAGGCGGCGCATGGCCTTCTCGTTCTTGCGCTTCAGCCATGCGCGGCCGCCAAGGGCCTCCATGATCCGGTCGGACAGCACATGGGCCTCGGTCTCCAGCGTGAACTGCACGCGCGTGGCTCCGCCGGCGGCGGGAGCGAGCTCGTAGACGCCGAGCGTGCGCACCCGATTGGTCTTGCCGGTGCGGCCCACCTCGACTATCCGGTGGGGACGGGAGATCTCGGTGAACGTCGAATCGGCCCAACTGAAGCGGTTGCCGGGAGCCTTTACGCGAAAACGGGCGCCTGCGCCGCGACCGACCGAGTCCTCGCGCGTGAGGTGCCAGTCGACCAGATAGTGGTCGGTGAACTCGGGGTGGTTGGCGATGTCCTGCAGATAGTCGAACACCTGCTCGCGCGGGGCGCTGATCACGATCGAGACGGTCAGAGGGTCCACGGCGCGGCAGTCTAATGACTGACGGGGCGGTTTCGCGCCAGAGCACGGCCAGCAGGAGGTTATCTACCGTGGAGGTAGCCCGATAAACAACCTGAAGGTTATATTCCTGACCTAGCACAACCTGGAGGTTGTATATTCCGGGCCCTAGCACAACCTGAAGGTTATATTCCTGACCTAGCGTCTGTTAGGGCGACATCCAGAGATCGGCGAGACGCATCAGACTGGCAGGGGCGTGCACGGCGGGGCCCGGTGAGGCCCGCGGCTCCACACGAGCTCAAGCGGCGCGTGCAGTCAAGCGCACCGTATGACCGAACTCGCTGTGGCGAACGATCTCGCTCTGAAGCGGCGCTCCACGGCGCAGCTGGCGGCATAGCTCGCAGACGATGCCATCGGCGTGCTCGTACACGTATATGTGCTCGCCCACCAGCGGCGTGCGGTCGCAGTCGGCGCAGCGGTGGCGGTCCGCTGTGAGCGAGCCGACGCCGCGGCGCAGGAGGAAGCGCTCGAGCTGCTCTACGTCGACGTGGGGCGAGGCCATGCGCGCTATTTTCGCCAGGGTCGTGTTGGGTCCTGCACTCTTCAACGATCTTTCGGCGCGATTCGTTTGACTGCCGAATCGGAGGGGTATGCTGGGATCAGCGACAAAGTGCAGGCGACGATGGAGCACCTCGTTTACTTGCTCCTTACAAAGCTCACTTGACAGCTTCGTTATGATTCCCGCCGGATTCCATCCTGCAGAAAGTTCCCGACCGTCCGGGAACGAGAGGAAGGGGTAGCGCAATATGGAGTCGCATACTTCGGGCACGATGGCTGGCACCGGATCGTTCCGCTGCCAGGGATGCGGATACGTATTGACCTTGACGTCGTTGGATGCGCTACGAGACTGCCCGGAGTGTGGCGGGCATGATTTCGTCAGGGCTTCGCTGTTCAACGCGGCCGTCGCTCCCGTCGAGACTCGGGCGCAATCGCACGCATATGAGCCCCAAGAGTGGATCGCTCGCGCGCGCGAAGAGCTGATCGAGCCGGGCGAGTACCTGTTGTATGACGATGGCGAGGAGTCAAGGTCGGTCGCGCTCACGCGCGAGTGGACGCGCATCGGGCGCAGCCTCGCCGCCGACGTGCGCTTCGACGATCCGACCGTCTCCCGACGCCACGCGCTCGTCGTGCGCCAGGCCGATGGCGTGAGAGTGCTCGACGACCGTAGCCTCAACGGTGTTTTCGTCAACGGCGAGCGCGTCGAGTGGCGACCCTTGAACGACGGCGACGAGATCCTTGTCGGCCGTTATCGGCTCACGTTTGTGAGCGTGCCGGGCGAGCGCACACAGCGCCCACCTCTGCTGGCGCAGGCCTGAGGGAGCCCTGAGCGCTCGCGCGGCGCATTCCACGTACTATCGGCCGCCATGGCCCAGACGATCGCTGTGCTCTCACAGAAGGGCGGCACCGGCAAGACGACGACGGTGCGCACGCTCACCGACGTGCTGCGCCGGATCGGTGTGAAGACGTTGGCGGTCGATCTCGACCCACAGGGCAACTTGTCGGATTACTTCGACCTGCCTCCCGACAGCGATCCCACCGTTGCGGACGTGCTCGCTGGGACTTGCTCCGCCACGGAGGCAATCCACGAGGACGTGATTCCGGCCAGCTTGAATCTGGCCGAGGCCGAGCTGATGCTCGGCGGCAGGATCGGGCGGGAGATGACTTTGAGACGGGCGCTTGCCAAGCTGCCTGAGGAGTACGAAGTGGTGCTCATCGACTGTCCCCCCTCGCTGGGTTTGCTGACCGTGAACGCGCTCGTGGCGGCCGACTACGCGCTGGTGACAGCCGAGGCCCAGTACTTCGCGTTGCAGGGAGTCGAGCAGGCGATGGAGGTGATCGAGATCGCGCGCGACAGCCTCAACGACGAGCTTGCGCTGCTGGGGGTGTTGTTGAACCTGGCCGATATGCGCACGGTGCACTCGCGCGAGGCGAAGGCGTCGCTGCGGGAGCGCTTCGGCAAGAAGGTCTTCGAGACGCCGGTGCGCGGGTCGATCGCCTACGCGGAGTCGGCCGAGCGCGCCGTGTCGATCCTCGACCATCGCCCTGATCTCGGCGCCGATTACCTGGCGGTCGCCGACGAAATGCTCGAGCGCCTACCTGGCATGACGGGCGCCCGCGAGCGCCTGGCAGAGCTTCGCTGAGACGCATACCCCCCGCGCGCAGGGGCATCGGGAAAATGGGGCCGCCCCCGGACAGCCGCGCCACCGTCGGCGAGACGCCGGCGCACAGGCAGCGGCACCGTCGGCGAGACGCCGGCGCACAGGC
>JBAQGH010000074.1:0-12856 GCA_049287685.1 Solirubrobacteraceae bacterium | reverse complement strand
GCAGCAGCCGGTCCTCCCGCGCGCTGCAGGCGAGCGGCGGCCTCAGTGCTGACGCGCTGCTCCATCTCGGCAGCCCGCTCGGGGGCACGCCCAGCCCACTCGCGCAAGCGCTTGATCTCGCGCGCCTGGGCGAAGGCCAGCAGCGACAGCAGCGCGATCCCCAACAGCGCGGCGAAGCCGGCGATCGCGCCCACCTTGGTAAAGGTGCTCGTCAGCGACAGTGCAAGCGGCAGCGCGTTCACGGCGTGCACACGTTTCGAGGGGAGCTCATGGCTCCCGGGAGTCTATGAGGGGCGCAGGCGCCTGAGCGCCGTGTCCCGTGCCGGGCGGAGCACCCTGAGCGCCGTGTTCGGGGCCGAGCGACCCGCCCTGAGCGCTGTGTCCGGAAACGTCCGACAACTCAGCGCGCACGGTCGAGAGCTCCGCCACCTTCGCGGCAAGACCGGCAGCGTCGCCCTCGAACACCAGCAGCCTGATCTCGTCGAACATCGCTTCCACCGTCTCGGGCGAAAGCGGTTCGCGCCCGGCGAGCATTATCTTCTCGGCCTTGGTTGGGCGCGGCTGCTCGTAGCGGTTGAACAGCTCCTCGTGCAGCTTCTCGCCTGCGCGCCGGCCTACGATCTCGACGGCCACGTCGCGATCGGGGTCCAGGCCCGAGAGCTCGATCATCGCGCGCGCCAGATCCACGATCCTCACGGGATCGCCCATGTCCAGCACGAACACGTCCGCACCGCGGTCGCCGTCGGATACGAGCGAGCCCGAGCGGATGATCAGCTGCACCGCCTCGGGAATCGTCATGAAATAGCGCGTCATGCGCTCGTCGGTGACGGTGACCGGGCCGCCGCGCTCGATCTGGCGGCGGAAAATCGGCACGACGCTGCCCGATGAGCCGAGCACGTTGCCGAAGCGCACGGCCGCGTAGCGAGTGCCGGCAAAGCGGGCAGTGGCCGCCTCCAGCGCGAACTCCGCCAGTGCCTTGGAGGCGCCCATCACCGTCGCCGGCGCGACGGCCTTGTCGGTGGACACGAGCACGAAGCGACCGACTCCCATCTCCCCGGCGACATGCGCCACCACACGCGTGGCTATTGCGTTGTTGCGCACCGCCTCGACCGGGTTGGACTCCATCAGGCCCACGTGCTTGTAGGCGGCGGCATGGAACACGACAGTTGGACGGTGCTCGGCGAATATCTCGCGCATGCGCTCGTCCTCCTTGCAGTCGGCTAGGACCGCGGCCAGCACCGAGGACTGCACATGGCGCTCGTCCTGCAGCTCGCGCTGGATCTGAAAGAGGTTGTCCTCGGCATGGTCCAGCAGCACGATCCGCCGCGGCCCGACGCGCGCGATCTGGCGGCACAGCTCCGAGCCGATCGAGCCGCCGGCTCCGGTTACGAGCACAGTCTCGCCGGCCAGGTAGGCGCCAACGCGATCGAGCTCCATCAAGACCGGCTCGCGGCCGAGCACGTCCTCCACGCGCACCTCGCGCACCTGCCGTGAGATCAGGGCGGGTGGGGTCCGATCCTGGAGCAGCTCGAACACCGTGGGCAGCGTGCGCACCGGCACCGAGCGCTTGCGGCACTCGCGCACCACTCGCGCACGGGTCGAGCCCGGCGCGGAGGGAATCGCGATGATCACTTCGTCGGGCTCGGACTCGTCGAGGATGCGCGGCAGGTCGCCTTCGGTGTTGCCGCGTACCTTCACGCCATCGATGCGCAAGCCATGCTTGCGCGCGTCGTCGTCGAGGAAACCCACCGGCTGCAAGCCAAGCTCGCGGTTGCGCAGGATCTCGCGCAGCACGAGTCGGCCGCCATCGCCGGCGCCGACGATCAAGACGTTGCGCTCGCTGCGCCCGCCGGCGCGGAAGCCTCCGAGCGGGCGCCGCTCGTACAGGCTGCGCGCGACGACGCGCACGCCGATCAGGAGTAGTAGCGACAGCAGGAAGAACAGCGCGATCACGCCGTCGGGCAGCTCGACCGCGGTCGTGCTGCCCGCGGAAGCTTGGCCCGCGACCACCCCACGATGGGCGAGCAGATGGGGGATCTGCACGGGGCGCACAACCGCAACTCCCACCACAGTGAGCAGCACGATTACGACGACTGCGCGCGCCACCGCCTCGTAGTCGCGCTGGCCCGAATAGCGCCAGCGGCGCTGGTAGACACGCGAGAGCGCCAGCACCACGAGGCTGCCGCCGAGTACCCACCAGAAGGTGCGTTCGAACAGCTTCTCGTAGCGACCTTGAGGCCCGTTGTCGAAGCGCAGCTCGAAGGCAAGCCAGTAGGCGAGCGCGACGAGCGCGCCGTCGAGCGCGAGCCTCGGTAGCGAGTGCCGGGTCAGGGACAAGGCCGGCGCACTGATCCGTCGGCGCATTGGCCTTGATTCTAGGGCGTCTCAGGGCGAAGGGTGTGTCTTGGTAGAGATGTGCGGCTGATGCGGTCGAGTGTCGAGCGAGTCAAGGATCTAAATGCCCGCCCACCCGAAGACTTGGCGGCGCCAAGTTGAGCCCCGAGGACGCAGCATCGCGAAGGCAATCGGCCGTAGCAGACGTGCGGATCTACCAAGACACACCCGCAAGTGGCGAGAGCAACAGCTCCACCAGCCGCCGGGGATCGCGGCGGACGCGATTTGCGACATTCCCACGGTCGCGCTTGGTCAGGTCGAGTTGCTCTGCGCCAGCCAGCTTACGCAAGCGCCCTTCATCGATCAGGCGCTCGTCTACCGCCCCCAGGCGGCCCTCGAAGGTGGTGTAGACGGGCGTGCCGAGCGCCACCGCCTCGCGGTTCATCGTGCCGCCGGCCGAGATCACCAGATCGGCGTAAGCGATCAGAGACTGCGCGTCGATGGCCTGCTCAGGCACGGTAAAGCCCTCGACGCCGCGCAGCTGTGCGCGTTGGTCGGCAGTTCGGGGCAACACGACCGACTGCACCCCCTGTTCACGGGCAGCCTCGCGCAGACGCGTGAGCACATCGGCGAACAGGTCGTTCTCGAAGCGGTGGTACAGCGACACCTCGGGTGGAGTCCTGACGACCACGAGTGGCCTGTCGCGATCGATCGCGAGCTCACCAAGCACCGCCTCGTCAGGCTCGAAGTCGGCGAGGTAGTACTCCTCCTTGAGCCCTTCGTAGGCGTGGATCTTGCCCTTCGCGCCGTAGCGATCCAAGCGCTCGGATGGGATCGCGTCGGGCACGACCACCGCCTGCGCAAGACGACAGTTGACGTGATGCTGGACCGTGGCCCACTCATAGTCGAACGTCGTCGAGCAGGGAATCCGCAGCAGACGCGACGCGACGCTGATGTCGTTGGAGCCGTGGCCGAGCGCGATGTCAAAGCGCCGGGCGGTGCGAAAGCCGCCCGGGACCGTGCCGGCCCGGTGGGCCGTCGAGGAGCCTCGCGACTCCCCCCGCGCCCAGCGCACGAGCGCCGTAGAGCGGCTGGCAAGCCCCACCGCCTTGTCGGCCAGGCGTTCGCCGCGATGGCGGCCGATGGCGGTGTGCTCGATCGCGAAGCGGTCGAGCAGCTGCAGCGTCTGCGCAAAGTCGCGCGCGGTCACTCGCACTTCGTGGCCATCGAAGCGCAGCAGCTCGATGACGGGGCGCATGACGAGCACATGCGGGCTGTTGGTGAGGTCGATCCAGACACGCATCGCTGTGGCACGCTAGCGCCCGTGGGGGCGGGCGGGCTCTGCAGGCAAGCTCTCGGGCAGTGCTGTGCGACAGCGAACGCGTAAACGACAGGTATCGTTGCGGGCACATGGCCCACGTGCTCGTCCTCGCCTCGATCTCAGAATCGCTGGTCAATTCGATCGCGCACTTTGTGCGCGACGCCGGGCTGCCAGGGATCTTCGCGTTGATGGCGATCTCGAGCGCCTGCATCCCTATCCCTTCCGAGGTCGTGATGCTGTTCGCCGGCTTCGCTGTGGCGGACCCAACGCAAAGCGCGGCGCATCACCACATGACGATGACCGGGGTTGTGCTCGCGGGACTGCTCGGCACGATGGTCGGCTCGTGGTTCGCCTACGGCATCGGACGCGGAGGTCGCCTGGAGCTGTTCGAACGCCACGGCGCCAAGCTGCACATGGGCCCAGCTCAAGTTCAAAGAGCCGATCGCTTCTTCCAGCGCTACGGTGAGCCGACCGTCCTATTCGGACGCATGATCCCACTGGTGCGCGCATTCGTCTCGCTGCCTGCCGGAGTCTCGCGCATGCCACTCGGGCGCTTCACCGTGTTCTCGTTGCTCGGCACGATCCCTTGGGTGCTGGCACTGGCGTTCGCCGGACATGCGCTCGGTAGCGACTGGACAACCGTGCGCAAGGGCTTTGAGTACGTCGACTACGCGATCGTCTTGCTTATCGTCGTGGGGATTGTCTACGCAGTGATGCGCCGCCGCTCACGACCGCCGGCCACAGTGGCCGAGGAGAGCGAGCCCGCGGCCGACGTCAGTTGACGCACGTCGGGATGCCAGACTCCATACGCGAGCTTCCATTGCGCCAGGCGGCGATCCTCGGCCTGTTGCACGGCCCAACCGAGCTGCTGCCGATCTCCTCCTCGGCGCACACAACGCTCGTCCCCTGGCTGGCCGGCTGGCCTTACGAGGGACTCGACCCAAGGCTGCGCAAGTCCTTCGAGGTGGCGCTGCACGCGGGCACGGCGGCAGCCTTGCTCCTGCGTCCGCCATCGGAGAGCTGGCGGAGCGCTCGCGACGGCGGCGGCCGCACGGCGCTGGGTACGGTGGTGACGACCAAGGCGCTCCCGACGGCGGCCGACCCTAACCGTCCGTCGCGCGAGCACACCGGCACAAGACTCGGCTTCCTGATCGCGGGGTTGGCGCCGCCCGCGCTGGCCGGCTACGTGTTTGGGGAGCAGATCGAGCGACGTCTGGGCACACCAACCAAGATTGCCTACGGCTTGCTGGCCGGAACGGCCGCGATGGGGGGCGTTGAGGTCTACAAAAAGTGGCATGCCCCCTGCGCGCGCGCGGGGCATCGGCATTTTGAGAGCAACACAACCCCCGCACAAATCGACGCCACACGCCCAACAGCAAGCGACGGGCTCGCGCTGGGCTTGGCCCAAGCGTTGGCGCTGATCCCGGGCGTGTCGCGCAGCGGCGCGACACTGGCCGCAGCCAGGGCACGCGGCTTCTCACGCCAGGATGCAGACCAGCTCTCCTGGACGGTGGGACTGCCAGTGATCGCCGGCGCCACCCTGCTGCAGGGCACGCGACTGGTACGCCAACAGGCACGAGCAGACACGCCGCGTGCAGCCGCCCTGCCGCTGGCAGCGGGCGCGGCGAGCGCATTCGTATCCACGCTCGCCAGTTCGAAGGCACTCGATCGGCGCCGACGCGCCCAACTGCTACCAATCTGTATCGCCTACAGAGGTGTGCTCGCGGCTCATGTGATCCGGCACATGCGCGATAACACCTGTTAGCACGCCCTTCAATCCCAAAAAATTAGGACGCTCGCACTCCCCCGAGCGGGCATTGGCATACTCAGGCATTCGAGGCTCAAATCGTGAACAGCGCCATCCTCGGCACCACACTAGGCGGTCGCTACCGCCTCGACGAGCAGATCGGGCACGGCGGTATGAGCACCGTCTACCGCGCGTTTGACACCGTGCTCGAACGTGAGGTCGCGATCAAGCTGATGCATCGCGAGATCGCCTCAGACTCGGGGCAGCTCGAGCGCTTTCGGCGCGAGGCGCGCGCCGTGGCGCAGCTCAACCACCCGCACATCGTGACCGTGATCGACGCCGGCGAGTGGGATGTCGGCGAGAGCTCAGGTGTGCTCGAGGGCGAGTCGAGCGGGACTCCGTACATCGTGCTCGAGCACGTCGCCGGCGAGACGCTCAAGGATCTGATCCGCCGCGACGCGCCGCTGGACGTGCCCACGGCGCTTGCCTACGGGATCGAGATAGCCCGCGCGCTCGGCGCCGCACACCTGCAAGAGATCGTCCATCGCGACGTCAAGCCGCAGAACGTGCTGCTCGGTGGAGAGGGCGGCGCGAAGATCACCGACTTCGGCATCGCGCGCACGCTGACAGAGGAAGGGCTGACGATGGACGGGCGCGTGCTCGGCACCACCGACTACGTCTCGCCGGAGCAGGCGCTTGGGCAGCCCGTCACCGGCCAGTCAGACGTTTACTCGCTCGGTGTGGTCCTCTACGAGATGCTGACCGGCTCAGTCCCGTTCAAAGGCTCCTCGCCGGTGGCGGTCGCGATGATGCACGTGCGCGAAGAGGTTCCAGACGTGCAGCTGGCGCGTACCGAGGTCTCGGCGGCGACCGCGTCTGTCGTCGAACGCGCCACCGCCAAGGATCTCGAGCGGCGCTATCCAGACATGGCAGCCATGATCGCCGACATGGAGGAGGCGCTGGCGATCGAGACAGCGCGCTCCGGGCAGACGACGGGCGAGGTCACAGCCGTACTGCGCACCCTGCACTCGCCGGCCAGACGACTGCTGCCGTGGCGACTGCGCCACCCGGCGCGCTGGGCGATCTCGCTGGCGTTGCTTGCGGCAATCGTCGCACTCGTGCTGGTCGCACTGGCGGGCCACACGCACAGCGGTACGGGGGTGGCACCAGACGTCCACTCGGGCGCAGGTGTCACGCCTGTCGTGCTCAAACAGGAAGCGGCCAGCTCATACAACCCATTCGGCACCGGGCCAGAACACGCCGAAGACGTGGCGAGCGTAGTCGACGGCGATCTCACGACTTCGTGGAGCACCGAGCACTACATCGAAGGCAACCTCGGCAAGCCGGGCCTCGGCGTCTCGCTCAACGCCGCCCCAGGAGTGGCCGCGCGCGAGATCGAGATCCAAACGCCCACCCCAGGTTTTCGAGCCGGCGTGTACGCCGCGACCGGCGTGCCCGCCTCCACCCCAGCCAGTAGCGGCCAGAACCTCACCGCGCTCGGCTGGACGCAACTGGCTCCGGCACGCACGATCGGCGCGCACGCGACGATCGCGATCAACCCGGCGCGATCGGTCTACCGCTACTACTTGGTCTGGATCGTCAAGTTGCCTCCGCGGAGAGAAACCGCGCAGATCTCGGAGATCACTTTGTTCAAGTAGCCGCGGAGGCGCTGCGCGCGACCCATGGCCGCAAACGACTGCGACTTAGCCGGCCCAAGTCGTCGTGCGTGCACAGACTTGGCAAACACCAGCGCTATCCGTTAGCGGGTGGCGTCCCGGCCGCTGGCGCGGGCGTCGCCGGCGTGGTTGGGGTTGTCGGGGTGGTGGTGGTCGAGGTTGGGGTGGTCTGCTGAGCGAGCACGCCAACGGCAATCGTCACTTCGCCGCCCTTGGACAACTTGTGCCCGGCAGCCGGGCTCTGCTGCACGACTGTCCCCACCTTGCTCGGTTCGGTGACGGTGCGCTGCACGGTATGCGAAGTCAAGTCGGCGGCGGTGAGCGTGGCGACCGCCTGCGCTTCGCTTTGGCCGACGAGCGAGGGCACGACCGCCTGCTTGAGCGCTTGCGCTACCACAATCGTCACCTGTCCTCCGACCCGCAACGACACCCCCGCCGCCGGGGACTGCGAGATGACGGTGCCAGGCGTTGGTTCGGCCACTTCACGCTTGATCACTGTCTCTTTCAGTCCGACGGCCGCGAGTGCCGCTGTCGCCGCGGCCTGCGATTCGCCCGTCACTTCAGGCACACTGGCTTCCTGGGGGCCGGAGGACACGTATACCGTGACGGGGCTGCCGTGTTGCACCTCGATGCCGGCGGCCGGGTTGGTGGAGATCACCAAGCCCTTTTCGACGCTGCTGCTCGACTGGTTTTGAACGGTCGGCCGGAAGCCCTTCTTGCGCAGGATCTTCAGCGCTTCGTCGCTCGTCTTGTGGATGACATCGGGCAACCCGAGAGTTTCCGGCCCGGAGGACACGTAAACACTCACGCGCGAGCCCTTCGCGACGAGCGTCCCGTGAGGAGGCGTGGTGCCCACCACGAGGCCGTTTGCGACATCCGCGTTGGATGTCAATGAGACCACCGGTGCAAGGCCGGCTCGCTGCAACGACGTCACCGCCGCCGGCTGCGTCTCACCCGTCACTTCCGGCACGCTCACGCGGCCTGCCTTCGACCCTGGCAACAGCAGCAACAGCAGCACGGCCGCAACGATCGCGAGCGCCGCTACGCCAGCGGCGATCCACCACGCACGCTTGCGTTTGCGCGCGTCGTCCTCAGGCGAGTGCGTCTCCTCGGGTGGTAGCGGCGGCACGACCAGGGCGGCGGCCGCCATCCGCGTGGGCGGGGCACCGTTGAAGGCAGGAGCTGGAGCCGGGGAGATGCCTTCGCGCGCTTGCTGAAGCGCGGCGATGAACTCGTCCGCACTCGCAAAGCGCGCCAGAGGATCCTTGGCAAGCGAGCGCATCACGACCGCGTCGAGCGCAGGCGGCACCTCGGGGTTGCGCTGGCTCGGGGGGGTCGGCTCCGCCGAAACCTGCTTGAGCGCGATCGTCACAGCCGACTCGCCCTCGAAGGGCACGCTGCCTGTGAGCAGCTCGTAGAGAACGACGCCGACCGCGTACAGGTCGGAGGTCTCGCTGACCGCGTGCCCCTGGGCCTGCTCGGGTGAGAGGTACTGCGCCGTGCCCATGATCGAGCCGGTGAGCGTCATGTCCGAGGCGCCCGCCCGCGCGATCCCGAAGTCGGTGACCTTCGCACGCCCCTCCTCGTCGAGGATCACGTTGTGGGGCTTGATGTCGCGGTGGATGATCCCGCGGCGATGGGCGAAACGGACGGCCAGCAAGATCTGCACGACGATGTCGGTCGCGTCTGATGGCGACAGAGGCCCATGCTCGCGCACGACCGCCTTCAGCGAGCGCCCCGGCAGGTACTCCATCGCTATGTAGTAGGTGCCGTCCCACTCGCCCCGGTCGAACACGGCGACAACGTTGGGATGCGAAAGGCCGGCGGCGCTGGAGGCCTCGCGACGGAAGCGCTCGACGAACTCCTGGTCCTCGGCGAAGCGGTGGTGCAGCAGCTTCAGCGCCACCTGCCTGCCGAGCAGCGTGTCGTGGGCGAGATACACGTCGGCCATCCCGCCGGAACCGAGCCGCTCGGACACGCGATAGCGCCCGTCGATCAGCGTGCCGGCCTCGATCGCGCTCATAGGAGGACCCGTAGTTGTTGGGTGGGGCCGATGGCCCGTGGTCGCTGTGAGAGGCTGATCATCACACACCCCCCTTTGCGCGCACACGGGTTTGGCGTTGCGGGCTCATACCGATTGCATCGGTTCGGGTAGCGGCGGCGCTCAACCATGGAGCAGCGCTTCCATCACTTGTCTGGCCACAGGCGCCGCGTACGTGGCGCCCTGTCCGGGCACCCCCTTGAGCGTGACCGCGACGGCGACCGTCGGGTTCTGGGCAGGCGCGAACGCGATGAACCAAACGTTGTTGATCGCCGTGCCGATCTGGGTTTCGGCGGTGCCCGTCTTGCCGGCAACCCGCACGCCGGGAATCTGTGCGCTGGTGCCGGTCGCGCCAGGACTGTAGACGACCGCTTCCATCATTCCAGTGACCGCTGCCGCGGTCGAGCGCTTCATCACTATCGACTGCACTTTGGGAG
The DNA here is from genome assembly GCA_049287685.1 of Solirubrobacteraceae bacterium. Taxonomy (GTDB): domain Bacteria; phylum Actinomycetota; class Thermoleophilia; order Solirubrobacterales; family Solirubrobacteraceae; genus Palsa-744. The sequence goes on along the minus strand of JBAQGH010000074.1, from coordinate 3,300 downwards.
TGACACGTTGCAGCACGTGCCCGTCCGGTTCGACGATCGCGGAGGTCAGGTGAGGGACCATCAGCCTGCCGTCGTTGGCAACGGTGGCAGCCACCTCGGCCATCTGCAGCGGCGTCACCTCGAGCTTGTCCTGGCCGATGCCCATGCGACCCACATCGACGTACGTGCTGGTCGGCGAGATCAGATTTCCGTTCAGGTACTCGCCGCTGGCAGACATCTCCTTCGCCGGGTAATCGAGCCGCGGCTTGCGGTCGAAGCCGAAGCGGCGCATGTAGCGCGCCATCGTGGCCTTGCCGAGGCGCTCCGCCACCTGTGCGTAGACAGTGTTCACCGAATGGGCGAGAGCTTCGGTGAGCGTGATCTCGCCGAAGCTCTCGTTGTCGTCGTTTTTCAGCGGAAAGCCGGAGACAAGCAGTTCGTTGTGCCCGCTCAAAGTCGATTCCGGGGTGAACTGCCCCGTGTCGATCGCCGCGGTGGCTGTCACGACCTTGAACGTCGAGCCCGGGGCGTAGCCATATTGCACCGCACGGTTCAAAAGCGGCGCGCCGGGCTCGCGCTCGATCCGTTCGTAGCGGCGACGCGAGGCGGCCGCGTTTGCGTCATAGCTCGGCGTGGAGGCCATCACCTCGACCGTTCCGGTGCGCGGGTCGAGCGCCACGACAGCGCCTTCGTGTTCGCCGAGCGCGGTGATCGCCGTCTGCTGAGCCGAGGGCTGGAGTGTCGTGACGACCGTGTTGCCCTGCGGCTTGCGCCCTTGCAGCTGGTCGAGGATGCTCTGCACGCTGGTGCCGGTCTCGCCGTCGAGCGCGGCGTTGCGGTACAGCTCCAAACCCACCTGTCCGCGTTCGATGAAGGAATATCCGACCGGCGCAGTGAACTCGCTCCCCCGCGGGTAGCTGCGCGAATAGGTGCCTTCGGCTCCACGCACGCTATGAGCCAGCACGGCACCGTTCGCCGCCAGAATCGGCCCGCGGTCGATCCGCTCCTGCTGAAGCAGGCCACGCACGTTCAGTTCGCTTGTGCGCAGCGACGAGGCTTCGAAGACGGTCCAGCGCGAGGTGAAGGCGATCAGCACCGCGAACAGCACCACGACCAGGCCATACAAGCGGACGATTGGACGGTTCATCCTTCGCTCAGCTGCCCAAGTTCGAGCTCGCGCATCAGTTCGGCGGCGTCCCCTTCGGAGCGCAGCGAATGGTCGAGCAACGCCTGACGACGGGTGGGCGCGAGCGTCGAGGCGCTCACGCCCGAGACATAGTTGCTCGTGTACAGCTTGATTTTGCCGGGGAGCTCGTAGGGCAGGCCGTTGTACATCGTCACGAGCCCGCGCTGGTTGGTACCGATGAAGTAGACCGACTGCAAAGCCAAGTAAGCCGCCGCCGCAAGCAGGCCGACGACGGTGGACAACACGACGAGTGTGCGCATGCGGCGCAGGCGTCTGCGCAGGCGGCCGCTTTTTGTGGGTTGCGAGGCTTGCTCGGGCCAGCGCGGGCGACGCGGGGTCGGCGGCGAGTGGGCCTGTTTGCCGTTGACGCTCGGCTGCTCGGCGTACTCCTCGTCGCGCACAGCCACATCCGTCTCGGCTTGTGAAATTGGGATAGAAGTTCGTTCTCCTGGCGCCGAGGAGGCCAGTGGCTCAGCCGCGACGGCGGTGATCGTGGTGTGACCGTCGCCTGACCGCTCAGCCTGGCTGAACACCTCCTCCAAGCGCAGTAGCACGACAGTGATGTTGTCCTTGCCGCCCGCATCGTTGGCGGCGGCGATCAGCGCCTCGCCGGCGTCTGCCAAACGCTCGTGCGATGCAAGCAGTCGCAGCAGCTCGGCCTCCCCCACCATCGTCGTCAGGCCGTCGCTGCAGAGCAGATAGACGTCGCCGGGACGGCCGCGAAAGGAGCGCACATCCACCTCGACGCTCGCCTCCGGCCCGAGCGCCCGCGTGATCACCGAGCGCTGCGGATGCTCCTCGGCTTCCTCTGGGGTCAGCTTGCCCTGGCGGATCAGCTCGTCCACGAGCGAGTGGTCGTCTGTGAGGCGCAGCAGCTCGCCTTCGCGCATGCAGTACGCGCGCGAGTCGCCGACGTGTGCGATCGCGACGTCCTGCTCACCGACGTATACGGCCGTGATCGTGGTGCCCATGCCGGCGTGCTCGGCGTTGCTGTGCGAGAGCTCGTTGATGCGGGAGTTGGCCTGCTCGACCTGAGCTACGAGACTGCGCTCGGGATCAGTGCCATCGTCGAGGCCGGCGCGGAAGGTGTCGACGGCGACGCTCGAGGCGACCTCGCCGGCCTGCGCACCACCCATCCCGTCGGCGACGACGAACAACGGCGAGCGCACGAGCAGCGAGTCCTCGTTGGCGCGGCGCTGCAGACCGGTGTCGGTGCCAGACCAGTGTTCGGCCACACGCAGCATCAGCGGCTCTTCCCGGCAGCGGGAGCCCGGTCGGCAAGCGAGCTCCGAGAGGACCGACTTGCGTGGTGGGCTACTTCGGTGACTCGCCGCATCTCAGTCGACCTCGAAGACGAATTCGGAGTCGCCGATGCGCACGCGATCGCCCGGGTGCAAGGGGCGTGGGCCGTCGAGCAGCTCCTCGTTGAGGTAAGTGCCGTTGGTTGAGCCGAGATCCTCGATCACGAGGATCTTCCCCTGCTCGTATACGCGCGCATGGCGCGAGGAGGCGAACGGATCGCTCAAGCGTATCTCGGCGGTGTCGCCACGGCCGAAGACGACATCGCCGCCAAGGTCATAGATCATCCCCGGCTCGTGACCCGGGGCGCGCTCGACAACCAGGCGCGGTTCGCGGCCGAGCAGGTCGGCCGGGCCGAGCGTCGAGGCCGAGTGCAGACCGGTCGCGTCGGCCGGCACGGTCCCCGCCTGCGCGGCGCCTCGGTCCAGGGCTGAGACCTGCGCCCCGTTACCGCGCAGGTCGCGCAGAGCGCTACGAGCCACCCACAGAAGGAACAGGTACATGACGGCCAGGAAGCCGAACTTCAGCATCACCGACACCGGCGCGAGGTTGTTCATGGAGCGATCTCGAAAAGCATCTCAGTCGAGCCGATCTCGATGCGGTCCCCTGTGCGCACTTCCCGCGGGCCGTGGACCGTGTTGCCGTTGACGCGCACCCCGTTGGTCGAGCCGAGGTCCTCGATCGTCCAACCTTGGCCACCCGGGCGTAGCTCGGCGTGGCGGCGCGAGACGCTCGAGTCCTCGAGCACGATGTCGCAGTCGCGGCTGCGCCCGATCGTCGCCCCGCGGGGAGCGACGAGCAGGCGCCTGCCCGCGACCAGTAGCAGCGCCTTGGGC
>JBAQGH010000073.1:0-15854 GCA_049287685.1 Solirubrobacteraceae bacterium | reverse complement strand
GTCTCACGGCCGACGCCGCTGCGCGATCTCCTCGGGCGGCTGCGGCGCAGGCACATCGTGCCGATCGTGCTCGTGCTCGTCGTATTCCTGATCCTCAGCGCCATGCTCGCGCGCTTCCTCTCGGCGGAGAACGTCGAACGCGACGACGTGCTCGCCGCCCTGGAAGCGGAGACCGCGGGCAACGAACAGGCGCTCTTCGCAAAGCTCTCCGGCTGCCGGGCTGTACCCGACTGTGTGTCCGACGTCAAGTGGAACACGACCCGTCTGCGCCGTAGTGGCTCGATCAAGATCGTCTCGCTCACCTCCGCCACTGCCTATTCGCTGGGAGGAGCGACGGGCCATACGCGCGTTGCGTGGGTCGTGATCGGACGGCTCCCAGTCGTCCAGTGCCTCAACGTCAAGCGCACCGGCGACTTCTTTACCGGTATCTCGGTTTCGCTACTGGCGCTCAGCAAGCCAATTCCAAACGAAGGTAACTGCTGAATCCGCAGGGCTGATCTCAGGCCTGTGAGACGGTCCATCGCGCTGAGCCGATCCGATGGCCAGGGGGTGGCCCGGTCTCCGGCGAAGCGGATTGCTAAAGTCCGCGACCTCCTATGGCTACAGCCACCACCAAGCTCGATGTAGCAAGCCGCGACCCCGAGGGCTCGCGCTCCGCACGGCGCCTGCGCCGCACCGGACGCATACCCGGCGTGCTCTACGGCGGCGACGGCGAGCCCGTCAGCTTCAGCGTCGACGCGCGCGAATTGCGAGTCGCGCTCGCCGGCTCCGGCGCGGTGGTCGACCTCAGCATCGACGGCGCCACGGCTACGCCGGTCGTGCTCAAGGAGGCCCAGCGCGACCCGGTGCGCGGCGAAACAACCCATGTCGACTTGCTGCGTGTACGCCTGGACAAGCCGATCCACGCGGTTGTGCTGCTAGAGCTCACCGGAGCGGACGAGACCCCCGGTGTCAAGGAAGGCGGCATCCTCGAGCAGCTCATGCGCGAGCTGAACATCGAAGCGCTTCCGACCGCGATCCCCGAGTCGATCGTGCATGAGCTCGGTGAGCTGAACATCGGCGACACCCTTGCCCTGGAGGCGATTTCCGTCCCCGAGGGCGTCACATTGCTCGACGACCTAGCCTCAACGGTGGCCGCGGTCTCGGCACCTCGCCTACAGACCGAGGAGGAGTCCGAGATCGAATCCGAGACCGAGCTCGTCGGCGAGTCCGGCGGTGACGAGGCGGCCTCTGATGACGGCGGCGCCTCCGCCGAGGAGTAGCTCTGCGCCCCTTTGGCGGTGGGGCGCCAGTTGACTGGCTGATCGTCGGGCTGGGCAATCCCGGCCGCGAGCACGCCGACACTCGCCACAACGTCGGCTTCATGGTGGCCGACGAGCTCGCTTCGCGTTGGGGCTTCGCGCGCCCCAAGGATCGCTTTCGCGGACGCGTCGCCGAAGGGCGGGCGCACGGGCAGCGTGTGGCCTTGCTCTGGCCGCAGACCTACATGAACGATGTGGGACGCTCAGTCGGCCCGGCCCGCGGCTCGTTGAAGGCGCCACTTGACCATGTGCTGGTCGTCCACGACGAGATCGATCTGCCGTTCGGCGAGGTGCGCTCACGCCTCGGCGGCGGACTCGCCGGTCACAACGGCCTGAAGTCGCTCAAGCGGGAGCTCGGTGGCGCCGACTTCATGCGTGTGCGGGTCGGCGTCGGACGACCCAAATCCACCGATCCAGAGATCGTCTCCTCATATGTGCTCGGACGCTTTCGCGAGTCCTCCGGCGAAGTGAACGAGCTGATCGACCGGGCCTGCCAGGCGGTTGAGCGCGTACTGCTCGGCGAGGCATAGATCGTGGCTCTGCGTTCGCTTCTAGGTGCCATCGATCAAGACGCCGGCGCTATCAGACTCGCCGGCGAGGGAGGGCACGCTTTCGTATCGTCGTCGTTGCGCCCCTATGCGATCGCCGCGCTCGTCGATCGCGACGCGACACGACCGACGCTGGTGGTGGTTGGCGACGATCGTGCTGCCCGCGACCTGGCGGGAGACTTGCGTGCCTGGCTAGCGCCGCGACGCGTGCGCTTCTATCCGTCTCGTGGCGTGGCCTACGAGTCGCACTTGACTCCGCCGCCGCACCTTGTCGGCCTGCGTGTCGCAGCGCTCGATGCACTGCTATCGCCCACAGACGATGCGAATGCGCCGGTGGTCGTGGTCTCCGCCGTGGCCCTGTCGGAGAAGGTCCCCGACCCAGAGTTGCGCCCGCGCTCGTTCGCGTTGCGCGTCGGCGAGCTGCTTGACCTCGACGAGTGTGCGGCTGAGCTGGTGGGCGCCGGCTATGAGCGCGTCGACCAGGTCCAGGAGCGTGGGCAGTTCGCGTTGCGCGGAGGCTTGCTCGACGTCTTTCCCGCCACCGAGGAGCATGCCGTGCGCGTCGACATGTTCGACATCGAGATCGAATCGCTGCGCTGGTTCTCGACGTTCACGCAACGCTCACTCGGCGACATCGCAGAGGTCGAGATCGCCCCGGCGGCCGAGCTCGCGCCCGAGCATCGCGAGCTGGCCGAGATTGCCGCCGCCACAGGCGCGTTCAGCTCGAGCGAGGGAGATGGAGCAGAGGGCCGGCCGGACATCGCCGAGCTGTTGCCCGTCGAGCGCTTCGGTGCGCTGCTCGAGCTGATCGGGGGTGGGGCGGGATCTGGTTGTCAGGTGATGGTGGCTGCCGAGGAGGAGCTTGCACCGGCGCTAGGCGACCACTGGAACGACGTGTGCGCTGCTTTTGCCGATGAGGATGCCCATCACCTGTACGTGAGCCCGGAGGAGGTGCAGTCCAGCTTGAGGGCGCGCACGAAGATATGGCTGTCCTCGATGTCGAGCGGTCAGGAGATCGAGTTGCGGGCATCCGCTGCGGACACCGCCGCGCGTTCGCTGGCCGAAGCCGAGCCGGAGCTCGAGAAGCTGGTGCGCTCGGGCTATCGCACCGTTGTCACCTTCCCGAGGCGTGGCGAAGGCGAGCGCGCCGCTTACAACCTCGCTCGCGTGAAGGCCGACTGGCTCGACGCCGACATTGACGTCACGCGTGCCCCACTGGAGCCTTCGCTGCGCTTTGCCGCCGCGTCCCTGCGTGAGGGCTTCGTTGCGCCATCGCTGAAGCTTGCCGTCTTCCCAGAGCATCGGTTGCTGCGCCGCCGTCGCGCTGAGCGGCCCGGCGGCTCTGACGCCGGTGTCGGTGGTGGCCCAACGCGGCGCGGCGCATTGCGCTCTTTCACCGAGCTGCGCACAGGTGACATCGTCGTGCACGAGGACCACGGCATCGCCCGCTTCGCGGGCTTTGAGACGCGCACGGTCGCAGAGGTCACGCGCGACTACCTCTATCTCGAATACCAGGGCGACGACAAGGTCTTCGTCCCCACCGACCAGCTCGCCAAGATCTCCCGCTATGTGGGGGCCGGCGGGGAAGGTGGGCCGCCGCTGTCGAAGTTGGGTGGCACACGCTGGGAGGCGATGAAGGCGCGTGCGCGCCGCGCCGCACAGGAGCTGGCGGGCGAGCTGCTGAGTCTGTACGCCGAGCGTCGCCGCCGCGCCGGCCATGCGTTTGAGCCAGACACAGACTGGCAGCGTGAGTTTGAGGAGCGCTTCCCCTATACAGAGACAGCGGATCAGCTCGAAGCGATCGAACTGGTGAAGGCAGACATGGAAGCGCCGCGCCCGATGGATCGGCTCGTGTGCGGGGACGTCGGCTACGGCAAGACCGAGGTGGCGCTGCGCGCCGCGTTCAAGGCCGCCGGCGACGGCAAGCAGGTGCTGATGCTGGTGCCCACCACGATCCTCGCCCAGCAGCACTACGGCACCTTTTCCGAGCGCCTCGCCGACTACCCGTTCACGGTCGAGCACGTCTCGCGCTTTCGCAGCGCCGCCGAACAGAAGACCGCGCTCGCCGGGTTCTCGAGCGGCGCAGTTGACATTCTCATCGGTACCCATCGCGTGCTCTCGCGCGACGTGCGCGCGAAGGACCTCGGTCTGTTGATCGTGGACGAGGAGCAGCGCTTTGGGGTCAAGCAGAAGGAGCTGCTGCGCCAGCTCAAGCTGAAGGTGGACGTGATCTCGATGTCCGCCACCCCGATCCCGCGCACGCTGCAGATGTCGCTCGCGGGCTTGCGAGAGATATCGGTGATCGAGACGCCTCCAGAGGGACGCCGGCCGGTCAAGACATACGTGGGCGAGTACGAGGAGGAGCTAGTCAAGCGCGCGATCCTGCGCGAGCACGAGCGCAAAGGGCAGGCCTTCTTCATGCACAACCGGGTCGAGTCGATCGACGAGACGGCAGAGCGCCTACGCGCGCTGTGCCCTGGTGTGCGCTTCGCCGTAGCCCACGGCCAGATGGGTGAGGGGGAGCTCGAGGTGGTGATGATGGACTACCTGCAGGGCGGCGCTGACGTGCTGGTGTGCACATCGATCATCGAGTCGGGCATCGACATTCCTCAAGCCAACACGCTGATCGTCGAGCACGCCGACGTCTTCGGCCTGTCCCAGCTCTACCAAATCCGCGGACGCGTGGGGCGCAGCCGCGAGCGCGCTTACGCCTACCTGCTCTACGACTCCGCCGCGGCGCTCACACCAGAGGCCGCCCAACGACTGTCGGCGCTGTCGGATTACACCGAGCTTGGTGCCGGCTTCAAGGTCGCGATGCGCGATCTGGAGATCCGCGGAGCCGGCAACCTGCTCGGCGACGAGCAGTCCGGTCACGTCGCCGCGCTCGGCTTCGAGCTGTACATGCAGATGCTCGACGAAGCGGTGCGCCAAGCCGGCCCGGCCGAAGGCGAGCAGGGACAGGAGCTTCCAGAGCCCGTGCGCCTGGACGTCAACGTCAACGCCTATGTCCCAGCTGACTACGTCCCTTACGAGCAGGCCAAGATCGAGGTCCACCGGCGCGTCGCCTCGGCGCTCGAGGTGGCCGACGTCGAACGCCTGCGCGAGGAGCTCGAGGACCGTTTCGGCCCGGTGCCCGAGCCGCTCGCCAACCTCTTGGCCCTGCAGCGCGCCCGCATCAAGTTCGGCCAAGCCGGCGCGCAGGCCGTCAGCTTTCGTGGCGACAGGCTCGCCGTAACGCCGATCGAGCTTGACTCCGTGCGTGCCAAGCGTCTGCGCGAGGAGTTGCCCGAGGCGCTGTACGAGTCCGGACGTTCGCAGGTCTCCGTGCGTATTCCCGAGGAGGGCGAGCAACGCTTTCCCACAGTCGTGCGCGCCGCCGACGTGCTGCTTGCGATCGTGCGCGAGGCTGCGTAACGCGCCTCAGCCAGCGTTCGGCAAAGAGAGCATCTGAAGGGTGCATCAAATCGCGGATGGGTGGCATACAGCCCTCCAAACGAGCATCCTCGCAGGCCGCTTAGGCACCTTTAAGGAAGTCGTTAAGCACAGCATGGGAAGTTTCCGCTAGAGTGCCCGCGTCGTGTCAAAGCTAACGGGTCAAATCGCGGCGCTCGGCGCCGTTTTGGTTACAGGGGTGGTGCTCACCGCGTGCGGAAGCAGCGGTGTGCCCGGTAATGCCGTTGCCAACGTCAACGGCACACCGATCACGGTCTCCACGTTCAACCACTGGATGACCGTCGCGGCCAACGCGAGCTCGGCCTCGACGACGACCGGCGCAGCGACCCCCAAAGTTCCGGTGCCCGACCCACCCACCTACACAAATTGCATCGCGCATCTCGAAGCCGCCGCGCCCAAGCCCGCCAAGGGCCAGCCAAAGCCCACAGCCGCGCAGCTGAAGACTCAGTGCGAACAGCAGTACACCTCGCTCAAGCAGTCGGTGCTGGGTTATCTGATCTCTGCCAACTGGGTGCTCTCTGAAGCCGCCGAACGTGGCGTCAAGGTCTCCGACGCGGAAGTAAAGAAGCAGTTCAACCAGATTAAGAGTCAGCAGTTCCCCACCGAAGCGGCTTTCCAGAAGTTCCTGACCAGTACCGGCTATACGGTCTCTGATGTGTTGCTGCGTGTGAAGCTCGATCTGCTCTCGACCAAGCTCCAGCAGAAGATCAGCAAGGAAGCGGGCGCCAAGCCCACTCAGAAAGATATCCAGTCCTACTACGAACAGCACAAATCTCAGTACGGACAGCCCGAAAAGCGCAACATCTCGATCATCCTCACCAAGACGCAGGCGCAGGCTGAAAAAGCCAAGAAAGAAGTCGAATCGGGCAAGAGCTTCTCGAGCGTCGCCAAGGCCGTGTCGATCGATCCGGTCAGCAAGGCAGCGGGTGGATCGCTCCCCGGCGTGGTCAAGGGCCAGGAGGAGAAGGCACTTGACGAAGCCGTCTTCAGCGCAAAGGTGAAAGTGCTGGGCGGCCCGATCAAGACACCGTTTGGCTACTACATCTATGAAGTCACGAAGGTGATCCCGGGCAACCAGCAGGCGCTCTCGAGCGTGCAGTCCACAATCAAGCAGCAGATCACCGCCGAAAAGCAGCAGAAGGCGGTCAGCGAATTCGTCAAGAACTTCCGCAAGAAGTGGACGGCGCGCACCGAATGCCGCAGCGAATACTCGGTGCAGGACTGCAAGTCCTACAAAGCGCCGAAGACGTCCACCGGTACCACGACGGCCACGCCGTAGCGCCAGATCACTCACAGTCGCTACTCGCGCTCGATGAGCTGACGCACCTGCTGCGCTGCGAGTGTCCCTGGGATCGCGAGCAGGACGAGCGCTCGATCGTGCCACACACGGTCGAGGAGGCTTATGAGCTTGCTGACGCCGCGCATCAAGGGGATGACGCCAAGCTGCTCGACGAGCTGGGGGACGTGCTCTTCCAGGTGATGTTTCTCTCGCTGCTGCTCGAGGAGCGCGGTGCGGGCGATCTCGGGCAGGTCGCCGAGCACTGCCGCCAGAAGCTGATCCGTCGCCACCCCCACGTTTTCAGCGACACACAGGTGGCGGACGCGGGCGAGGTGCTGCGCAACTGGGACGCGATCAAGGCGGACGAACCAGGTCGCGAGCGGGGCGTGTTCGGCGAGGTACCGGAGAACCTCCCGGCGTTGCTGTATGCACGCAAGCTGCAGCGCAGGGCAGCCACCGCGGGGTTGCATCCCTCCGCGCGGCCTTCAGATGGGGATCGAGCGTCGGCTGAAGCAGCTAGCGGCGCTCGTGCGGCCGCAGACCGGCCCGAGGAGGATCGAACACGGACGGCATCCGCGGGCAGCGGCCAGGCGCCAGACGCCAGGGGCGCAGATCGGCGATCCTTCGAGGCGATCGGTGAGCGCCTGTTCGAGCTTGTCGACGAGGCGCGCTTGGCGCACGTTGACCCCGAGTTGGCTCTGCGTGCGGCGGCACAGCGATTTCGTGAGAGTGTCGGACCCCAGGAGATCGGACCACAAGAGTTGGGACCCCAAGGAGAGCAATGAGCCAGATCGAGAGAGTCCATGCCCGTCAGATTCTCGACAGCCGGGGCAACCCGACTGTGGAGGCCGAAGTCGTGTTGCGCTCTGGGGTCCATGGTCGCGCCGCGGTCCCCTCAGGTGCATCCACCGGCGAGTTCGAGGCCACCGAGCTACGCGACGGCGGCGAGCGCTGGCAGGGCAAGGGCGTCACGCGCGCCGTGGCAAGCGTGGACGGCGAGATCGCCGGCGCGGTGGCCGGGATGGACGCTGCCGACCAGAAGGGCCTAGACGAGGCGCTGATCGCGCTAGACGGGACTCCCAACAAGTCGCGCCTGGGTGCCAACGCGATCCTTGGTGTCTCGCTCGCGGCCGCCCATGCCCAGGCCGCCGAGGAGGGGCTGCCGCTATGGCGCTATCTCGGGGGTGAGACCGCCCGCGTCTTGCCCGTGCCGATGATGAACGTGCTCAACGGTGGCGCCCACGCCGACAACAAGGTGGACTTCCAGGAGTTCATGATCGTCCCTTGCGGTGCCTCCAGCTTCTCGGAATGCCTACGCATCGGCTCGGAGGTGTTTCACTCGCTCAAGCGCACGTTGCATGAGCGCGGCATGTCCACCGCCGGCGGGGACGAGGGCGGCTTCGCTCCCGACCTCGGCTCCAACGAGGAGGCATTGGAGATGCTGGTCGCCGGTATCAAGGCCGCAGGATATGAGCCAGGCGCCGATGTCGCGATCGCGCTGGACCCTGCTACCAGCGAGCTGTTCGAGGACGGTGCCTACGTGCTCGAACACGAGGGTCGTACGCTCAGCGCGATAGAGCTGGCCGACTATTGGGCCGAGTTGGCGGCAAGCTATCCGATCGTCTCGCTCGAGGACGGCATGGACGAGCAGGATTGGGATGGCTGGAAGGCGCTCACAGACCGCCTCGGCGCGAGCGTCCAGCTCGTGGGTGACGACCTGTTCGTCACCAACACAGGGCGGCTGGCGCGCGGGATCGAGCTTGGCGTGGCGAACTCGATCCTCATAAAGGTCAACCAGATTGGCACGCTCACCGAGACCTTCGCGGCGATCGCGATGGCACACGAGGCCGGCTACACCGCGGTCATGAGCCATCGTTCCGGTGAGACCGAGGACGTCACGATCGCCGATCTGGCTGTGGCGACCGGCTGTGGCCAGATCAAGACTGGCGCGCCGTCGCGCTCGGACAGGGTGGCCAAGTACAACCAGCTGTTGCGTATCGAGGAGCAGCTTGGGGGCGACGCCGAGTTTCCGGGGCGCTCGGTGTTTCGCAGCTGACGCTCGCCGGCGGCGGCCGGCCGCGGGTCGGTAGGGCGCTTCCCGCGCAAACGTCTTGCGGTAGAGCGCCTGGTCGGCACTCAAAGGTGGCAACTATCGGCTATGGGTGCAGGAGCTGGGCCGTTGGGCGCGAAATGCGACCCTATGCCCACTGCCTCGGCTTCCGCTTCGAGAGCGCCGCGCGCCCGCCGGGCGTCCTCGCTTAGACCGATGTCGCGCGTGCGCTGGGATCGGCTGGGACGTATCGCGATGCTGGGCGTGATGGTGGCGATCGTCTATCTCTACCTGAGTGCCGGCGTGCGGCTGTTCTCCGCCTGGGGCGAGTCAAAGCGCGACGATATCCAGGCCAGCGTGCTCGAACGCCAGCACAAGGCTCTCCAGCAGGAGCACGCGCTGCTAGCAAGTCCCGGCACTGTGCAGGCAGAGGCGCGGCGGCTGGGCATGATCCATCCGGGGGAGCAGGCTTACATCGTGAGCGGCTTGCCTGGGAATTGAAATGACGTTGTCCTGAAACTCCCAGAATTTTTTGAGCACCGCACAGATATTTAGGTGCCTAACCATCTGGTCCGTGTCCGTGCAAGGGGGGTGGCTTTTCGGGATGCGAGTTTCGGCAGTCTCGCCTCGCCCAGCGTGGGGGCGTCGATGCCGGCCTCGCTCAGCGCGGGGGCGACCGTGTCGGGGTTCGGAGTGTCGCTGCTAGCCTCGCCCTCGTGTCCGGCTTCGAGAACGCCATCAACCAGTGGAGAGAGGGCGAGCGGCGCCTCTCCCGAGCAAGCCCTGAGCAGTCGAACTTGCTGCAGCGCATCGCGGACACGCTCGTGGTCGAGCTGCGTAAACGCCTTGGCGGGCGCTTCTCCGCCGAAGAGCTGGCCGAGCTCTACGGCAGGGGCACCTCATGGTGCCTGCAGCTTGCGATGGAAATCGCCCCGGAGGACCCTTGGGCGTGGGATTCGCGGACCGTCGTGGACGCAGCCTTCGCGCGCTACCTACGCGAGGCGGTCGACTACGCCGGCGGGCGCCTGATCCCGACGGAGAGCTAAGAATCGGAGCCGGTGCGGCGGATCACTATGCGGTCCTCTTCGACCGTGACCTCGATCGGGCGATGCCCGGCCCAGTGCTCAGCGTAGATCGGGTTGTCCTGGATCGCGGGATCGAGCCATAGCCCGTAGCCCTCTTCGCCGTGGTCGAATGTGCCCTCGAGCGGTCCCGAGTCGCGCGAGGATCTGCGTCCACGGCGGCTGCGTCTGCGTCGCGGGCTCGCGGGCTCGCTGTCCTCGCCATCGCCATCGGCAGTGGCGGCTTCGGCTTCGGACTCGGCCTTCTCTCGCTCGGCCTCCATCGCGGCCTCCAGTTCGGCTGCGATCAACTCGTCGTCCTCGGCGCGCAGGTCGATCTCCTCTGGGTACGCGACGGCCGTCTGGGCGCCATCGGAAGGGCTGTCGTCGCCGAGCAGGTCGTTCTGGCGCTTGAACTGCTCGATCTCCTGAACGGTGACCTCGAGCTGATGGGCCACCCAAGCATCGGTACGACCTTGTCGTACCCAGCTTCGGATCTGGTTTAGGTGCGGGCGCAGTGATCTACGAGCCATGAACGGCCCGGGAGACTAGCGCATGCTCGGCCGGCTCGCGTCGAACGTCTGAAATACGCTCGCGGGCGAGCAGCCGGTAGCGGCTCGCCCGATCTTCCGAAGCTGCGGATCGCACATTTAAGCCTCTCACTCGCGTTCAGTGGAGCGGATGACTATGCTTGCCGATAGGGCGGGGCCGGGGGCGATCTCGCCCTTCGTCCATGGCCAACTAGAAGGGTGCAACCGATGCTGGTTCTGACGCGCAAGCCCAACCAGAGCATCATGATCGGCGACGATGTCGAGGTCTCGGTGCTTTCCGTGGTCGGCGAGAAGGTGCGGATCGGCATCCACGCGCCGCATGACATCCCGGTATTTCGGACCGAGATCTACGTCGAGATCCAGCGCGAAGGGGGCGAGCAGGCCAGTCCTTCAAGCGACGCCGTCCGCACAGAGGTGGACGACGCACTGGACAAGCTCGGCGAGTCTTCCTAGCCGAGCAGTAGGTACAGAGTGCGGAACATGATCACGGTCACCACGGCCGCGGTCAGCACCAGCGTTAGCACGAGCAGCACGAAGCGGACCGAGCCGCGCTTGTGACGCCGGTCCACCTCGCGCTTGATCGCACGCTGCTCGGCAGTACGCCGAAGCGACGCGCGCCGGTGGCGCTCCATTGAAATCTCACGGGCAAAGGCCCGCTCGATTTCAGTGAGTGATTGCCTCATCCTCATCGCGAGAGACTCCAGTAAGGCTGGCTATGCCCTCTAAGGGTCTTGAGACACGTTCTAGGCAACGGGGGCCTTGCCTTCGGCGCGTTCGTAGACCTTCACGAAACGTGAATAATTCTCGGCGATCTGGCGGGCGCCCTCGGAGCGTTCGATCTTGCCGTCGACATATTGCTTCAGTGGGTTCCACCAGATCGAGCGGCCGATCGCAAACCCGATGAAGCCGTCCACGGGAGCGGCCTGCTCGAGCCAGTGGTCGACCTTGGCGTCGTCGGCGCCGCGACCCAGCACGACGCACACGACGCCGTCGCGCCCGCCGCTACGAGCCTGCTTGACGAGCATCTCACAGTCCGAGCGCTCGTCGACGCCCTCGATCTTCCAGATGTCGACCTCGATGCCGGCATCCTGGATCGCGGCGATGGCGCCTCTCATCAGCTCTGGTCGCAATTCCGAGTCATAGCGATCGCTGCTGCCCCCCACGGCCTGCAACTGGGCCTCCTCGGCCGGCACAAGCAACTCGAACAGGAACTTGCGCTGCTTCGAGTGCAACCAGTCAGAGAGGCGCTTCAGCTTGCCCAGCTGCTCGGCATTCTCCTCGGCGTTGCCGTCCGGGTTGTAGCGCACGAGCACCTTCGTGAAATCCGGGTCGAAGCGCTCGATGTGCTCACCGAACTCATCTGCGTACTGGAAGTCGAACATGTTCTGACCCGAGCGCTCGGCAGGCATCGCGAGCTTCAGCCCTTGGGCGCGTGCTTCCTCTGGGACCGAGCCCCCGAATTGCTCGTCGACGAGCACCCCTGTGACCGAGGCGTCCGCTCCCGAGGCCACGGCCCGCTGCAACCCCTCGAAGATCAGGTGCTTGGCGTCGGCAATCATCGCGGTCTGCTCAGGGTCGGGGTCGCCCTCGATCCCGAAGAACTTCTTCTGGAAGGAGCCTCGGTGGTCGAACGCGAGGATGTAGAGCTTCTTCTCGTAGCCGAGTTGCATCGATCGGTTTCCTTTAGCTGTCGCTTGTACCGCCTCGCCGCCGCGCCGGCAAGGACGCTTGCAGGTCGCTGGCGAGGGAGGATTGCACTCTATCGCCGGGACCTTTGCCGGGGGGCCGAGATACGCCCTTAGAATGGACCGATGCCCTCAGGCGCCGATCTGTTCGTGGTCTGCAAGAAGTGTGGCTCGGAGGTCAGCCCATACGTCACAGAGTGCCCCTACTGCGGACACAGGCTGCGACGTCGGGCGCCAAAGCTGCCGCGCGATCGTCTACGCGAGCCAGGCAAAAGCCCGCTGCGCCGGGCCTCGCTTGGCCGCTTGCGCACCGGCGAGATCGCCGGCGTGCGCGTCGACGCCTCGCCATACGCCACGATCGCCCTCCTAGCCGCGAGCTGTGGCGTATGGATCGCCTCCCAGGGCGCTTACGTGAATCTGGGCAAGCTTGTGATCCTGGGCCCGCTAAACGGCGATTGGTGGCGGTTGCTGAGCAGCCAGTTCGTCTATGGCAGCGGCTTCTCCGCCGGTATGCTCATGTTCGCCACGTTGCTCTGCGTGGCCGTGTTCGGCACGCTGATCGAGCGCCGCCACGGGCCACTCGTGGTACTCATGTTGTTCTTCTTGGCCGGCATCACCGGCGGCCTGGCAGCCGAGGCGGTGTACACGTTTCCGATCGTCAGCGGCGCAAACGCGGGCGCGCTCGCGCTGCTGGGCGCGTGGGTCGCGCCCAAGCTGGTTTCCGCGCGAGCCGGCGAGTACTACGACGGAGACCTGCTGGCCACTGCCGCGATCGCGGCAGTGCTGCTGGCGATGCCATACGCCCGCCCGGAGGTCAGCTGGCTGGCGGGAGTCACCGGCGCGGCGCTCGGCCTGACGCTCGGCTTCGGCTTGAGTCGCGCGAGAGCGGTTTGAGTGGATGTGACCTGCGGGTCGGATGGGTGGAGGACAGACGGCTCCCAGCGGCTTATGATGGGACGGCTTTGCCCGACCGTTCCTACACGGCAGCCGAAGTTGACACGGCGCTTGAGGCGCTGGTCGAACCTGGACGTCTCGCGCACGCACAGGACGTTGTCGTGCACGCGGCACCGGCCCTCCAGCGAATACTCGCCGAAGCGCTCAGCGAAGGCGGCTGGTTCGGGGATGTGCACGACGCCGAGGTGCGCCGCATCGCGCGCGAGCAGGACGAGCAGGAGTGCGCTCGCGCCCTCAGCACGCTGGTTGCCGAGCAAACCAGGCTCGGCATGTTCGTAGGCGTCGCCGTCGGTTTCGAGCTGGCGCACGAGCTTGCCGCAACGAGCGAGCCGCCCATCGAGGATTCGGTGGGCGGGGAGTCGCGCGGTGGAGCCACTGGTGATGGAGTACCCGGCGGATGGGAGTCGCCAGAAAACCAATCATCGACAGAGGAGCACTGACCATGCAGATTCGCTTTCTCGGCCATGCGGCCTTCGAGCTCTCAGACGGCGACACATCGGTGCTGATCGACCCGTTCCTGACGGGCAATCCCAAGGCAGCCGTCGCGGCCGAGGAGCTGAGTCCCGACGCGATCCTCTTGACGCACGGTCACGGCGATCACATCGGCGACACCCTGACGATCGCCAAGCGCACGAACGCGCACGTAGTAGCGATCGTGGAGATCGCGAACGAGCTGGGCGAGGAAGGCCTCGAGAACGTGCACGACCCGAACATCGGCGGCACCGTCGAGCTCCCGTGGGTTTCGGCCAAGCTGGTTCCGGCCTGGCACACCTCGACAACCCCTAAAGGCACGGTCAACACCCCGGCCGGGCTGATCGTGAAGTTCGGTGGTAAGACGATCTACCACCTCGGCGACACCGGGTTGTTCTCCGATCTGGCCCTGATTTCCAAGCAGGCGGGCGAGATTGACGTGGCTCTGATGTGTATCGGCGGCCACTACACGATGGATCGCCACGACGCGGTCGAGGCGGCAACGATGATCGGCGCCAAGCAGGTGATCCCGTGCCACTACGACACGTTCCCGCTGATCGAGACCGACGCGCAAGCGTTCAAGGCGGACGTCGAGGCCGCTGGTTCCTCAGAGGTGATCGTGCTGGCGCCGGGCGGCACCCATTCGCCATGAGTATGACCCACGCCGTCGTCCTGATCGAAGCCGAGCGTGACGCGCTGTCGACGCTCGGTGGCGAGTTGGCTGACATCGAGGGAGTCGCCGAGGCGTATTCGGTCACCGGCCAATGGGACTTCGTCGCGATCGTGCGCGTCCCCGACCACGAGCAGCTCGCCGATGTCGTCACCGACAGGATCGGCCAGCTCTCGGGTGTGGGTCGTACGCAGACGATGGTCGCCTTCGCCGCGTTCTCAAAGCACGACCTCGAGGCGCTTTTCTCGATCGGCGAATAGCCCCGTGCCCGCGAACAGCCCATAGCTCCTGCCCCCACCGCTTCTGGCCTCATCGGCTCCTGGCCGTCATAGCTCACCGACCACCGCCCCACCGTCCACCGCAGTCACCGTCCACCGCAGCTACCACCCATGACCTCGATCCCGCTGAAGCCCCAATATGGCCCCACGCTAGGAAAGCTGCTCGAGCCGCGCTGGCGCTCGGCGGCTCCGACCGTGCGCGCGCTTTTGATCGCGGCCGGGGCTGGCCTGCTGGCGTTGATGATCGCGCTCGTGCTGAGTCTGCTCAATGCCTCCTATTCGCAGGGTGGCGTTGTGCCCTTCAGCTTCGAATACAGAAGCCTCTACAGGACAGCTCCAAACCCGGGCGGCTTCGTGAAGGTCACGCGCAGCTCAGGGGGGAAGCTCAAGGACTCCTACGCCGTAGCCCCTCTGGCGATCGGCTCATATCGCGGCAGCGTCACCGGCGAGCTGCCGCTGGCTGCCGCTGCCTACACGCGCACACTGGCAACCCGCTTCCCCGCCTTCAGGCTGGAAGGCGAGGGCAAGACCCGCATCAGCTCGACGCTGGCCGGCTATCAGGTGCTCTACAGCGCGCTCGTCGACCGACAAAAGCTCTACGGACGCGACGTGATCTTGATCCCACCGCGCCACGGCGCAAGCGAGGGCGTAGTCGTCGAGATGCTCAGCAACGAACCGGCAAGCGTCTCAAAGCCGGTGGCAAGCTCGGGAGTGCTCGAAACGCCGCTGAAGACGTTCGCGTTCGGCTAGGGAGACAGGTCAGGCGCCCTAGCGTTGCCTGCCGGCTGGTCGATCCCGGTCCGCTGCCTAAAAGGTGTCAGTCCGGACCAGCGGAGCGGCCAGGCTTGGTCGCCCGGGCTATTCCCCAGTGCCGTCTGTGGACGGCGTGTCCTGCGGGGTCTGCGTGACCGGCTGAGGAACGCTGACCACGACGTTTGGAGTCGTCACGCCGCTGCCGGCTTCTCCGCTGGGCGGCGGCGAAGTGGGTGCTGTCGGTGTGGTCGTCGCCGGCGGCGGTGTGGTCGCCGTTTCTTCGGTGCTCGTGGGCGGTGTCGTGGCAGTCGTTTCGGTCGGCGTGACCGTGACGGGAGCAGTGGTGGTGCTGGGCGCTTGCGCGCTTGGCAGCTGGGTCGAGTCGGTCGTCACCTCGGTCACCGGCGGTGCCGGCTTGGGGACAGTCGCCGGTGCGGCCGTCGGCGTGGTAACCGTCGAAGCAGGGACCATCGCGGCGACGGTCGTCGGGGCGGAATCGCTCAGGGACTTCGGCTTCTTGGCCGCACGGCGTCGCGCTAGAGCGGCTGCACGGTGCACGGGCAGGACAGAGGAGGAGACCGTCACCGGCTGAGCGCTCGAGCGTGTAATGACCGGTTCGCTCGCGTGTACAACGGGAAGCGCGGCTGCAAGCGCGTGATGGCGGCGCCGAGGAGTGGTCGTGCCGTGGTCCGCCGCCACCGTCCCAGCCGTCACGATCGCCGCGACCGCCAGTCCCGCCGCGGCCTTGGTCGCCAGAGCGCCAACGCCTGCCGTGACGAAGCTGCCGGTTGCGCTGGCCC